>CAUQCU010000038.1:0-15676 GCA_963516555.1 Campylobacter concisus | reverse complement strand
GAGCGGTTTTGGCACGAGTAGGTTAGGAAAGATGGCGCTTCAAAGCCTGGGATTAGGCGTTTGTAGCTGTTTCTGCTTGGATTTGTGAAGTCTGCAACGCTTCTTGCGTGTTTTAAAACGCCGCCGATGTAGTGCCTTGCAAAGTCACTTAAATTTGCGTAGTTGCCCTCTTTGTAGAATAAATTTTTGCCATCTTTCCAGACTGATTGATGCACGTGCATGCCGCTGCCGTTGTCACCATAAAGCGGTTTTGGCATAAATGTAACTGTCTTGCCGTTTAGGTGAGCGACCATGCGAACGACGTATTTGTAAATTTGAACGTTATCAGCAGCCTCGACTAGGTTGCCAAATTTCACGCCGATCTCGCCTTGACCTTGTGCGACTTCGTGGTGTCCTAAAAATACTTCAAGGCCAACTTGCTCTAAAACTTGCATCATTTCAGCTCTTAGATCGACCATACTGTCGATTGGCTGAGTCATCAAGTAGCCGCCTTTTCTGCGTGGGCGGTGACCTGTGTTGTAGCTATCTTTAAAGTCCGCAGCGTCGTTCCACTCGCCTTCTTCGCTATCTACTTGATACATCGCGCAGTTTGGGCTGTCGATGATTTTGACGTTGTCAAATACAAAAAATTCATTCTCAGGGCCAAAATATGCCTCATCGCCAAGTCCGCTATCTTTTACATATTGCATCGCTCTTTTTGCGATCGAGCGAGGGCATTTTTCATAAATTTGACCTTTGTAAATGTCGTAGATATCGCAAAAAACAACGACTGTGATGTCAGAGGTAAATGGGTCCAAAAACGCAGATGTCGCTTCTGGCTTCATTATCATATCGCTCTTGTCGATAGGCTGCCAGCCGTTCATCGAGCTAGCGTCCATTGGGATACCGTTTGTGAAATTCTCTTTTGTAACAGCTTTTATGTTGTAGCTTATGCTGTGCCAAGCGCCGTTTAGATCGGTAAATCTAAAATCTACAAATTTAACTTCATTTTCTTTGCAAAAATCAAAAAAATGATCGATGTTTTGGACAAATTTTCCCATTTTTTATCTCCTTCTGGTTTTTAATTTTCGTATTGTATCACAAAATTTTATATTTAAGATTATTTTTATATTTTATTTGACCCCAAACTAAAATTTTACTAATTTTCTATCTCTATTTTTAAATATCGCACACTTTGAATATCCCAAATTTCTAGCTATCTGCTCGCAAATTTCGCCGTTTTTACCGATATCTTCTTTGGCGTGAGCGTCTGAGCCAAAGGTGATGGTGATGTCATTTTCGGCGATTAGTTCAAGTAAATTTACGCTTGGATATTGCTCGCCGATAGGCTTTCTAAAGCCAGCTGCGTTTATCTCGACTACCAAATTTGCCTCTTTTATCGCTTTTATGGCGTTTTTGGCTAGGATCCTGACATCTTTTTTGGGTAAAAATTTAAATAGCTTTAAAAGATCGATGTGTCCCATGATGTCAAATTTACCAAGTCTAGCTGATCTTTCTATGTGGTCAAAATACTCCTGCCAAATTTGATCCAAGTCTTTGCCCTCGTAACCGCCGATAAATTCAGGATTGTCAAACGCCCAGCCGTTAAAAAAATGCACAGAGCCTATTAGATAATCAACCTTTCTAGCAAAAACTCGCTCGTCCATAAAGCCATCTAAAAAGTCCATCTCATAACCAAGTAAAATTTCTATCTCGCCGCTAAATTCATCTCTTAAACGTAAAATTTCGTCTTCGTAGCTTTGCATCTCCTCAAATTTCATCCTATAAGCTTCATCGTAGTTCATCGGCGCGTGATCGCTAAAGCCAAAGTATTTTGTGCCAGCTTTTATGGCGCATCTCACAAATTCTAGCGGTTCGCCAACTGCGTGGTTGCAAAGAGGTGTGTGGTTGTGAAGATCGACGGTCATTTTTAGCCTTTTAAAGTCGTTTATTTTTCAAAAATGCTACATAAAATTTGATAAATTTAAAGATAAACACATACTTTTTAAACTTTCTTTTTATTTAAATCCTATATAATCAAGGCAAATTTTATTAGGAGCTTTTATGACCCAAGAGGAACTTGACGCGCTTATGGCGGGCGGATTAGAGGATGATTTAGGTGATACTAAAGATGCCAGCCAAGAGGTCGCGGACGTCAAAGAGGAAACAGACGAGGTAGCAGAAGTTGCAGAGGCAATGAGTGCTAAAGCAGATGAGCCACAAGCAAAGTCAGAGAGTAGCTCAAAACAGAGCGAAAACTACAGAGTGAGCGCGGACGGCGTTTGGCCACCACCACCACCGACTGAAGACCATAAAATGGTACATCAGCTTGACGATGTGACAAGAGATAGCGAAGAGAAAGCTACTCAGATGTTTGACAAGCTTGAGACGATAAATAACTTTTTTATGGACGCTGAGAGCGACTCAAACAGCCTAAAAGACGCGATAAACTCAAACGTTGAACTATTTACGACACTAAGTGAGAAATTTCCAAATATCGCTGCATTTAGCGAAGCTTTGGAGAAAAACAACTCGCTTCTTGGCACGATCGATAACATCATCTCAAATTTACAAATGGGACAAGATGAGATCATGATGGCTATGGATATGATGCAGTATCAAGACATCCACAGACAAAAGATCGAACGTGTTATCAACGTTATGAGGGCACTTAGCAAATATATGAATACCTTGTTTGAAGGTCGTATCGATGATGATAAACGCGTGGGCTCTGCTGTTCATATCGCTGGTGATACAACAACAGAAAACCTAGTCAGCAACGACGACATCGAAGCCTTGATAGAAAGTCTAGGTAAAAAATAGTGCTAAAAAGGCCTGAGCTTTTATCTCCAGCTGGAAATTTAACAAAACTTAAAATCGCCCTTGAATACGGAGCCGACGCTGTTTATGGCTCGGTGGCTAGCTTTTCACTAAGGACTAGATCAGCAAGGGAGTTTAACCTTGAAACATTCAAAGAGGCGATAGACTACACACACGAAAAGGGAAAGAAATTTTATGCGACTATAAATGCCTTTCCTTTTAACTCTCAGATAGAGCCGCTAAAAAGGCACTTGCAAACCATCTCAGCGATGAAGCCAGACGCCTTTATCATCGCAACTCCAGGCGTCATGAGCCTAGCAAAAGAGATCGCTCCAGATATCGAGATACACCTCTCTACTCAGGCAAACGTTATGAACGTTTTGGACGCTAAAATTTATCACGACATGGGTGCAAAACGCATCGTCGTGGCTAGAGAGATGAATTTAAAAGATGTTATAAAGATAAAAGAGGAAATTCCGACCCTTGATATTGAAATTTTTGTCCATGGCTCGATGTGCTTTGCCTACTCTGGCAGGTGCTTGGTAAGCTCAGTGCAAAGCGGACGTATGTCAAACCGTGGTAGCTGTGCAAATGACTGCAGGTTTAAGTACGAACTCTACGCCAAAAATGAAGAGAGCGGCGTGCTTTTTCGCTTAGAAGAGGACGAAAACGGCACTCACATCATGAACTCAAAGGATCTTTGCCTTATCTCACACATCAAAGAGATCGTTGATAGCGGTGTCATTGATAGCTTCAAGATAGAGGGCCGCACAAAGAGCGAATACTACGCAGCCTGCACAGCAAGAGCCTATAAAATGGCGATAGATGACGCCATGGACGATAAATTTGACGCGCAAATTTATGAAAATGAGATAAATACGCTGAAAAATCGCGGTTTTACGGACGGCTACTTGGTGCATAGACCTTATGAACGAACAGATATGCAAAACCACGTTAGCAGCCTAGAAGAGGGTACTCATCAAGTAAATGCGATAAGTGAAGATGGCGAGTTTTTTAAGTGTAAATTTAAAATTTTTCCAGGAAATAGCTATGAGATCGTAGCTCCAACTGGCTCACACATAGATGATAGTGAAAATGAAATTTCTGAGATTTTTACACAAGATGGCAAGAAATTTATCAAATTTAAACAGCTCATCACCAAAAAAGGCAAGGTCATGAGCGAAATTCACAGCGGTAATGAAAATGAGATAAACCTCGGCGTTAAGCTGCCAAAATTTAGTTTTTTAAGGGAGAAGATATGAAATTTGTTTCTATTATAATGGGAAGTAAAAGCGACTATGAGATCGTTAGCGAGGCGGCAAAGACTCTGGAGAAATTTGGCGTAAAATATGAACTGATAATCAGCTCAGCCCACAGAAGCCCAAAAAGAACTAGCGAATACGTCGCAAATGCCGAGAAAAAGGGCGCAAAAGTCTTCATCGCAGCTGCTGGCATGGCAGCTCACCTAGCTGGAGCGATCGCTGCAAACACAACAAAACCAGTGATCGGCATACCAATGGCTGGCTCAGCTCTTAGCGGCGTTGATGCACTTTACTCAACCGTGCAAATGCCAAGTGGCATGCCAGTGGCAACTCTAGCTATCGGCAAGGCTGGTGCGATAAATGCAGCCTATCTTGCGGTGCAAATTTTAGCCCTTGAAGATGAGGGGCTAGCAAATGAGCTCAAAACCGACAGAGAGGCAAAGATAAAGGCTTTAGAGGAAGACTCTTCAAAGGTTGAAGTGATACTATAAAAGGAGAAGTGGTGCAGACCTATCTTGGAGTTGATGAATTTTGCAAACTTGTGCACTTGGAGCACGAAGTTATCGAGGATATGATAAATCGTGGCGTTTTGAAAACCAAAGAGGAAAATGGAGAAATTTTGATAGAAGCGAGCGAGGGAACGATGAGCGTAGTGCCTAGTGTTTCGCAAAATTTATCCTTACAGCCGCAAAGCCAAGATGGTTTTACATTTGTCGAAAAGACGATCGGCACGATACTAAATTTACACGAAAAGGTGCTTGACGCAAAAGATGAGACGCTTGAGACCTTAAGAAATGAGAATAAATTTTTAAAAGAGGCGCTCATTTCGATGCAAGAGCTCTATGACGAGGATAGAAAAACGGTCGAGACGCTTACAAAACAGCTTAAAATTTCACAAGATGAAGTTGAATTTCTAAAACGAAAATACAAGCTCATGTGGAACCAAGCGGTTGAAAATTTCAACGGACAAAAGTAGTTTATGAAGATTATAAATTTAGAAAATGGCTTTGAAATTTATGGAGTAAAAACTCGCACTAAAAATGAAGATGAAATGGACGGCAACGGCAAAATTCCAGCTTTATGGTCCAAATTTATGAGTGAATACTATGATGGCAAGAGTGAAATTTATAGTGTTTACTGTAACTACGAAAGTGATTTTAATGGACATTACGATAACTTCATCGGCACAATATCACGCCAAAAAGATAGTGAAAATTTAAATATACAAAGCGGAAAGTACGCTCTTTTTAGCTTTGCAAATGAGCCACAAAATGTTGCAAAATTTTGGGATGAAATTTGGAGTTATTTTGAAAGTAGCGAGCTAGAAAGAACCTATAAAACAGACTTTGAAAAATACCTAAAAAATAAAATAGAAATTTATATATCAATAAAAGGCAAAAAATGACATTTTCACAAATAATACTAACGCTTCAAAACTATTGGCAAGAACAAGGCTGCGTCATACTTCAGCCATACGACATGCCAGCAGGTGCGGGCACATATCATCAAGCGACATTTTTAAGAAGCCTCGGACCAAAGCCTTGGGCGACTGCCTACGTAGCTCCAAGCCGCCGCCCGACTGATGGTAGATACGGCGAAAACCCAAACCGCCTTGGCGCTTACTATCAGTTTCAAGTGCTCATAAAACCAAGCCCAGAAAATATCCAAGAGCTTTATCTAAAAAGCCTTGAAAGACTTGGTCTAAATTTGAGAAATCACGATATCCGCTTTGTCGAAGACAACTGGGAGAGCCCGACACTGGGCGCTTGGGGACTTGGCTGGGAGGTCTGGCTAGATGGCATGGAAGTGACGCAATTTACCTATTTTCAACAAGTGGGTGGCATCGCATGCGAGCTCATATCTGGCGAGATAACATACGGCCTTGAGCGCTTAGCGATGTACTTGCAGGACGTAAATAGCGTCTACGACATCGTTTGGGACGACTCTAATGGCAACATAGTAACCTACGCTGACGTGCATAAACAAGGCGAGTATGAGTGGAGTAAATACAACTTTGAAGTGGCAAATGTTGATATGCTTTTTAACCAGTTTGAAAACGCATTTAACGAGTGCAAACGTTGCTTGGAGGCTAAAATTTCACTGCCAGCGTATGATTACTGCATGCTTGCAGCTCATACATTTAACGTCCTTGACGCGCGCGGAGCGATCAGCGTTACGCAAAGGCAAGACTACATCTTAAAAATTCGCGAGCTTGCAAAAGAGTGCGCGCTAACATATAAAGAGAGCTTAGAGCAAAAGTAAAATTTGATGAAAATAGCTGAAATTTATAAAATCTTAGATGAAATTTGCCCCTTTGCGAGCCAAGAGGGCTGGGATAATAGCGGCCTGCAAGTTGGCTCATTTGATAGCGAATTTGAGCGAATTTATCTAAGCCTTGATATTGATAGCGAGCTTTTGCAAAATGTCTTGCCAAACTCGCTCATCATCACCCACCATCCGCTCATTTTTAAAGGGCTAAAAAGCTTAGACTACAGCCTCTATCCAAGCTCGCTCATAAGAGAGATGATGATAAAAAATATCTCGCTCATCTCGCTTCACACAAATGCCGACCTTGCATTTTTAAATGAAAAATTTGTGACGCAGGTTTTGGGACTTGAAATTTCAAGTAAAGAGGGCTTTTTGATCTACGCTGATGTGAAGATGAAATTTAGCGAGCTTTGCAAATTTGTAAAAGAAAAACTTGGACTTGAGAATTTAAGAGCAGTTTATGCAAAAGATGAAATTTCTAAAATTTGCATCTGCACTGGAAGCGGCGCAGATCTCATGCAAGATGTCAAAGCAGACGCCTTTTTAACGGGCGATCTAAAGTACCACCAAGCCCTTTACGCAAATGAAAATGGACTAAATTTGATCGACATAAACCACTATGAAAGCGAGCGTTATTTTAGTGATTTTTTAGCAAAATATTTGCAAAATCTAAAAATTGAAGTTATAATAAGCAATTCTAAAAACCCATTTACATATTGCTAACAAAAAAGGAAACATTATGAATAAATATTTGCAACAATTAGTTGAATTATCTGATCTTGACAAACAAATAGATGGTTTCACGCCGCGCATACAAGAAGTAGAAAAAGCCTATAAAAGCATAGAAGAAGAGTGTGAAACTATAGCGGTTAATGTAGAAAGACTTGACGAAGAGGTAAATGATCTAAAATCACAAAAATCAGGCACAAACGCTCACATCGCAGAATTTAGCGCTAAGATCAAAGACGTGGCTAAAAAAAGCTCGAGTGCAAAAAGCGAAAAAGAGATAAAAGCGCTAGGTCTTGAAGAAGATATCGCAAAAGAGCAACTTGAAGCAGCAAACGAAGAGATCGCTAGACTTGAAAAACTAATAGACAATAAAAATGCTCAAAAAGATGAGCTAAATGCTAAAAAAACAGAGCTTGAAGGAAATTTAGAAAAGATAAAAAGCGAGGTTTCATCTGAGCTTGAAAAGATCGAAAAAGAGCGCAAAGAGGTTTATGCTAAAAAAGATAAGCTTGTCGCTGCGATGAATCAAAAAATCCTAGCATTTTACGAAAAGATCAGAAAATGGGCTCACAACACAGCAGTTGTGCCTGTTAAAAAACAAGCTTGTTATGGTTGCTTTATGCAGATAAATGATAAAACTTTCTCTGCGGTTGTAAAAGGCGAAGATATCGTCACTTGCCCGCATTGTGGCAGAATTTTGTATAAACAAGAGCAATAACACATTTCGTGATAATAATATATTATTTTTTAGCCTCAATACTCTATTTTTTTGGGGCTATCTTTCTACTTTTTTTAAGTTTTAAAAAAAAATACCATAGATCGATCCCAGCACGTTTTTTTCTCTTTAATAATCCTAAATTTAAAGATGCAGATGTGCATTTTCATGCTTGCTCGTTTGGCGAGGTGCAAGCGCTTAAGCCTTTGATGCAAAAATTTGATAGCAAAGCCATAAGCGTGGTGACAAATACTGGCTTTGAAGCGGCAAGTAAAATTTGTTCTAACACAAGATTTTTGCCATTTGAAATTTTCTTGCCATTTTGGTTAAAAAAGAGTAAAATTTTAGTCATTTTTGAGGCTGAACTTTGGCTCATGCTAGTTTTTATGGCAAAGCTAAAAGGTAGCCGCGTGATCCTTATAAACGCAAGAATTTCAGATAGAAGCTATAAAAACTACTTGAAATTTAGCTTTTTTTACAGATATCTTTTTAAATTTATAGATAAAATTTACACCCAAAGTGAGCTTGATAAAGAGAGGCTAAAGTCGCTTGGAGCGGGCGAAATAGAGGTCATTGGCAACATAAAAGCTGCATTTTTACCAAGCGTGAGTAGAGTTTATGAAAAGCCAAAAGCTAGAGTGATCGTGCTAGCAAGCACGCATGCTGGTGAAGAAGAGGTGATTTTAGATAATTTAAATTTAAAAGAAAACGATCTATTAATCATCGCACCACGTCACCCTGAGAGATTTGCAGAGGTTGAAAAGCTAGCGAGCGAGTATGCTAAAAAGTATGACTTTAGCTTTGCAAAATTTATCCAAACACATAAATTTGAAGCAAAGGTAAATTTGCTTGACACTTTAGGTGAGCTTGTAAATGTCTATGCTATTAGCGATATAGTCGTGCTTGGAGGCAGTTTTGTGCCAAATATCGGCGGGCATAATCCAATCGAGTGCGCACAATTTAACCCAGTTATAATTAGCGGCGAGTTTATATTTAACCAAAAGGCGCTATTTAGCCTAGTTGAAAACATTTACATCGCAAAGGTCAGCGAGATCGGCGGCATAATGGATGGTGACGCTAAAAAGAGCAAGATCGCCGTGCAAGCCAGCGCTGATGCGATCATAGAAGATATAAGGAGCACTTTATGAGTGAAGAAAAAGCGTATAAAATTTTAGCCAAACAAAAAAATATCTCAAACAACGAGGCAAAGGAGCTAATCGACAGCGGACTAGTCTATGCCAAGGGGCAAAAGGTGATGATAGCTCGTGCCTTGATGAATGAAAATACTAAATTTAGCGTCGAAGATATGCCAAAGCCAAGCGTTATCTTTGAAGATGAAAATTTAATAGCTATTAACAAACCAGCCGCCGTAACTAGTGAAAAAATCAGCCAAATGTATAAATTTTCACTCCTTCACAGGCTCGATAAAGACACGAGCGGCGTGCTACTTCTTGTAAAAAATGATGAATTTGCAAGCCTTGCCATAAATGAGTTTAAAAAGATGCAGGTTGAGAAAATTTACGTGGCCGCAGTTAGGGGTATCATGAGCGAGGAAATTGTCGTAAATGAGCCGATCTTAACGATAAAAAATAAAAATGGTGCCATTTCAAAGATCTCAAAAGATGGCAAAGAGGCGATCAGTGAAATTTCACCGCTCATGGTTGTGGGCAAAAAAACGCTGGTAAAAGTTGCCATAAAAACAGGCAGAACGCACCAGATAAGAGTGCATTTGGCTAGCTTAAATTTGCCTATCGTTGGCGATGAGAAATACGGCAAAAATAGAGCAAATAGAATGTTTTTGCATGCCTATTCTATTGCCCTTTTAAACTATAAATTTAAAGCACCGATTCCAAAAGAATTTAACTCTCTTGGATTTGAGATATCTAATAAATTTGAAATTTAAAGAGCAATAAAGAAATTATTTAGTAATATACGCCCTTTAATAACAACTTAGAAAGGTGATTAGTGTTCGAACAAATTAGCGAGTCTTTTAGATTAGCCGTTAGCAAGATACGTTTTGTAGATGACGAGAAAGCTCTAAAAAACGCACTTGACGTGCTCAAAAAAGCTCTTTTAAAAGCTGATGTTCACCACAAAGTCACTAAAGATCTACTCGCGTCTATCGAAAGCGAACTAAAGCAAACTGGCGTTGGTCAAAAGAATTTCCTAGATGCGATCAAGTCAAATTTAACGACTATCTTAACAGCACCTGGCAACCAAGGCTTTGTCTATGCACCAGTTGCACCGACTATTGTTTTGATGGCTGGCTTGCAAGGTAGTGGTAAAACTACGACAACTATCAAGCTTGCAAACTATCTAAAATTAAGAAAGAAAAAAGTTTTAGTTGCGGCTTGTGATTTGCAAAGATTAGCAGCGGTTGAGCAGCTAAGACAGCTCTGCGTTGCAAACGAGATCGATCTTTTTTATATAGAAAATGAAAGCAACCCTATAAAAGTAGCAAAAAAAGCATTAGAAAAGGCAAAAAGTGGCCTTTATGATGTACTTTTAGTGGATACCGCTGGTCGTCTTGCGATCGATGAAAAATTAATGCAAGAGATAAAAGACGTAAAAAATGCGATAAATCCACATGAAATTTTCTACGTAGCTGACGCCATGAGTGGTCAAGATGCCGTAAAAACAGCTACAAGTTTTAATGAAATTTTGGGAATTTCTGGAGTTATTCTTTCTAAATTTGACTCTGACTCAAAGGGCGGCGTAGCTATTAGTATCGCAAAACAGCTAAATATCCCACTTAGATTTGTCGGTACTGGTGAGAAAGTAGCTGATATCGAGAGCTTTATACCAGACCGCATCGTAAGCCGTATAATGGGCGAGGGCGACTTAGCCACTTTGGTTGAGAAAACATCGACTATTATTGATGAAAAAGAGGCGAAACGTCTAAATCAAAAGATAAAAAAAGGTCAGTTTAACTTTAATGATTTCATAGATCAAATGGAAAGCGTTAAAAAGCTTGGTAGTATGAAGTCTTTGATGGGGATGATACCTGGACTTTCAGGACTTGCAAATCAGATAAAAGATATAGACCTTGATAATTCAAAAGAAATTTTGCATATTAAGGCTATGATAAATTCTATGACGCAAAAAGAGCGTGAAAATCCAGACCTTTTAAACAATAGCAGAAAAAGGCGTTTGGCGGCTGGCTCTGGACTATCTCAAGTAGAGGTAAATCGTTTTTTAAAGCAGTTTGAAAATGCCTCAAAGCTTGCTAAGAAATTTTCAGGAAAAGGTGGAGCAAAAGGACTTGCAAATATGCTTTCTCAAGCAAATTTAAAAAGACCTGTTTGAAAAAAGGGTTTAAATTTGGATATTTGTTATCTAAATTTAAGCTTTATTTAAAACAAGAGGAGAATATAATATGGCAACAGTAGTAAGACTAACAAGAATGGGACGTAAAAAAAGACCTTTTTATCGTATAGTTGTTACAGATAGCAGAAAAAGACGTGATAGCGGTTGGATAGAGAGCATTGGTTATTACAACCCTATGGTTGAGCCAAATGTTATAAATTTCAACAAAGAGAGATTGGATTACTGGAAAAGCGTCGGTGCTAAACTTAGCGACAGAGTTGCGCAAATTACAAAATAATGGTTGAAAATTTTTTATACGAATACGCCAAGCTGATAGCTGATTTTCCTGAAAAGGTAACTATCGAGCGCCAAGAGCTTGGTGAAAATTTTGTCGAGATAATCATAAGTGCCGATAAGGTTGATACTGGAAAACTTATCGGTAAAGACGGCAAAATGATAAATGCTATAAAGACCGTTATTATTGGCTGTAAAGCCAAAGACAATACAAGTTATAGAGTAACGGTAAAAGCTATTGAATAGTGATATTGTTGAAGTCGCTACCATCGGGAGATGTGTTGGTTTAAAGGGCTATTTAAAGCTTCACAACAAGAGCGACTTCCCAGAGCAATTTAAAAAGGGCGCGACCTTTTTTGATAAAAACAATGATCAGCTCATCATAAAAGACTATAATAGGCAAAAAGAGTTGGTTTTGTTTGAAAATTTTGATGAATTAGACCTTGCCAAAACACTTGTAAATAGAACTATCTACACTACAAAAGAGCTCACTAGAAAAAACTGCAAGTTAAAAAAAGATGAATTTTTTCAGTTTGACATTATTGGATTAAAAGTAGTAGAAAATGGTGAAATTTTGGGCATTGTAGAAGATATCCAAGATAATTTTGCAAATTCACTTTTATACATAAAAACAGACGAAGAGCTTATCGTAGCCGGCAAGCCAAAGAATTTCTACGTTCCATATTTGGGACATTTTATCGAAACTGTAAATTTGGAAAGCGGAGAGATTTTGGTAAAAGGCGCTAGAGACATCTTAGAAAATTCATGAAATTTACATTTATTACACTTTTTGAAAATTTAGTCAAACCTTACTTTTATGATTCTATTTTAAAACGTGCGATTAGTAATAAATTTATTGAAATTGATTTTATAAATCCAAGAAATTTTACCAATGATAAGCATAATAAAGTTGATGATTATATGATCGGAGGCGGAGCAGGGCTTTTGATGTTTCCACGGCCTTTGGATGAATCTATCAAATTTCTAAAGCAAAAAGATAAAAATGCTCATGTGATATTTTTGACGCCAGCTGGTAAAAAATTTTGTCAAAATGACGCAAAAAGGCTTTCTCAAAAAGATCATATTTGTTTTGTTTGTAGTAGATACGAAGGGCTTGATGAGAGAGTTGTTGAGCTTTGGGCGGACGAAGTTTTTTGCATAGGTGATTTTATTTTAACTGGCGGAGAGCTGCCTGCACTTTGTATGAGTGACGCGATATCAAGAAACGTGCCTGGTGTTTTAGGAAACGACATGAGCCTTGAAGTAGAGAGCTTTGAGGATAATCTGCTTGAAGCTCCAGCTTTTACAAAACCTGATAATTTTAAATCCATCTTTGTGGTTTCAGAGTTTTTAAAGGGTAATCATGCTAAAATCCACAACTTAAAAAACAAGATGGCTCACTGCAAAACAAGGTACTTTCGCCCTGATTTATATCAAAAGCTAAAGCCACATAAATAAGGAAAAACATGAGAAATAAATACATTGAAGCATTTGAAAATGCTCAAATTGCTGGTAAGAATATCCCTGACTTCCGTGCAGGTGATACATTGCGTGTGGCTACTCGTATTCATGAGGGCGACAAAACAAGAATTCAAAATTTTGAAGGCATTTGTATAGCTAGACGTGGTAGCGGTACTGGCGAAACATTTATCATCAGAAAAATCGGTGCTAATAGTGTTGGTGTTGAGAGAATTTTTCCAATTTTTAGTGACTCTATCGAAGAGATAAAGGTTCTTAGAAAAGGTCGTGTTAGAAGAGCTAAACTATTCTACCTACGCGAACTACGCGGTAAAGCAGCTAAGATCCGCGAACTTAGAAAATAAAACTTTTTCCCTGAAATTTTCAGGGATTCTCTTCTCTAACCTATTGTAAAATAATTTTTATATTACTCAATATTTATACTTCATTAATCACTCTTTGCTAAAATTTTACCTCAAATTTACTTTTAAGGAATGAAAATGAAAAAGATATTGGTTTCGCTTGCAGCTATTGCATCTTTGGCTATGGCAGCAATCAATCTAAACACAGCTACAAAAGAGGAACTTATGAGTCTTGATGGTATTGGCAGTGCAAAAGCAGATGCTATTATCGAGTATAGAAAAGCAAATAAATTTAACTCAATCGACGATCTCAAAAATGTAAATGGCATCGGCGATAAAACTTTTGATAACCTAAAAGGTGAAATTTCTACTACTGGCAAGAGCGAAGTAGGCGAAAAAGCAAAAGCTAGTAAGAAGAAAATGGATGAGGCAAAAGACGAGATGAAAGAAAAAATCTCTGATAAAAAAGATAAATTTAAAAAGAAAGCTTCTAAAACTAAAGAAGAGCTAACTTCTAATAAAGAAGATGAAACTAGTATGAGTGAAAAAGCAAAAGATGAAAAAGGTAAGGTTGTTGATAAAGTAAAAGAAAAGAAAGAAAAAGCTGCTTCAAAAGCTAAATCTAAAAAAGAAAAACTTAAAGAGAAACTAGAGAAATAAAATATTTTAAACCTGCTTGTCTTTACAAGTGGGTTTTATAAATTCATATATTTTTCTTTTAATTATAAATGACAAAAAAATATTACAACTTTCTTCTAATTTTATTGATCCGATAATTTGCTTCATTTTAATCTTGCTAAAATATTTAGTCAAGGTGTTTTGCTAATTTGTCTCAAAATACTTGCTATCTAACTTTACCAACTAAAAATTTGTATGGAATTGCTCCAAAAAAACGACTATCAAAAGAGTGATTGCGGTTATCATCAATCATGTTCGGCGAGTTTCAAACTCCAACAGAGTAAATTCTAATGAACTGTCGACCTTCGGGTTATGAGTGTTGTAGGCTTTTTCTTATAAGTAGCCATTAAGCTACATTTGTTAAAATCTGCCCTATGAAAGTATTAAAAAGTTCGACATTCGATAAGTGGTTACATAAGTTAAATAATCCTATTCTCAAGGTTTCTATATTGAGAAGATTGGAGCAGATAGAAACAAAAGATCATTTAGGGGATTATAAATTTATTGATAACGATTTATACGAACTTAGGTTTTTTAATCGTGGTGGGTTAAGGATATTTTTTACTTTTAATGGTGATGAAATAATTATATTGTTAAATGCTGGTGATAAAGATAGCCAAAGCGATGATATTAAAAAAGCAAAAGAGATTTTAAAGGATTATAGATGAAAGAAGAATTTACAAAATTTAATTTAGAAGACTATTTAACAACTGATGAATTAAGAAAAGAGTATTTAAATCAAGTCTTAGCCGATGGCGATATTGAAGAATTTAAAAGAGCATTATTTTATATAGCAAAGTCAAAAGGCATTGAAAACGTTGCAAAGAAGGCAAATTTAAATAGAGAAAGCTTTTATAAGATGTTTAAAGAGAATTCAAAACCTAGATTTGAAAGTATATTTAAGGTTGTGAATGCTCTTGATATTAAGCTTGTTTATGCTTAGTCTATTTCATTATTATTTCTAGCTTCTTTTTTTGCTGTATTGGCTGGGATTTTGGCTTTTCGAAATATCTGTATAAAACCATATTATCATCAGTTTGATATATTTTTGCAAGATAGCAATTGTTATTTATCTGATCTATTATTTTAAATCTCTTCTCTGAAAATTTTTGACTTTTAAATTTATCGTTTCTGCGTTGTTTCAAACTCCAACGGAGTAAATTCTAATCCACGCTAAAAAGCAGGGCGATCAACAAGAAGATAGGTTTCAAACTCCAACGGAGTAAATTCTAATTAACAGGGCTTAATATACCAACAAAGGAGGACAGAGTTTCAAACTCCAACGGAGTAAATTCTAATGCTAGCGTAGTGCTTAAGATTTTGCCGTCCTCTCTTTGTTTCAAACTCCAACGGAGTAAATTCTAATTCATCATTAACGCCCATTGTTTCAAAGAAAGAGCTGTTTCAAACTCCAACGGAGTAAATTCTAATCTCCATATTGATGTAGTTTTCTTCCATATACTCCTGATGTTTCAAACTCCAACGGAGTAAATTCTAATGAAAAACTTGGAGCTGCCATTTGAACGTTGCCAAGGTTTCAAACTCCAACGGAGTAAATTCTAATCGATGTGCCGGTGCAATTTTTTAGAGGTGGTGATTTTGGTTTCAAACTCCAACGGAGTAAATTCTAATAGCACCAAAAAGCTGATATTATAGACCTTTTGGTGCAAGAAGTCTATATTTACTCGCCTTAAATTTGACTAAATTCTAGCTACATATAAATACGCAAAGCCCTAAATTTCAAGCATTCTAAAATCTTAAAAAACGCTTTATTAAAATGCGATTTCACTCCCACTTAAATCCTT
>CAUQCU010000037.1:0-16097 GCA_963516555.1 Campylobacter concisus | reverse complement strand
TTAACCGCAGAAGAAAGCTAGTAAAGCTCATAAATGAGATAATCGACGTCACCACGAACCGCAAAAATCCAACTATATGCAACATGGACCGCATCATCGCCTCGCTTGAGCCTTACAGCATTAGTGAAATTTCACGTATGCTTGGCTTTGATGAGGCTCAGTTTTGCAAGAGTTTGCGCGAAAATGATATTAAATTTAATAGTCCCAGCCAGACTTTGCGTCAGATCGCACGCATGAACGATGAGAAGATATTTTTCGTGCTCGTGCTCATCGTCGAGGCTAAATTTGGCAAGAGATTTTGCGGTGCGGTAAGTTGCAATGTCGGAAGAAAATTTTAGTGCTCGCTATGCGGCTGCCACCTTTGCTCCTCAAGGTCGATGTGATATAAAAACGTCCTAATAACCTCTTCGTCGATCTTTGGGTCTTTGTTTAGCTCACAAAGCGCCTTTCGCTGCTCATTTAGGATCTCAAAATAGGTCTGCCTGACCTCGTCGCTGATCTCGAAATTTTCATTTGAAAGCTCGAAATTCCAAACTTCTTTGAGTTTCTGAAACAAGAAATTCTCCTCATTGCAGAATTTCTCGCTTTGAAATTTAAGCGAAGCCTCTGCGATCGCTTTTTTTATCTTGATCCTTGCAAGCTCATTTGGCAAATGGTCGTTAAAGTCTGGAAATTTCACACTTTTGATGAGCAGTGGCAAGCTTAAGCCCTGAACCACAAGCGTTAGCAAGATCACAACAAAGGTGATAAATAAGATGAGATCTCTATGCGGAAATGGCTCGCTACCAGCCATAGCGGGGATAGAAAGTGCTGCAGCCAGCGAGACTACGCCCCTCATACCTGCCCAACCGACGATAAATGGTGTGGCTTTGCCAGGGTTGCGATCGTCCGCCACGCTGATATAGCGCTTCATAAACATCGTGATATAAACGGCTCCATAAGATGCCATGAGGCGGATAACGATGAGCACGGCAGTGACCAAAACGCCGTAAGAGACCGCCTCAAAGAGCGAGACGCCGCTACGCTTTAGCCCTGCTAAAATTTCAGGCAGGTCAAGGCCGATCATGGTAAATGCAAGGCCGTTTAGTAAGAAAATAAAGTTGTTCTAAACTGGCACCGCGTGGATCCTTGTTGAAGCGGTGAAAATTTCATTTCTTTTAGTCGAGAGATAAAGTCCGCCACAAACCACTGCTAAAACGCCGCTAGCGCCAAGCTCCTCAGCCAAGATATACATGATATAAGGCGTCGTGATCGTCATTATCGTGTCGCTGTTTTCATCAGTCGGTAAAATTTTATGTAAAAAATATGCCGCAAGCGCCACCACAAGACCCGCTAAAACGCCACCAGCCACCATCCACAAAAAGGTCGTTGCGGCCTTGTACCAGACAAACTGCCCAGTCGTGACCGCAACTGCGGCGAAGCGAAAGATGATGAGCGAGGAGGCATCATTTAAAAGGCTCTCACCCTCCAAAATAGCGCTGATCCTGCGCGGGGCTTTGACAAATTTAAGGATAGCTGCCGTGCTCACCGCGTCTGGTGGCGAGACGATAGCTCCTAACATGAAGCCTAGGGCGAGCGAGAAGCCAGGGATCACTAAATTTGCTATCAAAGCAACTGCTGCTGCGCTTACGAAAACCACGATAAAGGCGAAACTGCCGATCGTACGGCGCCATTTATAGAGCTCTTTTAGCGAGTTTGCCCACGCAGCCTCATAAAGAAGTGGTGGCAAAAATATGATGAAAATAAGCTCGGGATCGATCTTGATACTTGGTAAATTTGGCACGAAGTTAATGGCAAGCCCGCCAAGGACTAATAGCACTGGATAGGCGATCTTTAGGCGGTTTGAGACTATCACTAAAGCGATTATGATAGCTAGCAGTGCAAAAAATAGCAGTAAATGTTCGATCATTTTGTCTCTTTTTGGTTTTATAAATTTGCATTAAATTTAGGAGATTTTAGCACTTTAGGTTTAAATTATTTAAATGCCTTAGCATTAGATGTTTTTGTGTGACATAAAAAATATGAAAGTAAATTTATTTGGCAGAGCGAAAAGCTCCGCCGTGATAGTTTGTGTATTAGTTTTGACTAGCGTAAAATTTAGCTACTTCACACAATTTTTCAGAATAGGCATAAATATCCTCGATCCTATCAAGTTGAAATCTTGTTTCGTTTTTTTCGCTATCCATTATGCCTATTTGTTTTTTATTATCTGTGAAGTATAGTCTGCATATCGGCTTGCGGTTATTATCGTTAAAGAATATTGCAAAATAAGACTGAGCATCCCCTATATGTTATATTTTCTACATTAGTAACCGCTGCCAATATCGCTCTAACAATATAAAAGGCGTCTAACTCCTCTTGTGTGGTTATGACCTTATTCTCATCCTCTTGTGGTGGCAAAGGCTCGGCTTCTTTCTTTGTCTCCTTATCAAGTGCTGACGTTAGCCTATCTCTTACCATATCGTTGATGCGCCCAGCAAAGACTGCTTTTAGTAAAGGCATGATCTGCTCGACCCTTTTTTCGGTTGCTACTTGGTCGCTGATCTTTCTAAAAAAGTATTATGCGAATTCTCGACTAGGATTTTCAAGCTCAGCGCTAACTACTTTTTCGAGTTGGTTTGTATATTTTAGGTTATTTGCAGTGTTGAAAATATTTTCTAAGTCAAAATTCTTTTTATGAAATTTCTCGAGTTCAAGCACTTGTGTATCTTTTATTTTTGTTATATCAAAGCTTAAAAATGGAGTTGTATCCATTATATTTTTCTCTTCTAAGTCGGTATAAAATTTATAATCACGACCATTTGTCAAAATCGCAAATTTAGCCCTGCTGACATTAAAGTATCTAAGTAACTGTGACTCGTTTTTAGCATTTAGCTCAGCGCCTATCTTTTTGCACTCAACCAAAAGAACTGGCTCGTTATTTTGAAAAATAGCATAGTCTATACGCTCGCCTTGTTTTGTGCCAATATCTTGGGTGTATTCTGGCATTACCTCTAATGGGTTAAAAACATCGTAGCCCAAAGCCCTGATAAACGGCATTATAAAAGCATTTTTTGTCGCCTCTTCTGTCGTTATACTAGCTGCTAATTTTTCTATATTATTAGCTATCTCTTTTATTTTTACCTTGACCTCATCCATAAAATACCTCCTGTTTTTGCTGTTTTAATAAGTAGTTTGCTTGTTATTTTAACGATTAAAGGTAAAGTGAGGGTCAAAAAAATTAAAGAGTTGCGGGCACTATTCTGGCGGGCAGAGAGAGATTCGAACTCTCGGTGAGTTGCCCCACACACGCGTTCCAGGCGTGCTCCTTAAACCGCTCGGACATCTACCCAAGAAGAAGGTGATTATATCTTCATTTGCTTAATGCTTGGCTTTTAGAGCTTTAGCCCCAAGATAACGACATCTTTATACTCGCCATCCATCAGGCAAACGCCAGGCAGTTCGCCCCATTTTTCAAAGCCAAATTTCAAAAATAGCCCAAGGCTTGCTTTGTTTTTGCTAAAGATTAGCGCGATGATGTTTTTTAAATTTAGCCCTCTAGCTTCATTTAGGCTGTGGGCTAAAAGCTGCTTGCCGATGCCCTTTTTAAGGGCTTTTTTAGCGACATAGATGCTTATCTCTACGCTTATATCGTAAGCGATCTTGGGATTGAAGTCGCTTAGCGAGCAGTAGCCTAAAATTTCATCATTTTCTTTGTAGATAAAGATAGGGCGCGAGCCGCCGTGGGCGTTAAACCAAGGCTCTTGCTCCTTTGTGCTAACTGGCCGCAAGTCTGCAGTCGCAGTTCTTTCTAAAATATATTCGTTATAAATTTGCGTGATCGCTTCAAGGTCGCTTAAATTTGCTCGCTCGATCAAGCCTAACCTTTTTTGGCTGCTTGATATACTGGCTCAAGCTTTGCTGCGACCTCTTTTAGATCCTTGATCCTGCTCTCGTTTGATGGGTGAGTGCTTAGAATTTCAGGTATTTTACCGACATTCATCTTGCTCATTTTAACCCAAACCTCAACCGCCTCTTTTGGATCATATCCTGCTCTTGCCATTAGCTCAGTGCCGATGCGATCGGCCTCGGTCTCGTGTGAGCGAGAAAATGGCATTGAGATGGTGTATTGCGTAGCTAAACCTAATGCACTTGCTCCAAGATCGCCAAGACCAGCAACAGTTGCTACTGCAAGGATGCCTATACCTGTTAGCTGGTCAGTGCTAGCTTGCTCTCTGCCGTGCTCTCTAAGCGCGTGGGCGATCTCGTGACCCATGACAGCTGCTAGCTGCGCATCTGTTAGATTTAATTTCTTAACAATACCACTATAAACAACGATCCTGCCACCTGGCATGCACCAGGCATTTAGCGTATCTTCGTTGATGACATTTACTTGCCACTTCCACTTTAGGGCGTCCTCTCTGAAAACGCCAGTTTGAGCGATCAACCTTTTTGCGATATCTTGAACCCTTTTTGTGAGGATCGGATCGACATTTAGCTCGCCCTTGCTTCTAGCAGCTGTTAGCGTCTTGACATAAGCTTGAGCTGAACTTTGCTCCATCGCTTCAGAAGATACTAGCATGAACTGCTTGCGATCTGCGCCCACGACGCCTGGCTTTGTGACGCTCGTGCAGCCGGTGATAAGCATGCTAGCTGTTAATAACGTAAGTAAAATTTTTTTCATTTTCATCCTTTTTGGATTAAAATTTGGCGTATTATAGCCTGAGTTGGATATGCATTGTTAAACGAGGGGCGAAATTTAATTTTTGTGATTTCAAAAATAGAAATTTACCACTTTTGCAAATTTTAAATTTTCACTCACCCCTAAGAATTAACTACTAAAATTACTCGAAATTTATCTGAATATAAACCGCATGCGGCACGATAGTGCCATTGCATGCACCTCTAACGTGCGAGGGGATTGGGGGATTTAAAAAGGGGGATAAGGGGACGGCTTCGTAATTTAAGTCCCCTTGTCACCCTTTTGAATAAAAAGAATTTACAAATTTAATGAAACTATTTTACAAATTTTCAAATCTCATTCACTCGCAAGAATTGACTACTAAAATTTGGCTTCGCTTACAGCTTAGCTCAAATTTTAGAGCCGAAATTACTCGTTCATGAAATTTTAAAATTTGTCTGAGTTTTTTGATATATAAATTTAACCCACTACGCTTTGTAGTCTATATTTTTCTCAAATTCTCTCAAACGCTTATTGACCGATCTTAGCTCTGTTATCGTCGTCCAGTTATCTATAAAGACGCTAAAACTCTCTCTGACCTGCGAGAAGGCGTTGCTAGCTTGGATCAAAACACCAAGTGTGATGACACCGTTAAATAGGCCATTTCCCATGATGATGTAAGGCACGATGACTAAAATTTGCGAAAACGAGATGAGCCAAAGATTGAAGTAGCCGTAGTGCAAAAAGAGTTTGTAGTAGTTTAGCTTGACCCCTGTAAAAAGCTCTAGCATGACGTTTGGCTGGCAAAATTTGAGCTTATCATCCTCGCCATAAACTAGCTCTTTTCTAAACGCCGCCTCTGCTTTTTGGTTGTTGTATTCAAGATGTGGTAGCTTTATGCCCACAAACCACGATACGATGAGGCCTCCGATGCTAATTAGTAGAGCGATATAAACTAGCGAGCCATTGATATCTTTGATGTAAGGTAGGCTCACACTCTTGCTTAGCTCCCAAAGTACCGGTATAAAGGCGATGAGCGTCATAAACGCCTTTAAAACCTGCACGCCAAGGCTCTCCATGATCTTAGCAAAGCGGTAGATGTCCTCTTGGATACGCTGCGAGCTACCCTCGATGTCGTTTTGGCAGTTTCGCCAAAATTTGAGGTATTTAAAGGTCATCGCCTCCCTCCAGCGAAAGACCCAGTGGCTCGCAAAAAACGATATCACCGTGTAGGTCACGACATATGGCATGGCGATCTTTATGAAATTTAATATCTCGCGCCAAAACTCATCTACTTTGTGATCCTTTGAGTTTTGCACGATGTCGTAGAAATTTTTATACCACTCGTTGATGCGGACGTTTAGATGCGTTTGATAGACAAGTAGTAAGATGATAAATATCGCTCCGCCGTAAGCCCAAAGCGCCCATTTTTTATCTTTAAAAAATGATGAAAACATAAAGTGCCTTTTGTAAATTTTGGCAATTATAGCAGGCAAGGTTTAAGCATTTATATAAAATTTAAACCAAAACTATATCATTTTGCAAATTTTAACGTAAAGGAAAATGATGAAGAAATTTGCATTTTTAGCTCTTAGCCTTTGTGTGACCTTGGCGCTTGCGGCCGATATGAAGGTCTATAAAAGCCCAACTTGTGGTTGTTGTGGCAACTGGGCCAATGCTATGCAAAAGGCTGGCTTTAGCGAAGAGACCATAAAAGTAGATGATATGGTCAAGGTTAAAAAAGAATTTCACGTGCCACTAGAGCTTTCAAGCTGCCACACAGCTATCGTTGATGGCTACGTTATCGAGGGCCACGTGCCAGCTGATGAGGTCAAGCGCCTGCTTGAGCTTAAACCAAAAGATGTCGTTGGTATCGCAGTGCCTGGTATGCCGATGGAGAGTCAAGGTATGGAGCAAGGCGGCAAAGCCGAGCAATACGACGTCATACTCTTTAAAAAAGATGGCTCGCAAGAGGTCTTTGCTACTTATATCGGCTCTAAAAAGCTAAAATAACTTCAAATTTAGACTTAGCTCGTCTTTTGATGGGCTAAGTTAAAAAGAAATTCCCTTGCTAATGGCGATGATGCAGAGCAAAAAAGCTATTGGCACATAGATAAATTTACCCACAAAATACCAAAATGAGCCGTAAGTTTTATTTGCTCCTGAATTTACCTCGTCTAAAATTTCTTCTTTTTTAATGATCCAAAACCAAGATATTGCGCCGATGACTGCGCCGATTGGGATGATGTAGATAGAGACAAAGTCCATCCAAGGTCCCCAGCTACTAATAGGCTCCATAAACGCTCCAAAGCCAAAGCAAACCACGCAAAGTAGAGCAAGCACCCAAAATCTACTAAGGCGTGGAAATTTATGCATGAGTGACTCAGCCACGACCTCAAACATATTTTGAAGTGATGTGATACCGCCAAAGATGACCGCGGTAAATAATATGATCGCAAAAATTTGACCGCCGATCATATTTTGTAAAATTTTAGGAAGCGTTACGAAAAGTAGCTTTGGACCCTCAGCTGGATCCATAGCGTAGGCAAAGACCGCTGGGATCATGACAAGCGCTGCTACAAGCGCTGCAAGCGTGTCAAAAAATGCCGTAGTTTTGGCGCTTTCTACGATGTCCTCATCCTTTGAAAGATATGCTCCATAAACTATCATGCCAGAACCCGTGATAGAGAGCGAGAAAAAGGCTTGACCCATCGCAGTGACCCATACCATCGGATCTTCAAGCTTGCTAAAGTCAGGGATAAATAGAAATTTATACCCCTCAAGTGCGTTTGGCAGCATCGCGACATTTATAGCCAAAATGGCAAATAACACGAAAAATAGTGGCATCATTATTTTATTAGTCTTTTCGATGCTTTTTGCTCCAAAAAATAGCGTAAGAAGCGTGCCAATAATGACTATGAAGTGATAGGGCAGGACTGAGTACTCGGCAAGCGCAAATGAGTTAAACCAAACATTTGTATCAACGCTCATAAATGAGCCAGTAAGCGCCTGAGTAAGGGCCTTTAGCACGTAAGCGATGATGACAGCGTAGCCGATGGCTATACAAAGCGAGCCAGCAAGTGGAAGCCAACCGACGATACTGCCGATGACGCCTAAATTTCTACTTTGCCAAGCAAATTTATATGATCCTAGCGTGCCAGTCTTTGCGCGTCTGCCGATCGCATACTCAGCGCTTAAGCCAACGTAAGAAAAAAGCGCTACGAAAAAGATGTAGATGAGTAAAAATGCTCCACCGCCATTTGTGCCAAGCTTGTAAGGAAAGCCCCAAACATTTGCCATACCAACGGCTGAACCAACTGAGGCTAGTATAAACGCCCAGCGTGATGAAAAATTCTTTTTGCTCATTGTAAAATCCATAAATTTAGTGATGAAAATAATGTTACCAAAATATGATTTAAGAACTTTTTATAAATCTTAAATTTAAGAAACGTTGTTACTTTTGGGCGTGGCTAATTTGACCGCTAAATATAAATTCGCTATAATCAGCCAAAATTTTTAACTCTTAAGGATCATAATTGTACCCCAGTAGCGATAACTCGCTTTTAATGGTAATACTTGCCATTATATTCATTTTACTAAACGCATTTTTTGTTTTGTCGGAATTTTCCCTTGTTAAGGTTCGCAAGTCTAGACTTGAAGAGCTTATCAAAGAGAAAAAGCCAAACGCCCAGCTTGCTTTTGAAATGTCAAACAAGCTTGATACCTATCTTAGCGCCACTCAGCTTGGCATCACGCTAAGCTCGCTCGCCCTTGGTTGGATCGGTGAGCCAGCAGTCGCAAGGCTCATAGAAGCCCCGCTTAAAAATGTTTTTAATCTTAGTGATATCTTAGTTCATACAGTTGGCTTTGCGATCGCATTTACGCTTATCACGCTACTTCACGTCGTTATGGGTGAGCTTGTGCCAAAGTCAGTCGCCATAGCCAAATCAGAATCAGCAGTGCTTAAAATCGCTCGTCCGCTTCACTTTTTCTGGATACTGTTTTCGCCTATCATAAAGCTTTTTGACATTCTAGCTACATTTGGACTTAAAATTTTAGGCATCCAGCCAGCAAAAGAGAATGAGCTAGCACACTCTGAAGAGGAGATCAAGATCATTGTTGGCGAGAGCTTAAAGGGCGGTGTGCTTGATAGTTTTGAGACTGAGCTTATCAAAAATGCAGTTGATTTTAGTGACACGGTCGCAAAAGAGATCATGACGCCAAGACGCGACATGATCTGTATAAATAAACAAAAGAGCTTTGAAGAGAATTTACAAGTCGTTTTTGAGTCAAAATATACTCGCTATCCTTATATAGACGGCTCAAAAGATATCATTTTGGGCATGATACACATTAGAGATATCTTGCAGCTGCACTTTAGCGAGGATAAAGAGAAGAGCTTTGACGCGATCGTGCGTAAATTTGTCATCGTGCCTGAGAGCCTTTCTATCTCAAAGGTGCTTGTGATGATGAACAAGGAGCAAATTTCGGCTGCGCTTGTCGTCGATGAGTATGGCGGCACGGCTGGACTTCTTACAATGGAAGATATCATGGAGGAGGTGCTTGGTGACTTTAACGACGAGCACGATGAGGTCGATCAGCACTATAAAAAGATAAATGAAAATATCTATGAATTTCAAGGCAGATACGACCTAGAGAGCGTTGAAGAGGTCCTTGGTATAAGCTTTGATGAAGAGACCGATCAAGTAACGATCGGCGGATATGTTTTTAATCTCATCGGTCGTTTGCCAGTTGTGGGCGACAAGATCGAGGATGAAAACTGCTACTACGAGGTGAGAAAGATGGATGGAGCTAGCATCTCACGCGTAAAAGTTAGAAAAAAGATAAAAGAAGAAGAGGAGCCTGCTCAGGCTTAGTTTATAAATTTAATGGCTTTTTTGACCATTAAATTTAACCTCGCAAAATCATAAAAATAGAGCAAATTTAAGTGGCATTGCACTTTTTAAAGGCTATAAGCTCTTAAATTTAACTTTTAAAACCACAAAATTTAAAGCGACATCACCTTTTTAAATAGCTCTCTAAAAACGTTACCACCACCTTTTTCGTAAATTTGGTTATAAATTTTAAAAATGGCTTGCTAGTTTTAAAATTTATCAACCGCTCGCAAAAGTAGCCGAGTAATCTTGCTTGTGATATTTAAATTTACTAAAGTTAGTTAGCCTTGGCGGGGAGATATGATGTCACGAAATTTCGTCATAAATTTCTCTATCGCTCTCATCTAGGCTGCAACAAGAGAGCTAAATTTCTTTTGTTAAACCTTAAACAACGCCTCTTAATAGCTTTTTTGTAGTCTAGTTTTTATCTTGATAAAAACGTGCTAGATCTTTGCCGTGCTTTAATGCTAGCTCGTAGTATGGCGTGTCTGGGTCCTCTCCTATCATCTCATAGAGCTTTTTACGAAGCTCTGGCAAAAGGCGAAGATCGCTATAATCTATCCTCTCTTTATACGCTGGCAAACCTTGTAAAAGCAGGGCATTTGAGTAGTTTATGCCACCAGTTTTGCTGCCAGTAATGTTAAATTCATTCTCATATTGCGCACGAGTTAAGCCAGTTGGTATGCTAAGCTCTCCCCGTTGTAGGCAAATTTTATCATTGCTACTGACGATATACTCTGGAAATTCTAACTCTTGGTAGTTGATATCTTCGTGATCATAATAGACCCACTTTATGCCGTCTTCATTTTTGCGGTTGAAACTGCTTTTGTAGATGAAGCTACCCGGGATTATAAATTCACGGCTTTTTAGCACCGGCGTATCTGCTATATCTTTATAAACAGCAACCAAGTAGCAGTCACTAAAAAAATCAAGCGGCCAAAGAAGGCCCTCATTCGCTCGCTTTACAAGGCGGTTTTTAATATCAACTAAGATTTTGCCAAAGAAATATCTCTTGTAGTAATCATTATAGACGTAAAATATGTCGCCTTCTTCGAGCTTTGTTTTATCTGGCATTTTATAAATTTAGTTCTTCCAGATGTTTTTGTTTAGCTCCAGATCACGCACGATTTCTACAAAGTCGCTAACTCCTGCGATGTAGTTTTGCACGCTCTCGTTGCTGTTTATCGGCTTTTTAAGATCAGGCTCAAAGCTATCCTTTCTAAGATCGATCGCGATGAAAATTTCATTTTTTAAAAAGACTGCCGAGAGTGGGGCGTCAAATTTAGTTCTTAGAGCGGTTAAATTTTCCATCAGCTTTGGCGTCAGAGCGTATCTAGCAGCGATCTGATCGGTCGTGTAGGTTTTAAAGAGCTCATTAAATTTAGGGTTATCCATCATCGCTTGCTCGCCATCGCTTCTTAGATCAGAAGTTTGCTTTTTATCGCAGACGTAGATCGTGGCGTTTAGCTCTTTTTTAAACTCAGCCTTTAGCAAAATGCCTTGAAATTTCACCGTTGTAGTGGTGCGTTTCTCGCCTTGCGTCTCTTTTGCCGCATAAAAATCACAAAGCTTAAACTGTGTCTCATCGATCTGTCCGTAGATCATATCTTCTGCGTAGTGTCTATTTACGTCAGCGTCATAAATTTTTAAAAAATCATTCAAACTTAGTCCGCCATTTGCGCTGAAATTTAGACCATAGTTTTTTACGATGACGCCAACTACTTTTTGTTTAAATTTTGCTATAAGCTCGTTTTTTAGCCCATTTATCGTCTTGCCAAGATAAAAAACTCCGCCGATTAGCAAAAAGAAAAATAAATTTCCAAGGTGCAGTGATGCCAAAAAACCACTTACAACTATGATGCCAAGAAAGCCATAAACGATCATTTTAAAGGCTTTTTGCCCCATAGCAAGACGCTCTTTTTCAAGCTCGTCAAGGTCGCTTAGATCGATGCCTTTTAGTTCGTCAGCTTGCATTTTTTATGCCTTATTTTTTAAAAAGATCACCGACATTTGGAGCAACTGCTTCATTTTCAGGGATGTCAAAAAATACATCTTTGTGAAAGCCAAACATTGAAGCTACGATGTTTGAAGGAAACATCTGTATGGCGTTGTTGTAAATTTCAACAGCTGAGTTGTAAGCACGTCTGGCAGCTGAAATTTGCTCTTCGACCTCGTTTAGTGTGCTTTGGATGTGAAGTAAATTTTGATTTGCTTTTAGATCTGGGTAGTTTTCTACACTTACTCTTAAACCATTTAGCAAGCTTGAAATTTTGTTATTTAGCTCAAATTTCTCCTCATTTGTAGAGGCGCTTCTAGCACTTTCTCTAAGGGCAGTGATATTTTCTAGCAGGCCTTTTTCATGCACCATGTACTCTTTTGCAGTGGCTACTAAATTTGGTATGAGGTCATATCTTCTTTTTAGCTGCGCGTCGATGCCAGCCTCCACGCTTTTTACCTGGTTTTGCTTTGCAACGAGTGAGTTGTAAAGGCTGATGAAAAAGACAAAAATGACTGCGATAACAAGTATCACGATGACTAACGAATTCATAACTTTTCCTTTGAAATTTAAGTTTGTTGTAGTTTATCCAAAGTTGCTTAAGAGTATTTAAACACCGAGGTTGGGTGATTAAATTTAATATTATAATTTAATCTTAAATTTTACATATAATTTATATAATTAAAAATTGTTTTTTACGAGGAGGATAAATGAGAACGGTAAACGTAAAAGATATAAAAGAGACTGTTGCAAAGCTTTGCAAACAAGCCTGTTACGTCGTTACACCAGATCTAAAGGCTGCTTTTACAAAAGCACAAACCACTGAGAGCTCATCTCTAGGTAAGGATATCTTGGGCAAAATTTTGCAAAATGCCAAGCTAGCAGAAGAGGGCGTTGCGCCTATTTGCCAAGATACAGGTATGACGGTTGTATTTGTCGAGATCGGTCAGGATGTGCATATAGAAGGCGGATATATCGAAGATGCGATCAACGAAGGCGTTGCAAAAGGCTACACTGAGGGCTATCTTAGAAAATCAGTCGTTGCTGAGCCACTTTTTGAGAGAAAAAATACCACAAACAACACTCCAGCGGTCATCCACACTAGGATCGTCCCAGGCGATAAGCTAAAGATAAAAGTCGCTCCAAAGGGCTTTGGTAGTGAGAATAAATCAATACTAAAAATGCTTGTGCCAGCTGATGGCATAGAGGGCGTTAAAAAGGTATTTTTAGAGGCTGTAAAATACGCCGGACCAAACGCTTGCCCTCCAATGACAATAGGCGTTGGCATAGGCGGCACTATGGATAAAGCAGCACTTCTAGCCAAGCAAGCTGCAGTTCGTCCAGTAGATAGCAAAAATGCCGATGCTAGATATGCAAAACTAGAAGATGAGCTTCTTGAGCTTGCTAGCAAAACTGGCGTCGGTCCTCAAGGGCTTGGTGGTGATACAACTGCCATAAAAGTAAATGTCGAGTGGTATCCAACTCACATCGCAGGCCTACCAGTAGCCATAAATATCAACTGCCACGCTGCACGCCACGCAGACGCCGAGCTTTAAGGAGATAACATGTCAGAAGTAAAAAGAATAACAGCACCATTTGATAAAGAGGTGGTAAAAAGCCTAAAAGCAGGCGACAATGTCCTAATCTCAGGCACTATCATCGCTGCTCGTGACGCCGCTCACAAGGCACTAACAGAGGCTCTAGCACGTGGCGAGAAGCTACCAGTTGAGCTAAAAGGTGAGACTATCTACTACGTCGGACCAACACCAGCTAAACCAAACCAAGCTATCGGTGCAGCAGGCCCAACAACAAGCGGCAGAATGGACAAATACACACCAACTATGATAAACGAAGTTGGCATAAATGGCATGATCGGCAAGGGATATCGCAATGATGCAGTGGTTGATGCGATGAAAAAATCATGCTGTGTTTATATGGTCGCTATCGGCGGTATCGGAGCGGTCATTAGCCAAAGCATCAAAAAATATGAAGTACTAGCATATCCAGAGCTAGGACCAGAGGCAGTCGCAAGGCTCACAGTAGAGGACTTCCCAGCGATAGTCGCTATCGACTGCGAGGGCAATAACTTCTACGAAGTCGGCCAAGCACCTTACAAAAAAATCTAAATTTGATCCGCTAGCTTTTGGGCTAGCGGAATTTCTTTCAAAATGAAAACTTTTTACAACGATCAAGCAAAGCCACTACTTAAATTTTTTACCAAAACCAAAAGTGAGCTAGTAAATTTAAAGCTAAAGCAAATTTTAAACGAGGGCTTTATCTCAAAACCACAAGGGATATTTTTAAAAGCTGCCATAAGAAAAAGGCAGAAATTTGAAGAAAATAAGACGCAAAATGAGTGGTCGCTAAATGAGATAGTAGTTTTTGAAAGCGAGTACGAAAGCTGCGAGGAGTATTTTAGCGACGTGGGGTCGTTTGTAGTGAGACTGGCTGATAAATTTAGAGCAAGTGGCATTAGCGAGGAGATAGTGCTTGCTGTTTCGTTTCAGGCGCTGCAGTTTATCACGCTGGATAAGGAGCAGTTTAAATTTATCTACGAGGACTACGACGAGAGCACAAACTCCGCTCACATTAAAATTTACGCCAAAAGAGAAAACGACGAAATTTTATTATATAAAGATAGGATAGGGGGCTACAAAACCGAAGCGTTAATCGTTTACGAGGTGGCTAGTAGTAGCCAAGACACATAGTCTCAGTCAGTTTTATGCGCTTTTCAAAGGGCGCTGGCGAGAAAAATTTGCACTTTTCTATGTAAATCCTATACGAGTAGTTAAGCTCGAAATCATCATAAAATTTCTTTAAATTTAAAAATTTGATACCACAAATTTCATGAAATTCAAAAAGCTCATAAATTTTAGAGCCATTTTTTGCCACAAGGTGCGAAGGGGCAAGCGAAGTAAATGAGCAAAAGACGCCAGTTGGCACAAGACCATTTAACGGCGTGCAAGCCTCTAGTGCGCTTTTAAATTTCTCTGGGACGCTCTTTTTTCTAAGAAAAACGATGCGTGAGTTTTCAAATTTAGCGCTGATCGCATTTTTCCAAAAAAGATAGGCATTTGATGAGATGCCAGCGTTTTTGGCAAGTTGAGCACCAAGCACATAGCCATCTAAAAATTCGTTTGGTGCAAGGGTTATTTGCATCTTTGTCCTTTTGAAATTTTGCTCATTATAGCCTTTGGTGCCTAAAAATTTAGAAATTTATAGTAGGATTTTGCCAAAATTTAAAGGAGAAGATATGAAAAAACAAATTTCAACAAAAAATGCTCCACAAGCGATCGGACCATACTCTCAGGCGATTAGCGCGAATGGATTTTTATTTATCTCAGGTCAGCTTGGCGTCACACCAGAGGGCAAGTTTGCAGGTAGTAGCGTAGAGGCTCAAGCGCAGCAGTCACTTACAAATTTGCAAAACATTTTGGCTGAGGCTGGACTTAGTTTTGATAATGTTGTAAAGACTACGATCTTTTTAGCAGATATGGCAGATTTTGCTAAAGTAAATGTCACATACGCTAAATTTTTCAAAGAGCCATATCCAGCTAGAAGCACGGTGGCTGTGAAGACTTTGCCAAAAGATGCACTCGTAGAAATTGAGGTTATCGCAGCACAATAATGTCACAACTGTACTAAAGTACAATATACAAAGAGGATTAAAATGTCTTAAAATTACGTAAAATTTATTTTACGATAAGGATAGACATGCAAACTCAAGTAGGAGTAATCAAACAAATCTCAGGCTTAGTGGTAGCTGTAGATCAAAACGGTGTTAGCCGCGTTTTAAAAGTTGGCGACGCTTTATATCTTGGGGAGGTTGTAAAAACCTCTTTGGCTTCTTCTAAAGCCGTAGTTTCAATGGACAATGGCAAAGATGTCACTATTTTGGGTGATGAGTCGTTAAAACTTGACGAAAATGTAGTCGCGGGACAAAATTCAAATAAAGTAGCCGATGTTAGTGACTTGCAAAAAGCGTTGTTAAACGGCGAGGATCTAACAAAACTAGAGGAGACTGCCGCTGGTGGTAACGCAGCCGCAGCTGGCGGCGGAGATGGCGTGAGCCTTGGGGCAGCGTCGTTTGATGAGGGCGGTCACTACTCAAACATCAATGAAAATTTCCGCTCTATAGGTGATCTAAATAGCGCAAGAGGTGCTGAGAGGATAGGCGGTGTAAGTGGCGCAGCTGATAATGCTGGTGGTGACGCTGGTTTTGTAGATACTACTATCCCAACAGTAACTCTAGATCCAATTAACAACACTTCAACAGTAGTAACTGGTAAGGTTCCAAACCCAGATCCAAATACCACTGTAATTGTTGAAATTCCTGGTCATACCCCAGTTACAGTTCCAGTAAATCCTGATGGTACATTTAGTGTTCCTACACCAAATAATGAACCACTAAAACCAGGTACTGAGGTAAAAGTTACTCCAAAAGATGATGCAGGCAATGGTACTCCAGCTACTACTCCAGTATCAGACGTAACTATCCCAACAGTAACTCTAGATCCAATTAACAACACTTCAACAGTAGTAACTG
>CAUQCU010000036.1:0-16135 GCA_963516555.1 Campylobacter concisus | reverse complement strand
TTAAAATCTTAGGCAAGATGCTTGGCGGATATAACGTAGAAATTTTGGTGCGAGCGCTAAAAAATAGCGATGATATTATCGCACAAGCTGCGGCAAATGAGCTAAAAAATATCATTTTGGTGCATGAACACTTTGACGAGATAGCAAAGCTAGCAAATAGCAATAAATTTGCAAAAGAGGTGCTTCTTTCTTGGGCAAACGCTGAGTGGTTTGCGCATAAAAAGCCACTTGATGAGTGCATAAAGGCAGTGGTTTTTAAGGTGTCTGGCGAGACAAACACAGATGATCTAAGCCCTGCAAGCGAGGCCTATACAAGGGCTGACATACCACTTCATGCAAAGGCGATGCTGGTTAAAAAGATGCCTGATGGGCTAAAAATTTTAAAAGAGCTAAAAAGTCGCGGCAAGAGCGTGGCATATGTTGGCGACGTGGTCGGCACTGGCAGCAGCAGAAAGAGCGGTATAAACTCTATCCAGTGGCACCTTGGCGATGAGATAGAGGGCGTGCCAAACAAAAAAACTGGCGGCATCGTGATCGGCACGACCATAGCTCCGATATTTTTTAACACCGCTGAAGATAGCGGCGCACTGCCGATAGTCGCAAACGTAAATGAGCTAGAAATGGGCGATGAGATAGAAATTTATCCATTTAAAGGCGAAATTTATAAGCTCACAGGCGCCCAAAAAAAGCTCGTGGCAAACTTTAAACTAAGCCCAAACACCCTAAGTGACGAGATAAGAGCAGGCGGCAGGATACCTTTGATGATAGGTAGGCAAGTGACCAAAAAGGCTAGAGAGGTCTTGGGGCTTGGCGAAGAGCAAATTTTCATAAAGCCAGATCAGCCAAAAGAGCTAGGCGGTGGCTATACGCTCGCTCAAAAGATGGTCGGCAAGGCTTGTGGCAAGGCTGGCGTGAGAGCTGGGGCCTACGTGGAGCCTGAAATTTTGACCGTTGGCTCGCAAGATACCACAGGGCCGATGACTAGAGATGAGATAAAAGAGCTTGCTAGCCTTAGTTTTGGGGCGGATTTTGTCTTGCAAAGCTTTTGCCACACGGCTGCTTATCCAAAGCCAAGCGACCTTGAGATGCAAAAGAGCTTGCCTAAATTTATGACGCTTCGCGGTGGAGTTAGCCTAAAGCCAGGCGACGGCGTCATCCACTCGTGGCTAAACCGCATGGTCTTGCCTGACACGGTGGGCACTGGCGGCGATAGCCACACGAGATTTCCTATTGGCATTAGCTTTCCAGCAGGCAGTGGATTAGTGGCGTTTGCAGCGGTGCTTGGTATGATGCCGCTAAATATGCCAGAGTCAGTTTTGATCAAATTTAAAGGCGAGCTAAAAGAGGGCGTGACGCTTCGTGATCTTGTCAATGCGATACCTTATTTTGCTATCAAAAAAGGGCTTTTAAGCGTTGAAAAGAAAAACAAAAAGAACATTTTTGCGGGCAAAATTTTAGAGATAGAAGGGCTTGAGAGCCTAAAAGTGGAGCAGGCGTTTGAGCTAAGCGATGCTTCGGCTGAGCGCTCGGCGGCTGCTTGTGTGGTAAATTTAAGCGAGGCTAGCGTCACGGAGTATGTTCGCTCAAACGTTGCGCTAATAGAGGCAATGATAAAAGCAGGCTATGAGAGCCATGAAACGCTGCTTAGACGAAAAGAAAAGATGCAAAAATGGCTAGAAAACCCAACTCTTTTAAGAGCCGACAAGGACGTAAGCTACACTGAAATTTTAGAGATTGATTTGTCGCAGATCGATGAGCCGATCCTCGCCTGTCCAAACGACCCAGACGACGTGGCAACGCTAAGTGAAATTTTAGCTGATAGCAAAAGAGCACACAATATCGACGAGGTTTTTGTGGGTAGCTGTATGACAAATATCGGGCACTACAGGGCGCTTGCTAGAATTTTGGAGCGTGAGAGCAAGCTTACTACTAGGCTTTGGATCGCACCGCCAACTAAAATGGATAAAAAGACGCTTGAAGATGAGGGCGTTTATGAGATATTTAAGAGGCTAAATGCTAGGACAGAGGTGCCAGGCTGCTCGCTTTGCATGGGCAATCAAGCAAGGGTGAACGACAACGCCGTTGTATTTTCGACCTCGACTAGAAATTTTGACAACAGAATGGGCATGGGCGCAAAGGTCTATCTAGGAAGTGCTGAGCTAGCCGCTGTATGCGCGCTACTAGGGCGTTTGCCAAGCGTTAGTGAGTATAAAAAGATAGTAAGAGATAGTCTTAGTTTAAACAAAGATCAAATTTATAAATACCTAAATTTTAATGAAATAAGCGAGTTTAGTATATAAATTTGTTACAATATCGCGAAATTTTAAGGAGCTTTGATGAAAAAAGTAGCTTTTTTTCTCTTTTTTAGCAGTTTTCTTTTTGTAAATTTACACGCATTAGAGTGTGGCGACCTAGCTAAAAAAGAGATCTTTAAAACTACTCCAAACGAGCTTGCTTACGCGAATGAGGGGCTATTTTTTTGTGATGGCTCGCTTTTAAATTTAAAAGAGGTAAAAGAGCTTTTTGATGCGAGTGTGGCAGTCAGAAGTGAGTCTCAAAGTTGCGTTGGAGAGGGCGTTTATAGAGAAAATTTAAATAAATTTAGATGGATCTTGCTAAAAGCTTCGTTTGCACCTGAAATCTATCAAAAAGAGCTTGCAAAGCCAGAAGCGGCCGAGGCTCAAAAAGATGCTCAGATGGAGTATTTTAGATACTGGGCGAATGAGAGCTTGTTTAACTTTTTAAAATATAAAAAATTTAGCGAAGCCTATAAAAACGCACAAACTCCGCTAGTTAAATTTTATGAGGCTTTAGGCGTTGATAGTGCAAGTGCCGCTTACTACGCAACTAGCGTGATAAATGAGTTTTTAAGCTTTAGTGTTGGCAAAAAGGTAAATAAGGCTAAGGCTCTAACTTCTGAGCAAAAGATGATGGCTCAAAAGCTAAGCCAAGATGAGCTTGCAAATTTGCTTTATTCTAAAAATTACAGCACCGCTGAGCTTACAAATTTACTTGATATCGCACTGCTAAATGACAAAAGTGGCGACATGATAGAAGAGATCATAAGGCGTGGGGCTGATGTGAATTTAGGCGATGAGACACCGCTCTTTTTTGCTCTTAAAAATTTAGAAAATGTAAAAATTTTGCTTAAAAATAGAGCTGATGTAAATCACAAAAATTTCTTTGGCAAAAGTGCGCTTTTTTACGCTGTGCAGTTTGAGGATGCGCCTCTTTGCGAGCTTTTGCTAAAGAGTGGGGCAAATGCAAACGAGAGCTATATCGACGAGCAGTCTAAGATGAATATGATAAATTTAGGTATGATGCAAGTAGAGGATACGTGCGGCCTAGAGCATACAAACAGAATCGTTTTTATGCATGCAGCAGCTCACGCAACGCCTGAAATTTTAAAGCTTTTGATAGATAACGGCGCTGATATGAACGCCACTGATGATACGGGATTTAACGCGCTTGATTATGCGATTAAAGATAAAAACGAAAAAAATATTAAATTTTTAGAAGAGCTTGGTTTAAAGCCAAATTTTAATTAGGAAGAGATATGAAAAAGACAGCTTTTGTGACAGGTGCGACATCTGGCTTTGGCGAGGCGATCGCTAGACGACTCTCAAAAGAGGGCTACAAGATAGTAGCTCTTGCAAGGCGCGAAGATAGGCTAAAAAAGCTAGCAAGTGAGCTTGGTGACACGCACATCATCGTAGCTGATATACGCGATAAAGAGGCTGTTTTTGACGCAGTTGATAGCCTGCCTGATAAATTTAAAGACATCGAAGTGCTTGTCAATAATGCTGGGCTTGCCTTGGGACAAGAAAAGACGATAGATGCGAAGGTGGAGGACTTTGAGGCGATGATAGACACCAACGTAAAGGGTCTCATCTACTCGACAAAGGCGATTTTGCCGCTACTTTATAAGCAAGAAAAGGGCTATATCTTTAACCTAGGCTCGACAGCTGGCTCGTGGCCATATCCTGGCAGCAACGTTTATGGCGCTACAAAGGCCTTTGTAAAGCAGTTTAGTCTAAATTTAAGAAACGATCTAGTTGGCACTAATATAAGGGTAACAAATATTGAGCCAGGGCTTTGCAAGACTGAATTTAGCGAGATTAGATTTAGAGGAGATAAGGCAAAGGCGGATAGTCTTTATGAAAATACAAATTTCATCACATCTGAGGATATCGCGACTATTTTGGTTAACTGCCTAAATATGCCTGAGAGCGTAAATATAAATAGGGTCGAAGTCATGGCAAATACGCAGACTTGGGCTGGACTTGCGATAGAAAAATTTTAAGGAGTTTATGTGAGACAAATTTTATTGTTACTATTTTTTAGTGTCGCGCTTTTTGGAGTTGATCCAGAAGTCGCCAAAAGAAACGCACAAATTTACGGCGTTTTCACGCTTATACCACCAGTTGTTGCCATAGCGCTTGCTTTTATCACAAAAGACGTTATATTGTCGCTATTTATCGGTGTTTTTAGCGGAACGTTTCTTATAAATATTGTTAATGAAAATGTATTTATGGGCATCATCAAAGGCTTTACAGGCATCGTTTCAAGAGTGGTTGAGTCGATGGCTGATAGCACTGATGCAGGCATCTTGCTTCAAGTGCTTTGTATAGGTGGCGTGGTCGCACTTATTACAAAGATGGGCGGCACAAAGGCGGTTGCTCTTTGGCTTAGCAAAAAGGCAAAAACTGGCGTCTCAGCTCAAATTTCAACTTGGCTTATGGGTATCTTTGTATTTTTCGATGACTATGCAAACGCCCTAATCGTTGGTCCTATCATGAGGCCAATAAGCGATAAATTTAAAATAAGCCGCGAAAAGCTAGCCTTCATCATCGACGCTACTGCAGCACCGATCGCTGGTATAGCTATCATCTCTACATGGGTCGGACTTGAGGTTTCGCTCATCGAAAAGGGCTACGAGCTTATCGGCGAGACTGGCATAAACGCTTATTCTATATTTATCGAGACCATTCCATATAGATTTTATAACCTCTTTATCTTGTTTTTCATCGTCTGCACAGCTTTGATGCAACGCGAGTATGGCCCTATGCTAGCAGCTGAAAGACGCGCTAGAAAGGGCGAGCTTCACTCTGGCAAAACTCAAATTCAAGACCTTGAGGATAAGACTCTTGAGCCAAAAGAGGGTGTAAAACTAAGCGCTTCAAATGCGATCGTGCCACTTCTTGTGCTAGTTATCGGCGCATTTACTAGCTTTTATTTTAGCGGTCTTGCTGCACTTGAGGGCGATACTCTTAAAAATGCACTTGCAAATCCGCTTTCATTTTCAACATTTAAAGATACTTTTGGCGCAGCTGACTCTGCTACATCGCTATTTCAAGCAGCACTCCTTGCTAGTATAGTAGCTATCACGATGGGCGTTTGGCGCAAAATTTTTGATGTAAAAGAGGCTATTAGCACGTGGGTAAAGGGCTGGAAAACTATGATCATCACGGTAGTTATCTTGCTTCTTGCGTGGAGCCTTAGCGCGGTTATAAAAGAGCTTGGCACTTCAAGATATTTGGTTGATTTGCTAAGTGATTCAACGCCTAAATTTATCTTGCCAGTGGCTGTTTTCATCCTTGGCTCATTTATCAGTTTCTCAACTGGCACCAGCTACGGCACAATGGGCATTTTGATGCCTCTTGCTATCCCGCTAGCTTATGCAGTGGGTAAAAACTACGGCTTAGATGGCGATGCGATGCATGCTTATATGATCGTAAATATCTCAAGCGTTCTAACTGGCGCTATCTTTGGTGATCACTGCTCGCCGATCTCTGATACTACGATACTTTCATCAATGGGCGCAGGATGTAGCCACATCGATCACGTCTCAACACAGATGATCTACGCACTTAGCGTTTGTGCGGTTTGTGTGCTTGTTGGCTACTTGCCTGTCGCACTTGGTCTAAGCGTTTGGATCGCACTTCCTTGCGGATTTTTAGCGATCTGGGCTTTGGTTAGATTTGCCGGTAAAAAAGTCGAAGAGAAAGCGGCATAAATTTGGACTGTAAATACCTAAAAGAGTGCGGATCATGCACTCTTTTTACCCCTTATAGTGAGCAAATTTCATTTAAAACCGATCTTATCAAGCAAAATTTCTCCCAGTTTTATGAAGGTAAATTTGATCTTTTTAGCTCAAGCCCAAAGCACTACCGCACGAGGGCTGAGTTTGGCATCTGGCACGAGGGTAGCAAGCTTAGCTATACTATGCACGCAAGCGAAAAAGGCAAAAAAGTTTTTATAGATGAGTGCCCAAAGGTTTGCGAGCAAATTTCACATCTCATGCCAAGGCTACTTGAGAGCTTGCAAGATGATGAAATTTTACGCACAAAGCTCTTTGGAGTGGAGTTTATCGCCTGTAAAAGCGGCACCTTAGTCACGCTTCTTTATCACAAAAAGCTTGATATTGAGTTTGAAGCGGCGATGAAAATTCTAGCTAGCAAGCTTGATGTCATGATCCTAGCTAGATCACGTGGTCAAAAGCTGCTAAGCGGCGAGCTAAATTTAGTTGATGAGCTAAATGTTGATGAGCAAATTTATAAATTTAGCCTAAGTGAAAATGCCTTTATCCAGCCAAATAAAGCGGTAAATGAGAAGATGATAGCTTGGGCAAAAGAGTGCGTGCAAGGTGGCGCTGACCTACTTGAGCTTTACTGCGGACATGGGAATTTTACTATCCCGCTTTCGTTTAAATTTAAAAACGTCCTTGCCACTGAAATTTCAAAAAGCTCTATCGCAAATGCCCTTAAAAACTGCGAGCTAAATGGGGCAGAAAATATCAAATTTTTGCGAATGGACGCTGATGAGCTGATGAGCGCATTTGCTGGCGTTAGGGAGTTTAATAGGCTAAAAGATATAAGCTTAAACGACTTCAACTTCTCGCACGTCCTTGTCGATCCACCTCGTGCAGGACTTAGTGAAAGCGTCATAAATTTCATTAGAAATTTCAAAAACATCATCTACATCTCGTGCAACCCAGAGACGCTAAAAGAAAATCTAAATGAGCTTACTAAAAGCCATAAAGTGATAAAATTTGCGCTCTTTGATCAGTTTGCTAACACTCATCACATCGAGTGTGGCGTGCTACTAGAGGCAAAAGATAAATTTTAAAAGGAAAGTTGAAAAATGGTTTCATTAAACAAAATCATCCAAGCAAAGATAACGATCGGTCACTTTGTAAATAAAACTCCGTTTGCGCTAAGTGCAAAACTTAGCAAAATTTTAGGCGCAAATGTCTATCTGAAAGAGGAAAATTTACAACGAACCGGAGCTTATAAGATAAGAGGCGCTTACAATAAAATAGCTAGCCTAAGCGAGGAGGAGCGAAAACGTGGCGTCGTGGCTGCAAGCGCTGGCAATCACGCTCAAGGTGTGGCGATAAGTGCAAAAGAATTTGGCGTGCATGCTTGCATCGTCATGCCAGAATCAACCCCACTTCTAAAGGTAGCTGGCACAAAGGATCTTGGCGCTGAAGTGATCTTAAAAGGTGATAACTTTGATGAGGCGTATGAATTTGCAGTAAATTACGCCAAAGAAAAAGATATGACCTTTGTTCATCCATTTAACGATGAGTACGTCATGGCAGGGCAGGGTACTGTGGGTCTTGAGATGCTTGATGAGATAAGCGACCTTGATATGGTTGTAGTGCCAGTTGGTGGCGGTGGCCTAGCTAGCGGCGTGGCAAGCTGTATAAAACAAGTAAATCCAAAAACTAAAGTCGTTTGCGTCGGCGCAAAGGGCGCTCCAGCGATGTTTAACAGCTACGGCGCTAAAAAGAGCATAAACTCAAAGTCAGTTCGCACCATAGCTGATGGCATCGCTGTGCGTGATGCGAGCGAGATAACGCTTAAAAATATCGTTGAGTGCGTTGATGAGTTTGTGCAGGTCGATGATGAGGAGATCGCAACTGCGATTTTATTTTTGCTAGAGACGCAAAAGATCGTGGTTGAGGGAGCTGGCGCAGCTGGCGTGGCAGCACTTATGCATGATAAGATCAAATTTAAAAAAGGCGCAAAGATAGGCGTGGTGCTAAGTGGCGGAAATATCGATGTTCAGGTGCTTTCTATCATCATCGAAAAGGGTCTTATCAAGTCTCACCGCAAGATGACCTTGCAAATCACACTTGTAGATAAGCCAGGAGCGCTCATGAGCCTAACTGATAGCCTAAAATCAGCAAATGCAAACATCGTCAAGATCGACTACGACCGCTTCTCTACTAAGCTTGACTACGGCGATGCAAGCATCACTATCACGCTTGAGACAAAGGGTCTTGAGCATCAAGAAAAGATCAAAGATACACTTAATAAAAACGGCTTTTCTTTCACTCAACTCTTCTAAATTTATAAGCTCGCTACCTTTTAAAGTAGCGAGCATTAACTTTCATTAAATTTACAGGACTAAAATTTCGCAAATTTATTCAAGGATGAGATATGAAAAAGAGTTTATTAAGCCTTGCATTGTTTTGCACTTTGGCTTTTTGTGCTGATGATGAGGTGGTTAGCAAGCAAAACGATCAAGTATGGATAGGAGCTATGGGCGGATGCAAGCTTTATGTATTTTCACTAAAGACGACTGACACGCCAGTAGATAAGCTAATAGCCAAAGATGAGGCGCAAAAAGAGCTTGTGGCAAATACTAAAAATTTACCAAACAAACACAACGTAATGTTTGCAAAGTGCGATGACTACACGGCGCTCATAGATAGCGGCTATGAAGATAGCTTGGAGGTTTTAAAGTATGATCTGCAAACTTTTGGAAATATAAAGCCAGAGGATCTAACCTACGTCATCATCACGCACGCTCATCCTGATCACATAGGCGGGCTCATAGATGGCGGCAAAAAGACATTTAAAAATGCCAAGCTTCTTATAGATGAAAAGGAGTGGGACTACTGGATGAAGGGCAAAGATGAGAGGACAAAGAAAATTTTATCGCTTTATAAGGATAATAAGAGCTTTTTTGACCATAAAAAGCCACTATTTAACGGGGCGCTAAAGATCAGAGCTATCCCAGCCTACGGCCACACTCCAGGGCATAACATGATAAGCTTTGAGGCAGATAACGACAAGATCATCTTTATAGCTGATCTTCTTCACGTCCTAGCAGTGCAAGAGGTCGAGCCAAGCATATCTATCACTTATGATGTAGATCCAGTGCAAGCTGCCAAAACAAGAGAAAAGGTGCTTGATGGCTTGGAGGACGAGACTACTAAGATAGTGGGAGCTCACATGCCTTATAAGAGCCCTATCACCTTGCCAGAGTGATAAATTTCTTTTGCTTTACAAATTTAGGATAAAATGCGGGCTTTAAAGGAGAAAATATGAGCGAATACGCAAATTTGATATTAGCTATCTTACTAGCTATTTTGGCATTTGCATTTTATAGGTCAAACAAGGCGCTAAAAAAGGCAAAAGACGATAGCGAAAATGTCTCAGTCAGCACTGAAATTTCGCAGCTTAAAAGCATCGGCGAACTATCTGTTTTTCAAGTTTATAGCAAAGAGATCGTCACAAAGACAGATCATGCGTTTGGAAATTTCGGTAAAGAGTATCTAAGGTGGCTGGTAAGCGAAAAGAAGCTTTCGATGATATTTGAGTTTGAGATAAATTTCATCTACGATCTAACTAGCCCAAAGCTCGAGATCATGCAGATCGCAAACTCTAGCTATAAGATAAAAATGCCCCCATGTAAGTATAAATTTTCAATAGCCGATATGAAATTTTATGATGAGAAAAATGGCAAATTTATACCATTTTTGCTGCCTGACTCGCTAAATGGCTTTTTTGGTAGCACATTTACAGAAGAAGATAAAAATAGACTAATCGAAGAGGCTAGAAATGAGGTCAAAAAGATGAGCGTTCGCCTTATCTCACAGCTTCAAAGCAAAATTCATAAATCAGCTCGCGACACGCTTGAAGCGATAGCTAAGAGCTTTGGTGCAAACAAGGTTGAATTTGTCTTTGACGATAGCGACGAGCAGATCAACGAGCAACTAAATTTAGAAAACATAGCATAAAACTTTAAAAAGGAGAAAAAATGAGTGTAAATTCACAAGAGGTCACACAAGCACCTGGCAACAACACAGTCTTTCAAACATGGGTCTTAAAAGGCGACAAAAAGGCATGTAAAGAGGGCTTTGCTAAGCTTTGTGCTTTGGTTGTAAATTTAAATAAAACTGCTAAAGTTAGATTTGGCGCAAATGAAAATGTAAATTGCGTCCTTGGCGTGGGTCATGATGCTTGGAAAAAGCTTGAAATTTCAAAAGAATTGCCAAAAGAGCTTGTAAATTTTAAAGCGATAAAAGGCGACAAGCACGAGGCCGTTAGCACAAAGGGCGATATCCACATCCACATCCGCGCGCTAAATGCGGCTGATTGCTTTGATATGGCGCAAAATATCAAAGAAGTTTTATTTAAATTTGCAGAGCTTACAGATGAGACTCAAGGCTTTAAGTACCACGACGGCAGGGCGATCATCGGCTTTGTAGATGGCACTGAAAACCCTGATGGCGAAGATAGAGATCTTTTTGCAAAAGTCGGCAAAGAAGACGCTAAATTTAAAGGTGGTAGCTACGTTTTTGTTCAAAAATACTTCCACAATATGAAAGAGTGGAACGCCACAAGCGTAAGCGAGCAAGAAAAGGTTATAGGCCGCTCAAAAGAGTATGACATCGAGATGGACGAGAGCGAAAAACCTACAAATTCACACTCAGCTGCTGCAAATGTCGGCGACGATAAAAAGGTCGTGCGTGGCAATATGCCATTTACTGAAGGCAGCAAAACAGGCACTTACTTTATCGCTTATGCAAGCACATTTTCAACGGTTGAGCTTATGCTTAAAAAGATGTTTATCGGCGAGCCAAAAGGCAACTCAGATAGGCTGCTTGACTTTAGTACGCCAGTGACTGGGGCTTTATATTTTGCTCCTACGCTTGATATGCTTGGTGACTACGAGGGATAAATTTAGCTTGGGGTGAAGCAAATTTGCCCCTTTAAATTTATAAGGATAAAGATGCCAGAGTGGTTTATCTACGCAGCTCTTTCGGCTGTTTTTGCTGCACTTACAGCGATCTTTGCAAAGCTAGGCGTAAAGGACATCGACAGCGATTTTGCGACATTTATAAGAACGATCGTCGTCATTTTGATGCTTGTTTTGCTTTTAAGTGTGGCTAAAAAATGGCAACCGCTAAGCTCGCTAAGTCCCAAAAACTGGCTCTTTCTCATACTAAGTGGCATGGCAACTGGGCTATCTTGGCTTATGTATTTTAAAGCGATGCAAGCGGGCAAGGTCTATCAAGTAGCACTGGTTGATAAATTTAGCGTTGTGCTGGCTATCATTTTGGCTGTCATATTTCTTGGTGAGAGGCTAAATTTAAAAGAAATTTTAGCCGTCTGTCTTATCGTATCTGGCGTGTTTCTGCTCATTTTTAAATAAATTTTTCTACATTATTCTTAAAGTATATTTTTAATTTTAATTTGTAATTAATCAAAAAGCCCCTAGAATTTGACAATTTCATTTTGAAGGGAGAAATATGAAAAAAATTATTCTTTCAGCCATCGTGGCTTGTGCTGCATTTGGTGCGGGTATGAACTACACAGATATCGTAAAAGACGTATATGCTGACGCAAACTCAGCTAAGAGCATAGGCAGGCTGCTACCAACCAACGCAGTTGAAATTTTACAAACAAGCGGCGATAGAGCGCAGATCAAAGTAAAAGGCTATCAAAACCCAGCCGTTAGCAACGTAGTTTATTTCGCTGATGGCGCGAGGATCATCTCAGTAGCGTTTGCAAAAACTGCACCTTTTGATATCAAAGTGATAAAAGAGGGCAAAAACGGCAAATGGAACGAGGTAGAGACAACAGTTTTTGTTCAAAAAGATGGCTTTAGCGCTGATGTAAATGCGATGTTTGCAAAAGCTGATAAGATGTATAAAGAGAGCTGTGGCGTCTGCCATGCGTTGCCTCAAACTACGCACTTTAACGCAAACCAGTGGCCGTCACTTCTAAAATCAATGATCGGCAGAACAGCGATAGATAAAAAAGACGAGTGGCTAGTTATCGAATACCTACAAAAACACTCATCTGATGTAAATTTAGGCAAATAAGGAGAAAAAATGAACGAGAACAGACGAGATTTTCTAAAAAAAGGTGCAACAGCACTTGCAGCTACACCTTTGCTTTCAGGTGTAACAGCTTCAAATTTGTTTGCTGATGAGATTAAAAAGGGCGTTGTAAAAAATGGCGAAACTCTTACAGCTGCTCACTGGGGCATGCTAAAAGTGACAACTAAAAACGGCATCGCTGTAAAGTCAGAGCCTATCCAAAAGACAAGTGAAATTTACAACCCACTTCAGCACTACACACCAGATATGATCTATAAAAGTCGTATCAAACACACAATGGTAAGAAAGAGCTACCTTGAAAATCCAGATAGCCCAAAACCAGAGCTTCGTGGCATTGATGAGTGGGTTGAGGTGCCTTATGAGGACGCGATCAAGCTAGTTGCTAAAGAGCTTAAAAAAACAAGAGCGCAAAAGGGCTTAGAGAGCGTTTTTGCAGGTAGCTACGGCTGGAAGTCAAGTGGCAATGTGCATAACTCAATAATTTTACTTCATAGATTTATGAACCTTAGTGGCGGCTTTGTTGGCTCACTTGGCGACTACTCAACAGGTGCTAGTCAGATCATCATGCCTCACGTTGTAGGTAGCATCGAGGTTTATGAGCAGCAAACTAGCTGGCCAGTCGTGCTAGAAAACTCAAAAGTCGTAGTCATCTGGGGCGCAAACCCACTTGCGACACTTCGCATAGCTTGGACAGCGACTGATGAGCAGGGCTTTAAATACTTTGAAGAGCTAAAAAATAAAAAAGATATCAAAGTGATCGTTATCGATCCTATCAGATCTGAAACAGCGCAATACTTCGATAAAGCTCAGTGGATCGCTCCAGTGCCAAACACCGACACAGCGATGATGCTTGGCATGATGCACTACCTATATGAAAGTGGCAAATACGATAAAGAATTTATCGAAAACTACACTTATGGCTTTGATAAATTTCTCCCATATCTACTAGGCAAGACAGACAACACTCCTAAAAATTTAGAGTGGGCGAGCAAAATTTGTGGTATCGACAAAGATACTTTAAAAGAGCTAGCTGATACATTTGTAAGCAACCGCACGATGCTAATGAGTGGCTGGGGTATGCAGCGCGCTCATCACGGCGAGCAACCACACTGGGCGATGGTAACGTTAGCTGCGATGATCGGTCAGATAGGCCTACCAGGCGGAGGCTTTGGCTTAAGCTACCACTACTCAAACGGCGGCGCACCAACATGCAAAGGCGCAGTCATCGGCGGTGTAAATAGCGCAAGTGTGGGTAAATTTAACGAAAAAGGCGAGTTTATCGGCACTGATACAGGCGAGTTTGACAAACACGGTCGCTTCGTCGCAAAAGTAGCCGCAGTAGCAGGCACAGGTCAAAGCTGGCTACAAAAAGCAACCAACTACGCTTTCCCAGTAGCTCGTATCGCTGATGCGTTGCTTCACCCTGGCAAAGTGATCGATCACGACGGCAAAAAGATCACCTACCCAGACATCGACTTTATCTACTGGGTCGGCGGCAACCCGCTTGTGCATCACCAAGATACTAATACAAATTTAAAAGCGTGGAGAAAGCCTAGAACGGTTGTCGTTCACGAAGCTTACTGGACACCGACAGCAAAGATGGCTGATATCGTCTTTCCAGTCACTACAGAGTATGAGAGAAACGACATCACGATGACTGGGGACTACTCAAATATGAACATCGTGCCGATGAAACAAGTCGTTGAAAAATACCGCGAGGCAAAAGATGACTATCAAATTTTCACTGATCTTTGCAAGGCTTATGCTAAAAATTTAGTCGTTGCCTATACAGATAACGGCAAAGATGAATTTGACTGGATCAAAGAGTACTATGACGCAGCCTACGCTCAGGTCAAGGCTGTGCCAGAGCTTGCAAGCGATATGAAGCCATTTGAAGAGTTTTGGAATGAAAACAAACCAGTCACATTTGCCTCATCTCAAGATAGTGATAATTGGGTAAGGCTTGGCGAATTTAGAGAAGATCCTGTGCTAAACGCTCTTGGAACGCCTAGCGGTCTTATCGAAATTTACTCAGATACGATCGAGAAAATGGGCTATGACGACTGCAAAGCACACCCAACTTGGTTTGAGCCGATCGAATGGTTAGGCATGAAAGATAAACCAGCAAAATACCACATGATAAGCTCTCACCCAACTGACCGCTTGCACTCACAGCTAAGCCAAACTTCACTTCGTGAGAAGTATGCTATCGCTAACCGCGAACCAGTGTGGATAAACGAAAATGACGCAAAAGAGCTTGGCGTAAAAACAGGCGATTTGGTGTGTGTGTTTAACGCTCGTGGCGAGGTTTTAGCAGGTGCTTATGTGACTAAAAACATCAAAGAGGGCGTCGTAAAACTAGCTGAGGGTGCTTGGTATGACGGCTTTGACAGTGGCATCTGCAAAAACGGCTCTGCAAACGTGCTAACCATAGATATCCCAACAAGTAAGCTAGCAAATGGCAATATCAGCCACACAGCTCTTGTAAATATCAGAAAATATCAAGGCGATGAAGTGCCAAAACTTACAGCGTTTTCTGAACCAAAAATTTCTAAATAATCTCAAAGCAGGGGAGCGATCTCCTGCTTTTTATATAAAATTTGACAAATTTATGAAAAAAATTAAATAATTTTGATTAATTTTTATTATTTATTTGTAATTAATAATTAGACATAATCCATAAAATACGGCATTTGCAAGCCAAAATTTATTAAATATTGCTTAAAGGTAATTTCTGGTTTCAAGTTTTATTTAATAATAAAAATTATACAATCCGCCCCAAAATACCAAAAAATGCCATTGGATAGTGGTTTTTGATCGAGGGATAGAAAAATAAAATGAATAATCTAAGTATAAAATCTAAAATATTACTCATCGTTTTTGTGAGTTTGCTTTGTCTAAGCGTGACTAGTGTTTACATCTTAAAAGGCGTTTTAAACAGCAGAAGTGAAGCTATTTCAAACCTTTCAATGAGCGAAGATATCATAAAGCAGGGCGAATTTATCCATGAGCTTCAAAAAGAGCGTGGTTATAGCGCAGCTTTCATAGCAAACGGCAAAGACTCTGAGAAAAATTTAAAAGAGCAAAGAGCTAAGGTCGATGGGATCGTAAAAGAGCTCTCAAACAAAGATGAGGTGCTAAGAGTACTTAGTGGCATAAGGGCAAAGGTCGATAAAAAAGAGAAATTTAACCTCCTTGGCGAATATAGCGGTATGATAGAAAACACGCTTGTCTTTTTAAATTCTCTCTCAAAAGATGCCAAGCCAGCTATAAAAGATGATGTGGCTAGGATTTTTAGCATTTCAAAGATCAAAGAGTACTACGGCATCACAAGAGCGATAATGAACGTCGCCTTTATCAAAGATGAGATCGACAAAAACACATATGTAAATTTGATCTCTCACGACGCAAACATCAAAAAGCTTTTAAACGACTATGTCAAATTTAATAGCGGCAAATACGCAGACAGCCTGCAAAAAGATATATTGCAAAGCAACGAATTTAAGCAAATAGATGAGATTATCAAAGACGCTATCGCTACTCCAGAAGAGACAGCCAGAAAGATCGAGGCGGCTAGCTGGTTTAAGAGTATCACAAATTTGATCGATAGCCTCAGAAACTACGAGCTTTACTTGTTAAATGATATGAAAGAGCTAGCCACACACGACAAAGATGAAGCCAGCAACCTTGTGCTATTTATGGCTATAATGCTTGCCTGTTTTATTGTAGCACTCGTCTTTATCTCGCTTGTTGTTGGTAAAAATATCATCTCAGGCATCGATAGCGTAAAGGGCGGGCTAAGCGAGTTTTTCTTATATCTAAACAACAAAACAAATTCTGCCAAACTTTTAAGCTTAAAAGGCAAAGATGAAATTTGCATCATGTCGTCGCTTATAAATGAAAATATAGAGGTTATACAGACGGCAAAAGAGCACGAGAACACCTTCATCCAAAAAGCCAACACCTTTGTAAATGAGATAAAAGATGGCAACT
>CAUQCU010000035.1:0-16184 GCA_963516555.1 Campylobacter concisus | reverse complement strand
GTCTTTGAGCCAGGCACTCTTAGCATATCAGCTAGCGTGCAAAAGATCACATTCTCCATGCTGGCAAGCTTACAGGCCTCGTCTATACGGCTTTTTGGCATCACACAGACTGGACAGCCTGGGCCGTGGACGAAATTTATATGCTCTCCAACTAAGCTTGGCAGTGCAAATTTCATAATGCTATGCGTGTGACCGCCGCAAATTTCCATGATATTTAGCGGTTTTACGCTCTCTTTTTGTATGAGTTTTGAAAGGGCAAGGATTAAATTTTTATCGCGAAAGTCATTGATAAGATCCATCAAATTTTCCCCGCGTCCATATCCTCAGCGATCTTTTGATAGACCTCCAAGCTCTCCAGCGCAAACTGCGTATCGATCTTTTGCATAGCATATCCAACGTGGATTAGCACATATTCGCCAACTTTTACCTCTTCAGAGATGAGATCTAAGCTTACCTTTCTGGTAACGCCCAGAGTCTCAACGGTAGCAACGTTATTTTCATCTATTTCTATTACTTTTGAAGGGATCGAGAGGCACATTATCTTAGCTCTTTTTTAAATTCCAAATAACTTATCCATTTGTCGATGCCCTCGCCTGTTTTGCTATCTACGACGAAGATATCAACCTTTGGATTTAGCTTTCTAGCGTCGTTTTTCACTCGCTCGATATCAAAGTCAAAGTGCGGTGCAAGCGAAGCTTTTGTGATCAAAAGCACGTCAGCAGCCCTAAACATCACTGGATATTTGCTCACCTTATCATCGCCCTCTGGCACTGAAAGAAGCACAGCGTTAAAGTGCGAGCCAACGTCGTAGCTTGCAGGGCAGACTAAATTTCCAACATTTTCTATAAAGACTAGATCAAGCTCATTTAGTGGCAGATGATGAAGCCCCTCATGTACCATAAATGCGTCTAAATGGCAGGTCTGACCTGTGCTTATCTGATGAGCTTTTGCGCCAGCTTTTACTATGCGGTCGGCATCTTGGTTGGTCTCTAAATCGCCCTCGACAACGCCTATTTTAAATTTGCCAGCCTTTATCGTAGCCTCTAAAAGCGTAGTCTTGCCAGCGCCTGGACTACTCATCAAATTTACACAAAGTATCTTTTTCTCATCAAGATGCGCTCTGTTGTGAGCGGCCTCTTTGTCGTTTTCAGATAGAATTTTCTCTATCACGTCTATCGTTTTGCTCTCGTTTAGCACAGGGTGTGCGTAAGCCTCGTGGCTATGCTCGTGTGCGTCATGAGCGTGGTCTGTATGCCCATCGTGAGTGTGTGGGTGTGAGTGAGTAGTGCCATCAGCGTGAGTGTGAGTGTGGGCGTGATTTCCCATTGAACAACCGCAGTCTTTACACATTTTATTATCCTTTTTTATTAATTTTTAGAGATTTTAACGCTTAAATTTAAAAATAAAATTAAAATTTAAGGGCATTTTATGCAAATGAGATAAATTAACCCGTTTTTTAATTACCCTTTAAATTCACCTTTGATCTTGCAAGCGAATGTTTTTATCTAGCTCTTCAAGGCTCTCGTTATCATCTGTGTAGCCATTTTCATCAAAATTTTCATCATTGCTTCTTTTTTTGCCATTTGGTGTGATGATGAGATCTTTTAGCCTTGCCCTGCCATCATCCATCACCATCAAAACAGCAACAGCATCCACGTCTTGATCCATCATCTCTCGCTCAGTCTGCTTTGCCTTTTTAGTTGGCATATAAAACTCTTCGATGCCATATTTTACAAATGAATATCCATCAAATTTGCCAGCTAAGAAAAGAGCGTCTTTTGGCTTAGTAAAGCTAAATTTATCAAAAGCGTAAGTGGCATTAGCATCTTGCTTTAAAACAGCGTAAATTTCATCATTTTTTGAGAACTTTCTATCATATATATATATCTCAGCGCCAGTTTTTTCATCAAATTTAAACTGCTGCAGATTTGAAAAATCATAGCTCAAGCTCACGTAGTTTCCGCGAAAGAGATCCCTTGGATCGTAAAGATTTACCCTCACTTTTACCTCTTTTCCAAGATAAAGTGGCATGAGCGCGTATGCGAGCATTGCAATTATTAGTAAAATTTGAAAGATTATGGCTAGTATCAGTGATCTTATCTTCATTTTGTACGTCCTTTTTTGGCAGCGACTGCGAGCACGACGAAGGCAAAGATGATAAATAGCGCCGTAGCTCCCAAATAATCGCCTATTAGCTCAAAGTATCTAACCACCGCAACTAAGAATATCATGCAAAGGCCAAGTGCTAGCTCGCCATTTTTGATAAGCACGGCTGCGACGATGATGTTTGCTAGCGAGAAGAAGATATTTGCATATCCCACGCCAAAGCTAAAGACAAATGGCAACGCAAAGAGTACCAAGCCAAGAAACAAGCCGCTTTTGTTTTTCTCTTTGAAAAATAGCGCAATGCTAGCGATGCTAAATACGGCAAAAACCTTGCCAAAACTGCTATAAAAAAATGCTTTTGCAAACCAAAATTTATCTTCTTCTAGCTCGTAGATGTCGCCATTTGCATAAGCTATCAGGCAAACGATCAAGATAATAATGCCAAGATACTTGCCAAAGCCTTTTACAAGGTGCGCTAGCCTATCTCTAAAGCCAGCTAACGTGCTAAAGAGCGCGACAAGTAAAAGCGCGTAAGAGAGCGATAAAGTAGCAGCCATCGGCGCTCTAAACATAAGATCATAGCCATAAAATTCATCAAACCCACTGATCTTAGCGCAAAGCGAAACGATGTAGAAAAATATATCCGCTAAAAGCACAATCGCAAGAAATGCCGAGTCACTTTTATAAAGCATGTAGGCGCCAAGGGCTATAAAGACGATAAATTCATAAGCAAACTCGCCACCCATGCCCTTTAAAACAAACCAGATCGTCGCAAAAACAAGGCTTTGAGCCACCAGCAAGGGCTTTTTGCTAGCAAAAGAGAGAGCCATAGCTCCAACGCTCCAGAGCAAAACTCCGCCACTTGGCTCGTCGCTAATGTTATAAATTTGAGCGATAAGCGCTATGGCAGCTCCGTAGCAGAAATTTCCCAAAAAGAGCGTAGCCGTGCCAAGCTTATCTTTGCCCTTTTTGAGATAATAAACTCCGCCAAAATTTAAAAGAGCAAGCACGCCAAAGATGATGACAAGGCGCCCCATCCTTGGTATCTCCTCCCAGTAAGCTCCAACAAGGGTAAAAAATGCCAGCGCGAAAAAGAGATAAGCAACCAACTTTAAGATAAAACTAGTCTTCTCGCTATGAGCGTTTAGATCTATATCATATAAATTTGCTATCTTTAAAGCGGTGGCCTTATCGACCACATCCTCTTTTTGCCAGCGATCTAGCTCTTTGGCTAGAAAATTTCTATTGTAAAAATTCATCTTTCATTCTCTTTAAATGACATTTTTTTGTGGCTAATAATAGCATACAAGCGACAAAAATGCCAGAACAAAAATAAAGCAAAAAAAGGGAGAAATTTAAAAAGCCAAAAAACTTGGGCGGGCTTTTGCAAATTTAGCTTTAGCCAAAGCCCAAGTAAAAAACAAACGGTCATCAAACTTTCGCCACAAAAAAGATATCAGGCACGCAAGAAATAGCAAAACCTGCTATCAATTTGCAAAAATGGATCACAAAAACTGCTAAAAACTACCAAAAAGACAAAATAAGACAAGCTCTGCAGCCAAGAGAGCGCTGCTAGCTATTTACAAAAAACCTAAATTAAGAGCCAAAAAAGCTTTTAGCTTAAAATTTAGGCACAGCGGCCTTTGTAAGTTTAGAAAACTTAACACCCTTTAAGCCAGCAATCCTGTCAGCAAAGCGCTCTATCTTGCTAGCCTCACCTCTTATCGAGATCGTTTCTAAGCAGTTGTGGTGATCGACATGAACGTGATTTGTGCAGATGATCTTCACATCAGAGTCATGCTCGATATCCATTTTTTTATTCACCAAATCGTTGTGATGATGCACATAAATGAGCGTCAAAACCCCGATCAACTCCTCGTTAGCGTCCTTCCAGCTGTCGCTTACGATCTTTTCACGGATCAAATCCCTTGTAAATTCACTCCTAGAAGCGTAGCCTTGTTCGCTAACTTTTCTATCTAGTTCGTCTAGTAATTGACTAGGCAAAGAAACACTAAAACGTATAACACTATCCATTTTTTGCTCCTTTCTCGTTTGATTACCGTTTATAATCATTATACATCACTTATTAGAAAATGTGGATAAATAATAATAAATTTGCCCTAAATTTACGTTAGAATCGTTACTGCAGAATTTCTTATTGATATAAAATTTCAAATTTGCTTCAGTAAATTTTTTGTAAATAAGCTCAAGCAAAGTCTTATTTTGAAAAACTCCGCCACTTAGTAAAATCTCTTTTTTCTCATTTTTAGAAATTTCAAAAATAATATCAGCCATGCCATTTATAAATGCCGTTGCAGCCACTCTTGGCTCATCTTTTAAAGCACTTTTAAAGGCATCTTTAAAACCGATAACTCCGTCATTTAGGCTAAATTTGTAACACACCTCTAAATTTTTATCATAAAGCGCCTCAAGTCTCATGCCGCTTTCACCCTCAAAACTTGAGTGAGAAATGCCACATATTATCGCACCAAATGCGTCAAATATCCTACCAACCGAGCTAGTTTTTACTAAATTTAACCCCTTTTGCTCCATCATCTTGAAATTTCTAAGCACTTTTTCATCAAAATTTACTAAAAATTTACGCCCCTCGTCTTCAAGCTCATACTTCAAAATAATAGAATAAGCGATAAGATAGATATTTTTTATGCTATTTTCGCCGCCAAATAAGCTAAATTCATCAAAGTGATAAACTCTTTTGTAGCTTTTTTTATCTAGCCTAAAAACCTCGCCACCCCAAATTTTGCCGTCCTCTCCGTATCCAGTGCCGTCAAAACAAAAGCCAAGATACTCTTTGTCTGGCAAATCATTTTCAAAGATCACGCTTAGCAAGTGCGCATAGTGGTGCTGCAGATGAACTAGCTCAAAGCCCTGATCCTTCGCCCATTTTGTATTTAAAAAATTTGGATGAAGATCAGCTATAACTTTGTCTATTTTTAGATCATAAGTCGTTTCAAAAAGGGTGAAAATGTCCTTAAACCTATCAAAAGTCGCCACGTTTTTTAGGTCACCGATATATGGACTAACCATCAAAAGTCCGTCTTTGTAGATACAAAATGAGCTTTTTAGCTCCGCTCCAAGGGCTAAAAATGTCCCTTTTTGCTTAAAATTTGTATGGATGAAATTTGGATTTAGCCCGCGACTTGTCCTTGTAAAAATCACTTCATCTTCAACGCAAAATGCGATACTATCGTCACTTGGCGAGTAAATTTCTCGGTCGTGATCAAGATAAAAGTCTATGACGTCGCCTAGTTTTTCTCTTAGCTCGCTCTCATCTTTTATCACAACCTCGCCTGAGATGTTTGCGCTAGTTGCGATGATGTCGTGTTCTAAATAATCAAATAGCAAAAGATGTATGCCGCTAAATGCGAGCATAACGCCAAGCTTATTTAAATTTGGAGCGACGCTTTTTGCGATATTTGAGCCGTTTTTTGCCTCCAGTAGGACGATTGGCTTTAAATTTGAGCTAAGAAGCTTCGCCTCCGCCTCTGAAATTTGCGCTATTTTTCTAGCGTTTTGCAAATTTTTACTCATCAGAGCAAAGGGCTTGCTTGGGCGGTGCTTTCTGGCTCTTAGCTCGCAAACTGCGGCTTCATTTGTCGCGTCGCAAACTAGATGAAAGCCACCAAGACCTTTAATGGCTAAAATTTTGCCCTCGTTTATGAGCCTAGCCGCCTCTTTTGCCGCTTCGTTCCCACTAGCCAAGACTTTGCCAAATTTATCTTTTAAATAGAGCTTTGGTCCGCAGTTTGGGCAAGAGATCGGCTCTGCGTGGTAGCGGCGATTAAGCGGGTCTTTGTATTCGCCCCCACAAAATTCGCACATCTTAAACTCGTTCATCGTCGTATTCACCCTGTCATAGGGCAAGGCTTTAATGATCGAAAATCTCGGTCCGCAGTTGGTGCAGTTTATAAATGGATATTTGTAGCGTGGATTTGTTGGGTCATAAAACTCGCGCAAGCAGTCATCGCAAAGTGCGTAATCAGGCAAGATAGGCGCTTGTTTGGTGGCTGATTTTGAGGCGATTATCTCAAGCTTTTCATAAATTTGATCTATCTTAAATTTCTTTAGCTCATCGATCCTAGCAAGGGCTGGCAGCTTCTCATAAAGCTCTTTTTCAAAAGCCAAAAAGCTAGCCTCTTCGCCGCTAAAATTTAGCTTCACGCCCTCATCATCATTGTAAATTTCGCCAACGAGCTTAAATTTATGCGCCAAAGTATAGACAAAAGGTCTAAAACCAACGCCTTGAACTAAGCCTTTGATCTCATATCTAAAGCTTGATCTCAATGCCAAATCCGGGGTCAAAATTTGTTTTTATATTTGGGTTTAGGTGCTTTTTTATCAAGTTGCTAACTACCTTATTGTAAAATAAATCCCCGCTTAAAGTAACATTTTTAATCTTAAATTTATCTCGTTTTTCATAGCTAAAATCGCTCAAAAAATGCGCCAAAGACTCGGTGCAACCAAAACTGATATTCTTCTCTCCAGCGCCAGCAAGGATAAATGAAATGATACTTTTTACAAACTTAACCACGTCTAAACCAAAGTTATCTTTCATTTTATAATCGATCCTAACGCCTTTTTGACCGCTAAAATCAGCTGCCATAAGAAGCAAATTCTCCCCTGCTTTTTCAAACTCATCGCTCAAGCCTAAAATCCGCCCAGCTATGCAAAATAGCGAGAAAAAGCTAGCGTTTGAGCTAAATTTGCCACTCGGTAGGGCGCGCTCTTTACTGAAGTTTTCAAGTAGTCTTTCGCCACCCTCCTCAGCCCTTATGAGCTCATAAATTTCTTCAAAGCTGCTAAATTTTGGTAAAAATAGAAGCTGCGTTTTGCTTGATTTTGAAAGCAGGCAAATTTCATCATCGCTAAATTTGCTAAATTTTAGCCCCAAAGCCACCTCACCAAAATAACTAAGCTCAAATTCCTCATCTTTTGTATAGAAAAACGGGCTTAAAAGTGCGCTGTTTTCAAGCAAAGCAAGCCTTGAAAGAGCGCTTTTTTGCTCCTTTACAGAAACGCTTAAAAAGCTAAAGCCATCTTGATTTAGTTGCTCGCAAAGGGCGTAAAGAAAAAGGTCATTTGGCGCCATCACGTCAAAAAACAGCGATGTGCCCTCGTGGTTTTGCCTATAAATAGCTGTCGTTTTTAGTGCCAAAAGTGGCTTTTCAAAGCTAGCAAGTGCGATCTGCGCCCTATCATCGGCGATAAAAATTTTTGGTAGCTCTTTTAAATTTACAGGCATCAAGAAATTTGCATCAAAATTTACCCCAAGAGAAATTTCATATAAATTTTCATCTTGCTCTACGCAAACGCTCTTACCATTTTTTAATAAATTTAGGCAGGCTTTTAGCTTTTCATTAAAATTATCAAGCGTTATCTCGCCATCAAATTTACTCAAAGCAAGCACGCCACTTTCATTTAAAATAGCCTTGCCATTAGCCAAAAATGCCGCCGCTTGAGATGGACTAAGCGTGCCAAATTTTATCTCTTTTAGCTCATTTGCTTCGTCAAGCTCATCTGCTGTATTGACCTCACTATGCTTTATAAAAAGGCTATAAGGCAAAATGGCGCTTGCTCTATCTGCTATGGCGCTAAGCTCATTGGCAGAGCCACTTACTTTTAGGCAAATTTGATCATTTTTACAGCTTATAGAGTGCTTAAGCTCCCCAGCTAATGAGCGTAAAAATGGCGCCAAAAAGGCTGGCTCTTTAAAACAGTCAAATTTAAAAGCAAGTATCATTTTAAACCTTTTTTGGCGTAGTCATCGAGGGTGTCATTTAAGGTGAAATTTGCCACCTTTTCACACTTAAAATCAAGCTCTTTTAAGTGATCAAGTAGCGTTTTTTCTAGGATATTAGAAGCTTTTATCACTTCATCTGAGAGGCTAAAATTTGATGATTCTATGCGGCTAGGCACGATGCCTAAAATTTTGGTTATCGGCCTGTCGCCTGCAAGCTCCATTAGATGAAGGGTTTGGAGCATCTCGATCTCGTGAGCTGAGCCGTCCCAGCTGATAAAATTTGGTACGTTTAGAAAGTCGAAAAAATAAACATCGCCCACGCTTGCGCCATTTGCGCTAATGCAATCAACGACGATGAGATAGTCAAATTCGCTTATTATGTGAGTTAGAGCGAGGGCTAAAGTGCCCCCGTCCATTAGAGTAAGCTCGTTTTTAGAACTTGTAAATTTATAGTTTTTAGCCATCAAATTTACAAAATGAACACCTATGCCCTCATCAGCAAACATCACGTTGCCAATGCCAAGAACCAGCACTCTCATCAGTGTTCTTTTACAAATTTATAGCCACTAACGATGGCGTCCATCGCTCCATTTTTGCCTTTAACGGCGTTAAATATCGCCATATAAACGTGAATTGGCACAAATATCATGATGATCCACATGCAAATTCTATGTATCGTTCTAACATTTGCTAGCCCGCCCATAAGCTCTTCAAAATATCTCGCTGGCTCGTAGATCGCTCCGCCAAGTCCATTGTGATAAACGTGAGCGTAAAGCACTAGGCCAGTTAGGCAAATGAGTGCTAAGATGACGTAAAAGAAAAAGTATGAGGCAAACTGCAATGGGTTATAAACGCCCCTTAAGTGCGGGTGCGGTCCCATAAAGATGTAGTACTTTATCTGCGCTATCCAAACTTTTGGACTTAAAAAGTCAAGCACGCTCATCCACTCTTTCTTGCTGTGTTTATCAAAGACAAATAGATAGAATTTAAAGATAAATACCGCTATTAGCACAAAGCCAGCGACCTGGTGCGCCAAACGCCACTTTGCTTGCATGAAATTTGTAGGCTCACTCGTGATCTCTGGGCTCATAAAGACATAAGAGATGTAGTAGCCACTCACAATCAAAAGCGTGATAGCTATAAATCTAATCCAGTGTGTCAGCCTAACGCCGATGGAGAATTCGTATTCGCTGATCCTGTCAGGATTTTTATGTGACATCTTTTCTCCTTACAAATTTGGATTTATCTTATAAGTACTCAAATCATTTCCCTTCGTGTCCATAACATGCACGGCACACGCTATGCAAGGGTCGTAAGAGTGAATTTTTCGTATTATCTCAAGTGGTTTTGAAAGATCAGCGATCTTCATACCAACTAAGCACGCCTCGTAGCTGCCCATTTGACCTTTGGCGTCTTTTGGAGAGGCGTTCCAAGTGCTTGGCACGACTGCTTGCCAGTTTGAGATAACGCCATCTTTTATGCGGCACCAGTGGCTTAGCGCGCCTCTTGGAGCATTGCCTTTGAAGTGACCTTTATACTCTTTGCTATTATCTATGACATATTTTGCGCAGGTCTCTTGATCTGTCTTTAAATTTTCTATCAAGGCATTAAATGCATCCATCGTGTGCTCTGCGACCACTTTTGCTTCAAGCATACGAGCAGCGGTTCTACCTAGAGTTGAAAAGACTGCACTTAGTGGCAAGCCACTCTTTGCTAAAAACTCATCGACTACTTTTTTAACTCTCTCGTTGCCTTTAGCGTAGTTTATGACGATGCTTGCGATCGGTCCTACTTGCATAGGCATGCCGTCATACCTTGGCGCTTTGATCCAGCTATATTTGCCCTTTGTGTCAAAAAGCTTGCTATGAGCTAGCTTGCCCTCGCCGTCTATACTCTCGCCATCGACAAGGCCAGTGTAGTTTGCCTCAGTCTCGCCGTCATAAGGGTGAAGCGCTTTGTCATTTTTATACCAAGCTCTTGTCGCCTCTTCTGTGATCTTGTCTTCGTCTATGTCATAGACCTTGCTAAGATCGCCATTTAAGATGATACCGCCTTTAAATAGATGATCATTTTTGCCGATCAAAAACTCATCGTAACAGAATAAATTTGATACGCCAATGTCGTTTAGAACGCTTGGCTCGTTTGCATAAGCCTTAGCCGCCATCAAAATGTCTGGGTAGTAAGCTCTATCTACAAATTCTTTGATCTCGGCAAATTTACTCATATATTCGCCCATTCTAGCTGGATCCATAAGATCCATTACGCAGGTCACGCCGCCAACTGTTAGGCTTTGTGGATGTGGGTTTTTCGCGCCAAAGATAGCCATCATCTGAGCTGCTGTTCTTTGGATCCTAAGGCACTCAAGATAGTGAGAGAGGACGATTAAATTTTGCTCTGGAGTAAATTTATATGTGCTATGTCCCCAGTACGCGTTGGCAAATGGTCCAAGGTTGCCCTTTTTAACAAAGGCTTCAACCCTCTCCTTTACCTCTTTTAGCTTGTCTGCACCTGTTGCAAATGGCAGATTAGTGTATTTAAACGCCTCTTCGCTAGCTTTATGCACGTCTGCACTTAGTGCAGAGACGACGTCTGCCCAGTCCATGCCGTGGAGCTGATAAAAGTGCACGATGTGATCGTGAAGATATAAAGCTGCGTTCATGAGCGTTCTAGTTAGCTCTGCATTTAGCGGAGGCTTGATGCCAAGGGCGTCCTCAACTGCGACTATGCCTGCTCGGTAGTGTGAGTATGTGCAAACGCCACAAATTCTTTGCATGAAAAAGCCAGCATCTCTCGGGTCTCTGTTTTTTACTATCTGCTCTAAGCCTCTCCAAAGAGTTGAGCCAGAGTAAGCCTCTTTTACAACGTTGTTTTCATCGACTACGACTTCTATTCTTAAGTGCCCTTCGATACGTGTTATAGGGTCTATTACTATTCTTTTTTCACTCATTTTTTCGCCTTATTCTTTATCTTTACTCATACAAGCTAGTGCAACGTGAGCCGCTATGCCAACACCAGCTAGAGCTAAAATTCCAATGCCTATTTTATCACTTACATTATCAGCGCCAAGCCCTAAAACAGTATCAAACAGCCTATCAGCCATAGGCTCTTCAAATGGCCCCATCGTATCCCAGAAGTCTGGCTCTGAGCAGCCTATACAGCCGTGACCTGCCTGAACTGGCCATGATGTGTGCTGGTTAAATCTCTCGCGTGAGCAGTTATTAAATGTATATGGACCTTTACAGCCTACTTTATATAAGCAGTAGCCATTTTTTGCACCCTCGTCGCCAAAGCTTTGGACAAATTCGCCTGCATCAAAGTGACCACGTCTTTCGCAAAGATCGTGAATTCTTAAGCCATAAGCCCATTTTGGTCTGTTATAAACATCAAGTGCAGGCAAAGTGCCAAATAGCAAGTAGTGAAGCACGTTGCCAACGATGTTTTTCTCGCTTGGAGGACAGCCTGGCACGTTTATGACTGGCTTATCAGTCACCTTTGAAAGACCAACTGAATTTGTTGGATTTGGCTTAGCTGCTTGGATACCGCCAAAGCTAGAACAGGTGCCAATGGCAAAGATAGCAGCCGCATTAGCAGAGGCATTTACGGCGTGAGTTTTGCCGCTTGTGCCATGAGGTCCGACTGTTAAAAAGTGCTCAGTAGCTCCTGTTGGCACGCCACCCTCAACTAGCAAGATATATCTGCCTTTATATTTTTCTATCGCATGCTCTAAATTTTCTTCAGCTTGCCAGCCAGCAGCCGCCATGATAGTTTCGTGGTATTCAAGGCTTATGTAGTCAAATATAAGGCTATCTATGCTTGGAGCGTCAGTTCTTAGCAAGCCCTCGCTACAGCCAGTGCATTCTGCCATGTGAAGCCATATCACTGGGAGCCTATCGCTTAGCTCAGCAGCACGAGCAACCATCGGTGTCATCGCACTTGGCAATGCCATAAAAGCTGTCATCGCACCAGCCCACTTCATAAAATCACGCCTAGTAAAGCCCTTATCTTTTAAAAGCTGCGCAATACTAGTGTCATTTTTCATCTTAGGCAATGCACTAAGTTCGCTTAAGCGTCTATTTATCTTTTGACGCAAGTCATTATTCATATAAGCTCCTTCATTTGAAATTTGTTTTATATGTATAGTATCTTTGTTTTAAAAAGAGTAAAATTATTTTATAATATTAGTAGTTATATTTAAATAAATTTTAATAATAAAATTTTAAATGCCTTTTATCAATATCTTTAAAATATGCTATAAAATAATATTTAGCGAGATTTTATCCTATTTTTGAGAAATGATATGGCAAAAATTTTATTTTTCTGAAAGTAAATATCAATTAAATTTTAATAATTTTTAAAAAATATAATTTAGTGTTTTTAAGAAGAAAGGGGTTTGAAGTATAAATTTTTAAAAGCCTAAAAGTTAAATTTAGGCTTTTAAATTTGCATTAAAATGGCCAGATAGCCTCCATAAGCCTTGTGCCCCAAGGTTTTTTGGTTGATTTGTCTAGCTCGCCCTCGGTTTTATATAAAATTTTGGCGTCAGCTATGTATTTTGAGTCGATTTCGTTGTTTTGCGAGATGTCGTAAGGTCTGATGACGCCACTTACTTGCATGATCTGCTTTTCGCCATTTATAAGTAGCTCACGGCTGCCCTCGATGAAGTAGTTGCCGTTATTTAGGATCTTGATGATCCTAGCTGAGATGGTTGCGGTAAATTTCTCGCTCCTGTTGCTAGTGCCACTACCTGTAAATTTATTGCCACCACCTGCTTTAAAGCCGATGTCACCGTATTTGTTTAGATTATCAGCCACGGTTGAAAGTGGTGCAGCTCCAGCTGTGAAAACGCCTCCGCCAAGCGAAATGGTGCTATCTTTGTTGGTGCTTTTGCTGCCGCTTGAAATTTGACTTGCATTTTCTGAGATGACGATGGTTACGATGTCATTTACATTCATCGCCTTTCTATCTGAAAAAAGAGGATTTTCGCCCTTGCCAAAGAGGCTGCCGGCGTTGCTTTGACCGCTGCCACTATCTTTTGAAGGGAGTTGCTCGACATAAACTGGAGGTTTCATATTGATGTGAGGATCTGCACTTGGGGTACAACCTGTGTAAAAAATGCCCGCAAATGTGACGAGCCATATCTTTTTATAGTTCATAAAATGCCTTAAAATAAGTATCTTTGTGCTAAGATTAAGCAATTTAAGTTCCCAAAAAGGTCACAAATGAAAAGTTGTTACATTTTTTCAGACAAAAATCTAGCATATTTGCAGGAAATTATAGCTACAAAATTCAAAAAAGTTGAGATCTTTAAGATAACTCCAGACGAAAATGACAAAAAAAATCTAATAAATTTAAATGAAAAGGAGTTTTTTTTAAAATTTATAGATAAATTTGAGGAGCTAAAGGCCAAAAGCGACTTCGTCATAGTCGTTGGCTGTGAGGGCTTTAGCGTCTTTGGCAAGAGCGAGCTAAATTTAAAGCTAGCTAGAAATTTAAACGCTCCAATCTTTGATGAAAACGCAAACGAGCTAAGGGCGCTAAATTTAAACTCGAAGCTTTTAATAACTGATAAATTTGATGAAATTTTAAGCTACAACGCCGAGATCATCACGCCATTTAAATTTCAAAGCTTGCTTCTAAAAAGAGCCAAAGCGGCAAACAAAACAGTCGTTTTGCCAGAGAGTGATGATGAGAGAATATTAAAAGCAGCCCATATCGTGCTAGAAAAAGGTGCAGCAAATATCATTTTGTTAGGGCTTAAGAGCGAAATTTCAAAAAAAGCAGCCACTTTGGGGCTAAATTTAAGCAAAGCAAAGGTGCTAAACCCAGCACAAAACGAGCTGAGCGAAGAGTTTGCAAAGAAAATTTATGAGCTAAGAAAACACAAAGGCGTTGATGAAGCCAAAGCAAACACGCTTGCAAAAGATAAAATTTACTTTGCCACGATGCTCATACATGAAGGCATAGCAGATGCTTTGGTAAGTGGCGCTACGATGAGTACGGCTGATACTATCCGCCCAGCCCTTCAGATCATAAAAACAAAGCCAAATGTAAGCGTGGTAAGCGGGGCATTTTTCATGGCGCTTGATGAGGAAATTTTACTCTTTGCAGACTGCGCCGTCATGCCAAATCCAAGCAGTGACGAGCTAGCTAGCATCACGCTAAGCAGCGCTCAAACGGCAAGTGCCTTTGGTCTTAGCCCAAAGATCGCCATGCTGAGCTACTCTACGGCTGATAGTGGCAGCGGGGCTGACGTGGAGTTTGTAAAAGAGGCTGCCAAAAAGGCGAGCGAGCTTGATGCGAATTTAAAGATCGCAGCGCCAATTCAGTTTGACGCGGCGATTGATCTAAGCGTAGCTAGCAAAAAGATGCCAAATTCTGATGTCGCTGGGCAGGCAAATGTATTTATATTTCCAAATTTAAACTGCGGTAACATCTGCTACAAAGCAGTTCAGCGAAGCGCAAACGCCCTAGCTGTGGGCCCGATACTTCAAGGGCTAAAAAAACCAGTAAATGACCTAAGCCGTGGCTGCCTCGTCGAAGACGTGGTAAATACCATCTTAATAAGCGCGATACAAGCAGGAGAGTGATATGAGAATTTTAGTTTTAAACTCAGGTAGCAGCTCGATAAAATTTCAACTTTTTGAAATGCAGACAAAAACAAGTCTAGCAAGCGGTCTAGTCGAGCAAATCGGCAGCTCTAGCTCAAGGGCGGTGCTAAAGGCAAATGGCGAAGTTTATGAGATAAAACGCTTCATAAAAGACCATCACGACGGACTTGAGGCGATGAACGAGCTCTTTACCACATCGCATACACTGCACGATCTAAGCGAGCTTGACGGCATAGGACACAGGATAGTGCATGGCGGCGAGAGCTTTTTTAGCTCTATGATCGTTGATGAAAGCGTCATCAAAAAGATCGAGGAGATAAGCCCTCTTGCCCCACTTCACAACCCAGGGCACCTTGCTGGCATCAAAAATGCGATGAAAGAGAGCAAAAACGTGCCTCACGTGGTCGTTTTTGATACGGTTTTTCATCAAAGCATGCCAGAGTACGCCTACCGCTACGCCCTACCCTACGATGTTTGCAAGGCTCATCACATCAGAAAATACGGCTTTCACGGCACATCGCACAGATATGTCTGTAAGCAAGCGGCAAAAATGCTTGGCATAGAGTTTGATAAATTTAACGCTATCTCGCTTCACTTAGGCAACGGCGCCTCAGCTTGCGCAGTGCAAAATGGCAAAAGTATCGACACCTCGATGGGACTTAGCCCGCTTGAAGGGCTCATAATGGGCACAAGAAGCGGCGATATGGACCCAGCCGTAGTCATTTACCTACTAAATATCGGCGTTTTAAAGTGGAATGAGATCGATAACTTCTTAAACAAAAAGAGCGGACTTTTTGGAATTTGTGGCTCAAGCGACATGAGAGAGGTCGTAGCTAAGATGCAAAACGACGAGCGCGCAAAGCTTGCATTTGATATGTTTTGCTACCGAGTGAAAAAGTACATCGGCTCATACTACGCCATTTTGGGGCGCGTTGATGCGCTCATATTTACCGGTGGCATCGGCGAAAATGCGCCAAATACAAGGCAAAAAATTTGTGATGATCTAAAACATCTTGGCATTCACATCAACCATGAGCTAAATTTCTCTGACGTGAGAGGCGAGAGGTGCATAGATGAAGAAGGCGCTAAGATAAAAACGCTCATCATCCCAACCAACGAAGAGCTTGAGATCGCCATAGAAACAGCCAGAGTGATAAAAGAGAGAACGCTTTAAGCATGAAATTCCCGCTTGACTGCAAAGATAGTTTTGAAAACTCATTTATTTTTTGGCTAACTCGCTATGTCAAATTTAAACTTAGCTCGCTTTCAAACAAGGAGCTAAGAGACCCAAAGGCACTTGCAAGTGTAAATTTCGCCCTAAGCCGTGAGATAAAAAATATTGATCAGCTTGATGGGCTGGTAAAAAGCGCTAGAAATGCAGGGCTAACTGGCATAAATACCTACTTTAATCCGCTTAAAAAGATATATGAGACGATGAAATTTTATGAGCTTAGCAGCCTAAAGCAGATCGATGAAGAGCTGTTAAGTGAAATTTTAGCAAGCACGACTGGCGGACTAAGTGACGCGAGCAAGAAAAACTACAGAATTTCAGTGATAAATTTCTTTGCCTTTTTAGACAAGCAAAACGAAGAGGACGGCAAGGCTCATGTTTTTGATATAAATTTAAAAAACTGGGGCGGCGTTAGTGGCAACAAAGGGCAAAAGCTGCCTGAGTTTATGGGCGAAGAGGAGGTCAAGAAATTTCTTGA
>CAUQCU010000034.1:0-16216 GCA_963516555.1 Campylobacter concisus | reverse complement strand
ACACGACAAAACAAAAGATACTTAAACAAGTTGTTTTTAAAAATGAGCACTTTTTGCTTGATGCGATAAAATCTGGCAGACCCATCATCGTCACAACGGCGCACTTTGGGCAGTGGGAGATATTTGGTCTGGCTGTCGCGGCTCGCTTTGGAGCTTCTTCAGCGCTTGGTAGAAAGCTTGATAGCAGCGTCATGGATAAAATTTTAAGAGCAAATAGAGCGCAGTTTGATGTGGAGCTAATCGACAAAGATGGCGGCGCAAAAGATATCTTAAAAGCTCTAAAAGCTAGGCGAATAGTAGGAATTTTAGTAGATCAAAACACCGCGCCAAAAGATGGCATAAAGGTGCAGTTTTTTGGCAAAGATGTGCTTCACACCCCAGCTGCAAGCGTGCTAGCTCAAAAGACAAATGCCCTTATCATAAATGCATTTATCTACCAAAAAGATGAAAATTTAAATGAAATTTGCTTTGAGCAGCCTATAGATATAAGCACGTTTGACAAAGAAGATGCTGTGCAAAAAGCGACGCAAATGCAGTGCAGCGCTTGCGAAGAGATGGTTAGAGCAAGGCCAGAAGAGTACTTTTGGTTTCACCAAAGGTTTAAGAGATTTTATGAAAATGAGTACAAATGTTAAGCGTTGTCATTTTGACTTTTAATAGCGAAAAGTACCTAAAAGAGGTGCTAAAGAGCGCTAAATTTGCTGATGAGATCATTGTGGTTGATAGCGGCTCACGAGACAGCACAAGGCAAATTTGTGATGACTTTAGCAACGTGAAATTTCACGAGCAAGCTTGGCTTGGATTTGGCGCGCAAAAGCAAAAGGGCGTGGATCTAGCCAAAAACGAGTGGGTCTTTGTGCTTGATAGCGATGAGGTGATTACAGACGAGCTTAAAAATGAGATCATTAGCACATTAAAAGAGCCTAAATTTATGGCTTATAACGTTGCTAGGCTAAATTTTTTCTTTGGCAAAGCGATAAAAAACATGGGGCTATATCCGGACTACACGGTGAGACTTTTTAACAAAAATTTTGCCAAATTTGATGGCAGAGCTGTGCATGAAAAGGTTGTTTTAAATGACGGCTCACAAAGGCTTGGAACGCTTAAAAACCACTTCTTGCACTATGCGTATGAGAGTATCGAGCAGTTTATCGCCAAGCAAAATCGCTACTCAAGCATGGGCGCAAAAAGAAATTTGCTAAAGGCGCTTACAAGCCCGGCTTGGACATTTTTTAAGCTTTACGTGCTAAAAGGCGGCTTTAAAGAGGGCTTTGCTGGCTACGTTATCGCTAGACTTTACGCCCAGTACACATTTTGGAAATATATAAAATGAAAATACTTGTAATTAAATTTAGAAATATAGGCGATGTGCTTTTAACAACGCCGCTCATTGAAAATTTGCACCACTACTACCCAGATGCGACCATTGACTTTGCCCTAAATAAAGGCACAGAAGCGATGATAGAAGGCAACCCTTACATAAATAAAATCCACATTTACGATAGGCAAAGTGCAAATTCTGGCTTTTTTAAAAAGCTAATTACCGAGCTAAAATTTATAAGAGCGATCAAAAAAGAGAAATACGATATGGCGGTGCAAACGACCACTGGAGACCGCGGCGTCATCATCTCAAAATACGCCAAGATCAAAAAGATAGTTGGCTTTTTAGGCAAGCACAAGGCGATAAATAAGCTTTTAAGCGTAAAGGCAAAATACTATGAAAATTTCTCTCACACGGTTGATCTAAATTTAAACGCACTAAGAGCTTTGGACTTTGAGCCGGTTAGTAAAAAAGTGAGCGTTTTTTCAGACGAGAGCGTGGAGTATCTAAATTTACCAAAACGCTTTGTGCACGTGCATCTAACAAGCCGCTGGATGTTTAAATGCGCAAACGACGAGAGCATGGCAGAGCTTATAGACTACTGCGAAAATGAGCTTGGCGTAAAGGTCGTGCTAACAAGCGACAACAAAGAAAATGAGCTAAATAAGCTTGCAAGCGTGCTAAAAATTTGCAAAAGCGAGCCTATAAATTTAGGTGGTAAGCTAAGCCTCAAACAAACGATCGCCCTCTCAAAGCGCGCAAGCCTCTTTATCGGCGTCGATACTGCTATCATGCACATAGCCGCTGCAAATGACGTGCCAGTGATCGCCTTTTTTGGCCCAAGTAACGCTTTTGAGTGGGGACCTTGGGACAATGGCTTGATGCAAAATGGCTACACAGCGCAAAATGGCATCCAAAGTATGGGCAAGCACATTGTCTATCAAAAGGACTGGGACTTTGTGCCTTGCGATAAAGAGGGTATAAAAGAGCACGGCATCGAGAAGACTTTAATGGACTTTAGCGATGAAATGGGACATATAAAGGCGAAAATAAGATCAAATTTGGAGCTAGCGCAATGAACATCCTCCACACGCAGACACTTTTTAACTGGGGTGGCGAGCAAAACAAGACGCTAAACGAGATGCGCTTTATGCGTGAAATGGGTCATGAAGTGATGCTATTTTGCAACCCAAATTCGCAGATCGAAAGCATCGCGAAAGAAGATGGATTTAAGGTCATCACGCACGAAATGAATAAGAAAAATTTTCATAAAAGCGTGCCAGCACTTTGCGAAGCGATAAGATCAAATAACATAGATGTTGTGATCACACATGGCTCGACTGATAGCTGGGTCGGCGCCATAGCTGGGCTTTTTTACCGCAAAAGAGGCGTTAAATTTTATAAAGAAAGACACAATCTTTTCCCTATAAATGGATTTGTTTCTAAATTTATGCATAAAAAGCTTTTTGACAAAATTTTATACATCTCAGGTAGCGTCAAAGAGTATCTCCTAAGCATCGGCGTTAGCGAAGATAGGCTCTTTTTTATGCCAAGCACGGTTGATGTCGAAAAAATTGATAGCACAAAAAGCACTTTTAGAGATGAGTTTCATATCGCCAAAGATGAGCTAGTCATCGGTACTTTCACCTCACTTTACCGCAAGAAAGGGGTCTTTGACTTTGCAAGTGCCGCAAAAGAAATTTTAAAGACAAAGGATGCGACTATTGTATTTTCTGGCAACATTAGTGATGGCACAAAAGAGCAGATCGCCTCTATGTTTGATGAAAAAGATAAGATCGTCTTCACTGGCTTTAGAAATGACGCAGCAAATGTTATAAAAAGCTTTGATATCTATGTATTTGCCTCGCACTCTGAGGGGCTTGGCACAGTACTACTTGAGGCGATGAGCTCAAAGGTGCCAGTCGTGGTCTATGATAATGCCCCAATGAACATGCTGGTTAAAGATAAAGAGCGTGGGCTTTGTGCTAGAAATTTAGATGAAATTTCGCTAAAAGAGTGCATTTTAGAGCTGATAAATGAGCCTGAAAAAGCCAAAATTTACTCTCAAAACGCCTTTAAATTTGTGGATGAAAACTTTAGCCACAAGGCACTAAAAGAGGCTATAAGAAATTTACTGGAGCAAAAATGAACTACCCAGTTTGCGTGCTAACGATGCACCACTGCAATAACAATGAAAATGACTTTGCCATTAAGCCAGAGCTATTTAAAAAAGCGCTTCTTATGGCACTTGACGAGGGCTATAAATTTATAAATTATGCCCAGTTTAAAGATATCGTTGCTGGCAGGTCAAAAGCCTCCAAAAAGAGTATTTTGCTAACTTTTGATGATGGATATTTTGATAATTACAAATTTGCATATCCCATCTTAAAAGAGCTAAATATCCCAGCCGTTTGCTTTTTGATAACAGATAAGATCAAGGATTTTAAAAGGCAGGATTACGATTTTTCGTTTAAAAAACACAAAGAGATCGACTACGACAAAGACGCGGAGTATTTTTTAAATTTAGATGAGATCAGACAGATGCAAGAGAGCGGGCTCTTTGAGTTTGACAGCCACACAGCGAGCCACTTTTCTTGCAGAAGCGACGATGAGGCAAAGCTAAGAGAGGAGTTTTCTAGCTCGCTTGCTAAGATAAAAGAGCTATTTCCAAAAAAAAAAGAATTTGGCTTTTGCTTTCCAAAAGGGCATTTTAACGAACTTTCACAAAGGATAGTTAAAGAGTATTACGGCTTTGCTTTTAGCGTGATAGATGGTGGATTTTGCATGGGAGATGATAAATTTAAGATAAGACGTATCGATATCTCAAACAACGCAAAGAGCGAGAGCGACTACATTTTCAGGATCAAAAAGAAGCTTTTTATCTATTCGACACCAATAATAGGAAATTTATATTCAAATTTTAGAAATAGAGACTATAAATAATGCTAAAAGCATTAAATTCGGCTTGCAAAGAGATATTAAAAGAAAAAAAACGGGTGCTTATCGCTCTTACCGGACTTCATGGTAGTGGCAAAAGCACACTTGGTAAAGAGCTAAGACGCAAAGGTTTTGGTGACTTTAAACCATATCAGATCGCTGTCATAGATGATGGAGTGATGAGTGTAAATCTCTTTTTTATACGCCCAAGAGTAAAAATCAAGAGTGATCAAAGAGATGAACTAAGGCCATTTTTTAAATTTATCATGCCATTTGTGAAGGTTGTGATCTACGCAAGCGCCAATCCTCTTTCGCGCATCAGTAAATGCGATATACTATGTATTTTAAGCATGAATGAAGAGGATAGAATCGCTGGAATTTACAAGAGAAACTCCAGTGAAGACCCAGACAACACTCAAAAGCATATAGATAAAAAAGAGCTTGATCTAGCAGATCTTGAGTATAAAATTAAATTAGAATTTAAATCACCAATAAAACGAAATATCTAAAATTGGAGCAAAAGTGAACTATCCTATCTATGTCATATCACTAAAAAGAGATGAAGAGCGAAGGCTAAATTTACAAAAACAATTTGGCAGATATGATGAATTTAAAATAATAGATGCAGTTGATGCTAAAAATTTTAGTGCTAGCGAATACTATAAAGCAATGATCGATTGCTTACTAAAATCATGTGACGAAAAGTATAAATTTAAAATACCTCCATTAGTGGCGACTCCAGGAGAGCTAGCCTGCACAATGTCACACATAAAAGCTTATAAAGATTTTTTACAAAGCGGCGCAGAATTTACACTTATATTAGAAGATGATGTTATAGGTGATGATAGTTTGATAAAAAAAGCCTTTTTGCTGTGCCAAGATATAAGTAACGACAGCATTTTGATATGTGGCGTGCAAGATGGACTTAGCAGTAGATTTCGTGCATTTGGTAAAAAAATAAAGCCGGATTTGTATCTAGTATCACCCTATTCGTATGCTAGCATTTATAGAACAGCAGCTTACATACTAACAAAAACCAGTGCAAAAGCTCTTTTGGAGTTTTATAAAGATGGCCTTTATGGAGCCGATAAATGGGAGGCTATCCTAAGAAATACTGAGTTAAAAATGTACTTTAGCGATATCTTTTCTCATCCAGATGAGCTTGGCAACTCAGGTCTAGAAGAGCAAAGAAAGAAAAAAGAGAAGATAAATTCTCTTTTTAAAAAATGTAGTAAAAATCTCTCATATAAAATCTCTAGATCTTACGAAAAGCATCTAACAAAGAATGAGAAAATTTTTACTAAATAGTTTAGTCACTAGGACCTTATCGCTGCGTAGATCGATCCTAGAAAGTCATTTTGATAGATAAACATAGTCTTTTTAAGCCACTTTTCGTCGCGCTTTGTCACTATGCGTTTTATCTCCTCTAAGTTGCCATCAGCCTTGTTTATGCCACGCTTTGTCGTGAAAAATGCCTTGTAGCCATGCTTTTTAGCAGCATTTAGATACTCGTCATTATATTTGCCTCTTGGCCAGCAAAGTGCGTCATCTTCAAAGCCGAAATTTTTCTTCATAAACTCACGACAAAGACCAAATTCTTCATCTAAGCTAAGCTGCCCAAAATATCCATCAAAATGCCCGTGCGTATGCGAGTGAAAATAAAAGCAATCCTTCATCTTCTCAATCTGCTCTAAATTTAATATCACATCTTGCGGCCTACTTGGAGCAAGCCTCTTGCACTCGTTGTGATCAACGTTTAAAAAGCTAGCAGGCCTCATCTCATGGGCCTTTTGCGCTGCCTCTATCCAGCCAGTTATTATAAATATATTTGCTTTTAGTCCAAATTCTTTCACGATAGGATAGGCATAGATGTAGTTGTCCATCCAGCCATCGTCAAATGTTATGCAAACGCTCTTTTTAGGCACCTCAAGCTCACCCTTTTTGTACGCGATAAATTCATTTATACTTAGCGTTTTATAGCCATTTTCGGCTAGAAATTTCATGTGCGATCTAAACTCTTCCACGCTACTAGCGATAAATCCACTCTTTTCAAGCACGTGGTGATACATCAAAACTGGTACGCTCATTTTACAAGCTCCATATATAAATTTTGTGTGTTTTCTATCATTTTTTCGATGCTAAATATCTCTTTGACATACTCTCTGCCAAACTCACCCATCTGCTTTCTTAAATTTTCATCCAAAATGAGCCTTTTAAGCACCTTTTTTAGCTCCTCTTTGTTTCCATTTTCAAATAAAAATCCGCTTTTGCCATCGCTCACAGCCTCGCCAAGGCCGCCCACATCGCTTCCGATGGTAGCTAGCTTGCACGATGATGCCTCAAGTAGCGCTCCACCGATAGCCTCCATGTCTGAAGGTAGCACGCAGATATCAAGCGAGCCCAAAAAGTCGCTCACGTCGGTTCTGTTGCCAAGCATGAAGATATTTTTCTTATCTTTTATATACTCGTGTAAATTTTTATTTTGAGGACCGTCGCCCACGATAAAAAGGGCTGATTTTTCTAAATTTAGCTCGCTAAATGCATCGATTAAGAGCTTGTGATTTTTAGCAGCTCTTAACACCGCAACGATGCAAACGCCCACTACATCGTCACTTAGGCCAAATTCTTTTTTCATATTTATCTTAAATTCTGGCGTGTATTTTTGCGTATCAATGCCAGTGTAGATTTTTAGCACCTTCTCTTTTTTCACACCTCTTTTGATAAGATCAGCGCAGACAGAGTTGCAAACTCCGACCACTTTGGTGCTTAGGTTATATGGCAAGGGCGATGTTATAGGTAGCTGTAAATGCCTAGTGCGAACCACGCTAACGCCACAAATTTTGCCCACAATAGCGCCTATAGTGCCGTCTTTGCCTGAGTGAGTTGAGATGATTTTTATATTATTTTGCTTTACAAATTTGCAAATTTTTAAAATTTCAAGGATATTAAATGACCTTTTAAGGTTAAACTCGACAAATTCGCACTCTATCTGCTTTTCAAGGCTTTTTGAGCCAGGATTTAGCCCATAAAAAACCTTAAATTTGCTCTTATCTAGCCCATTTATCACACGCTGTGTGCGGTGCTCTTGCCCGCCAAATCCTAAAGAGCTTTCAAGCTCAAGTATGTTTATCATTTTCTACTCTTTAAATTCTTTCATTATTTTATTTGATAAAAAGCCATTTATTGTATTAAAGATTTTTAAAATTTTTGATACTTTTTCATATGATTCTACATTTTTTAGCATTTTTATCAAAATTCTATGTTTTAGTCTAAGCTTTAAAAAACCAGCTGAGTTTATAATGCTATCAATATCCTCATAAAAAAGATCAAGCGCCTTTACATAGCTACTATTTTTTAAATTTGGCCTTGATGAGATAGCTGGCATATAGACACTTTTGATCTTTCTAAACTCTAGATCTGGCACCATCTCAAGAGCTAAATTTTTATTTCTTAAAATTGAGATTATGTCCTCATAGACAAATTTATGATCCACCACAGCTTTTAGCTTTTCAAAGCCACCTGTATTATTTTCTCCGATATTGTAGTTATAAAACGTCCTATTTAGCTTTATAAGAATCTTTGAAGCGATAACATTTCTCACCACAGTGTGAAAATCTTCAGCCTGTGTGATCCCGATTGGAAACAAATTTTCTTTTAAAATTTTAGTCTTTATTGCCTTGTTTGCAGCATTGTGTAAAACTTTGTTGTGTCTTGATGCTAAAAGCCTTTTTAGATACTCATCTTTATCGATAATGCCATCCTCTTTTGTCTCAAAATCTTTAAAGAATAGCTTTTTATCACCATAAATCTTACACATATCTGTTATCACGATATCAGCATCAAATTTTTCAGCGATATCGTAAACAGATGAAGCATAGTCTTTTTCTACACAGTCATCAGCATCAACGCAGATGGTATATTTTCCGTTAGCTAGTATAATACCATCATTTCTAGCAGCACTTACACCTGCATTGCTCTTTGTTTTTAAAATTATTTTATCTTCATACTCTTTTAAAATTTTAGATGTATCGTCACTGCTTCCATCATCTACAACTATGATCTCAATATCATCCATATCTTGAGATATCAGCGAATTTAAACAATCTCTAATATGCTCCTCTTTGTTAAAAACAGGCACTATAAAGCTTATTTTCACGCCACGCACGATACTTCCTTTTAACTTTTTGTTAATATTGTATATTATTTTTAGTTCATCAATGATAAAATGCAAACTTAAATTTTAAAGGATACATATGAAAAATGAAATTGCGTCAAAACTCTACAACTTTTTTTTGCTTGTGATGCTGTTTACACTACCAGTTACCGAAGGATTAAAACAAATTTCACTCATACTTTTTGTTTTAGTTGGAATTTATATTTGCGTTAAAGAAAAAAAGCAATTTAAATTTGATGTTATCAACATCTCTCTTTTTGTTTTTGTGTTGGCCACTTTTATAAGCTGCCTTGTAAATGGGGTTTCGCCTTCAAGAGCACTTGATCCGTTAAGATGTATGTTGTTTTTCTTTGTAGCTAGAACCGTTGGAACAGAAAAAATAAATTTTAAATTTATGTTTTATGCACTATTTGCTGGTTTTATTGTCGCTTTTATACCAGCTTGTGTTAAAAAATTTACATCAAACGATCCAATGGCACTTTTTGAACTTAAATCAATCGGCCACGTAAATCACAGTGCCATTTTTATGCTACTAGTGCTTTTAGTAAGTCTTTCTTTTGTTGATAGCAAGGATAAATTTTTAAAAAGTTCGTGCTTTGTCATAGCTATTATATCTACTTGTGGAATTCTTATCGCTGGTTCTCGTGCTACTATGTATTTACTTCCGGTTGTAATATTTTCAACACTCATATATTTAACAATTAAAAAACATATAAATATAAAATTTACACTATCAGTAATCTCTATCTTTGTATTAGCTATCATTGCTTTAGCGTTTGTAATGCAAAACGATGCTAGATTTGTCTATAAAATATCACAGGGTATTTCAAGTAATGAGACAAGATGGCCTATATTTTACTCAGCATTTTACACATGGCAAGATAATCCATTTTTTGGCATAGGTTTAGGAAATTTTAAAGATATAGATATAACTACATTTTTCCCGGGAAATTCTGAGGTTAGAGTTAGCCACGCACACAACACTTTTTTAACATTTTTAACAGAAAAAGGAATCTTTGCACTACTTGCATATTTGGTATTTCAGCTATCTCTTTTTATAAAATTTATAACAAACATCAAGACATCAAACGTTGTTTTTTGTGGATTATTGATACTATTGTTCAATAATGTTATATCTTTATTTAATACGACATTTCACCATGAAAACGCACTTTTGATGCTCTTATTTTGGGCGCTGGCTTTAGGAGTTATAGATGAAAAAAATAGTATTTTTAAGAACTAATCCAAACGCAGTTGGAGGTGCTGAAAGATACTTAAGAAGGCTTGTTAAGGCCCTAAATGAGCTTGGTATCCAAACAGAAATTCGCTCATATCTTGGAGATGCTAGCATCTCTTCTTGGAAAAAAGCTCTAAATTTTAACCGCCAAGTAAAACGCCAAAAAAAAGAGGAGGAGTTTTATTTTAGCCTAGAGCGAGTAAGCTGCGCCGATATCTACAGGGCAGGAGACGGCGTGCACAAGGTTTATAGGGCAACAAAGAGCTTTTGGTGGCTAAATCCCCTAAATTTCGTCTATCCGTACTTAGAGAAAAGATGCTTTAAAAACTCCCAAAAGATCATCAGCAACTCAAATTTTATAAAAGAGCAGATCATCGCGACTTACGGCATAGAGCCAGAGAAGATCACGACCATTTATAACGGCGTAAATTTACCCAAAAGGGTGCAAAAAGCCGAGGCAAAGCTCGCACTTTGTGAGGAATTTGGACTTAAATTTGAGCTAGCGACCCTGCTTTTTGTGGGAAATGGCTTTAAAAGAAAGGGGCTAAAAGAGTTTTTGCTCCTTGCTTCAAAGCTAAAAACTCCCGTAAATACGCTCATTGTCGGCAAAGATAAAAACATCTCAAGCTACAAACGCCTCGCCAAAAAACTTGGGCTAAACGCCTACTTTGTCGACGAGCAAAAGAGCACGGCGAAATTTTATGAAGCGAGTGATATTTTTATCTTTCCAACGCACTATGAACCATTTTCAAATGTCGTATTAGAGGCACTTAGCTTTAAAAACGTGGTCTTTACGACAGCTCAAAATGGTGCTAGCGAGATTTTAGAAGATAAATTTGTGCTTCAAAGCCCAAATGACGAGAGAGCGCTGGAGTTTATAGATGAAATTCTCACAAACCACGAGCTTTTAGCGAGCCTGCAAGAGAAGGCCTACCAGCTTTCGCTAAATTTTAGCATCGAGAAAAACGCCGAGCTCACTCTTAAAGTGATACAAAGTCTTTTAAAATGAGAGTTTTTATCGAGCTTCCAACCTGGCTTGGCGATAGCGTAATGGCAAGCGCTGCGATAGAAAATTTAGTGCAAAATGAGAAAAATTTACAAATCGTTTTTTTTGGCTCATTTGTAGCTTGCGAGCTTTACAAAAACCATCCAAACTGCGAAAAAGTAGTCGTTGATGAGAGCAAAAAGGCAAAATTTAGGTTTTTATCTCTTGCAAAAAGTGCAAAAAGTCTTGGCAAATTTGATCTAGCGCTTAGCTTTAGAAGCTCATTTGCTAGCAAATTTTTGCTATTTTTTATAAACGCTAGACAAAAAGTCCTCTTTAAAAAGAGCAAAACCGTCCTTCATCAGGTGTTAAAATATGCAAATTTTGTAAAAAGTGCCCTTGGCTTGGGCGAAATTTATACCGATTTAAAGCTATATTTTACCCCTAAAATTTCAGCTAAAAAAACGCTAGCTCTAAATCCAGGTGCGAGCTATGGAAGTGCGAAAAGATGGTATCCAGAGTATTTTGCGCAGGTGGCACTAAATTTCAAAGATGAGTTTGAGATAGTTATCTTTGGTGGCAAAGACGAGCAAGAAATTTGCGAGAAAATTGAGCAAATTTTAAAAGAAAACAGCGTATCTTGCCAAAATTTAGCTGGCAAAACAAGCATCAAAGAGCTTTGTGAGCGCATAGCTGGGCTTAGCCAAAATGGCATTTTCGTCACAAACGATAGCGGCCCTATGCACATAGCTGCCGCATTTCATGTGCCAACGATCGCTCTTTTTGGACCGACAAAATTTAGCGAAACCTCGCCATGGGGAAATGAATTTGCAAAGATAGTGCATCTAAATTTAGCTTGCATGCCCTGTATGAAGCGAGTTTGCCCACTAAAAACGCATGCTTGCATGAGAGAGCTAAAGTCCCAAATGGTGATAGATGAGATAAATTTACTAAGAAAAGAGCTAGGCTACTAGGCTAAGCACCTAATAGCCCAGCCAAAATATAAGATTACAACTTCGCGGAGATATCTGTTAGCCTATTAAGATCATCAAATTTGAAGCTAAGTTCATCTTTAAACTTAGCTACTATCTCATCCTTGTTTTCGCTAAATTTTATCTCACAACCCAGCAAAAGCCCTTTTATAAAAAGCTTGTGGTCTAGCTCATAGGCACTTATACACTCATTTACTACGCTTATTACTTCATTTGCTAAAACTGGCTCTTTAAAGATAGCCTCCGCCCTAAATGCAACGTACGCAGCGCCTCCGTCGTAATCAATCCTATAGTAGCTTAGCTCCTCGCCAAGCGCCACGCAAGCAACCAAGCTAATCGTGTGACCATTTATCTCTTCATCTAGCTCAAACTGTGCCGTACTAAACGCCCTAAGCCCAAATTTCTCGCCAAACTCACGCGCCCTATTTGCAAGTCCAAGCAAGCGCTCGTCAAAGCCATTTACATTTTCATATCCCCAAAGCCAAGTGTTTGACGAAAAGCTCTCAGAGCCGATAAACTGCATATCAAACTCATGCTTGTCAAAGTAAATTTTGCCACTTTCAAAGTCAGCTTGCCACTTGCTAGCCTCAACAACTTGTTTAAAAAGCCGTTTTTGAAGCAGCATCGCTTTGCCAAGAGAAGCGCTAAAAAGCTCACTCCAGCTAGACTTATCCACACCAAGCTCATCTAAAAAATGGCCCTTTTTTCTAAAAATATCAAACATCTCTTGTCCTTAAATTTACGCCGAAGCAGCGAGCTTTTCTATCTCTTCGCCTACATCATCACTTACGATAAACTCGGTCTTATAGATGAAAATTTCGCCAGTTGCTTCATTTTTTATCTTCAAGATTAGCCGTTTTTGATTATTTGGAGCATTTTTGCTAAAAACTAGCGAGTAAATTTGCTCCAGCTTTTGCCTGCTAAGCTCGCTAAGACTTAAAAGCACCTCTAGCTCGGCATACTCTCTTACTTTTTGAGGGGCGCTCGCCTCTTCATTTTTGCTAAATTTAGAGTTTTGCTTTAGCTTTCTAGTCTTAAAGTCTAAATTTTGCGCGTCTTCTAGGCTATAAACCTCATTTAAATTTGTCCTTACAAACTGATCGTCGCGCGAGATATTTATCCTAAAAGCGTAAGGCAGATCGCGCTTTGCCTCGTCTTTTACGATATCTTCGATGTTGCCAAGCTCCCTTTCAAAGACGGCGATCTCGATGTTACCGTGAAAGTCCAGCACGTTTATAGTGCCCATTTTCTTGCCACTTTTTGTGATCCTCGTGCTAAAGTCCTCGATCTTGCCGACCACCAAAATTTCAGCGCTTTGCGGCAAGCTCTCAAACTCCGAGCTTAGCGTGTATTTGATCTTATTTATCTCATCTTTATAGTCATCAAGCGGATGCCCTGAGAGGTAGATGCCAACGCTCTCTTGCTCAAATTTCAAGATCTGCTTGATGTCAAATTCATCATTTACAGTGACGAAATTTATCTTCACATCATTCATACTATCATCTTCGCCAAATAGGCTCTCGGCCGCATTTTTACGTATCTGGGCTGCATTTTTGCAAGCTTCTACGATATTTTCTACATTTTGCAAAAGCATCTTACGGCTAAAGCCAAACTCATCGAAGCAGCCAGCCTTTATAAGGCTTTCAAAGACCTTTTTATTGACCTTAAATGGATCGATCCTTGAGACAAAGTCATCCATGCTCTTAAACTCGCCCTTTGCGTCACGCTCAGCGATGATGTTCTCAATTGCCGCTCCACCAACGCCCTTAATCGCTCCAAGCCCAAATATAATGCCATCGTGCTCGCCATTTTTAACGACGCTAAATTCTTTGGTTGATTTGTTGATAGATGGTGGCAAGGTATCTATATTTATACGCTTTATCTCATCGATGTAGCGAACGATCTTATCGACGTTGCTCTCCTCGCTTGTTAGAAGTGCCGCCATAAATTCAGCCGGATAGTAAGCCTTCAGATAAGCTGTCTGAAACGTGACATAAGCGTAGGCTGCTGAGTGAGACTTGTTAAAGCCATATCCTGCAAATTTAACGATCAGCTCGAAAAGATCGTCCGCTTTTTGGCCATTTAGCCCTTTTGCCTCAGCACCTTTTACAAACTCACCCTTTAGCCTATCCATCTCTTCTTTGATCTTTTTACCCATCGCACGGCGCACAAGGTCTGCCCCACCAAGGCTAAAACCGCCTATGGCTTGCACGATCTGCATGACTTGCTCTTGATAGACGATGACGCCGTATGTTGGCGCAAGGATCGGCTCAAGCTCCTTAAATGCGTATGTTATCTCCGCCTCGCCATGTTTTCTTTTGACGAAGTCATCAAGCATACCACTCTCCATCGGTCCTGGGCGGTAGAGCGCTAGCATCGCGACGATATCCTCAAAGCAGTCTGGGCGCAGGCTAGTTCCTAGCTTTCTCATGCCCTCGCCCTCTATCTGAAAGATGCCGATGGCTTGGCCACTTTGTATCATCTTATAAACGCCAGAGTCGTGTTTTTAGACCAGCTCCCACACGATCTCCCAGCCACTGCGCGGTTTAAAGAGCTTGATCGCATTGTCGATAACCGTTAGCGTCTTTAGACCAAGAAAGTCAAATTTTATTAAATCAACGTCTTCTAGGTATTTTAGACTATACTGCGTCACAAAGCGATCTTCTGGGCTGTTTGGCTGGCGAAATAGCGGGGTTTTGTTCCAAAGCTCTTCGTTTGAGATGACAACGCCTGCTGCGTGCTGGCCGGCGTTTCTGTTTAGCCCCTCAAGGTCAAGGGCAAATTTCCAAATTTTAGCCGCCTTTGGGTTTTGACTGATTAGCTCAGCTATCTTTGGCTCTTTTTCGTAGGCGTCTTTTAACGTGATGTTAAGCTCATCAGGGATAAGCTTTGCCATCGCATCAGCCTCCGCATAAGGCATGTCGCAGACTCTAGCGACATCTCTAATGACACCCTTTGCGAGCAATTTACCAAATGTAATAACGCCAGCAACGTTAAATTTGCCGTATTTCTGCGTGACGTAGTCGATGATCTCGCCGCGTCTGCTTTGACAAAAATCCACGTCGATATCTGGCATGCTAACGCGCTCTGGGTTTAGAAATCTCTCAAAAAGCAGGTTGTATGGTATAGGATCAAGGTCGGTGATCTTTAGCGAGTAAGCGACCAAGCTACCAGCCGCAGAGCCACGTCCTGGGCCAACTGGCACACCTCTGCGCTTGGCTTCGTTGATGAAGTCCCAAACGATCATCATATATCCTGGGAAATTCATCTTATTGATGATGCCGATCTCTATATCAAGGCGTTTTCTATACTCTTCGTGTAAATTTTCTGGGACAAATTTCAGTCTCTCTTCAAGGCCTTTTCTGCACTCATGCTCGAAAAATACAGCGTCATTTTTGAAGCTATATCTGTTTTCTGGCTCTGGGAGAGTCAAATTTCTCTCTTTGGCGCACTCAAGAGTAAATTTGAAATTTGGCGGAGTTGGGTTGCCAAGCTTGATCTCGAGATTGCACTTATCCACGATCTCTTGGGTGTTTTCTATCACTTCAGGGATGTCTAAAAATAGCTCGTTCATCTGCTCTTTGCTTTTAACAAAAAACTCATGGACGCTGTGGCGAAGTCGGTTTGGGTCATCAAGAGTTTTGTTCATCGCGATGCACATGAAAACCTCGTGCGCAGCGGCTCTTTCTTTAAAAGTGTAGTGGGTGTCGTTTGTGGCGATGACCTTGATGCCAGTCTCTTTCGCGATACGCAAGATGTCATCGTCTATGCGCCTTTGATCGCCGATGCCGTGGCGCATGATCTCAAGGTAAAAGTCATCGCCAAAAATTTCTTTATACTCAAGCGCGACCTCTTTTGCCCGCTCGTAGCCTTTAGCGCCAAATTTAACGTTGCGGTCGCTTAAATTTAGATGCCAGCTTACCTCGCCCTGCAAGCAAGCAGAGCTGCAAACTAGCCCCTCACTGTGCTCTTTTAATATCTTTTTGTTGATACGGGGATAGTAGTAAAAGCCCTCGATGTAGCTCATGGAGCTAAGATACATCAAATTTTTATAGCCAGTCTCATTTTTGGCGATTAAGATGAGGTGAAAGCGCTGTTTAGTGCTCTTGTCATCGAGCTGCTCGCCGTTATGCACGTAAGCTTCGATGCCAATTAGCGGTTTTATCCCATTTTTTTTCATCTTTTTGTAAAAATCAATCGCGCCAAACATGTTGCCGTGATCCGTGATCGCTGCTGCTGTGTCGCCTCTGTCATGGAGCGTATGAGCTAGCTCTTCTATCTTGTTAGCTCCGTCTAGTAGGGAGTATTCGGTGTGTAAATGTAGGTGTGTAAAGCCAGAATTTTCACTCATTTTTTATCCTTTTTAATGAGTGGATTTTACAAAATTTTGGCTAATAAGGCGCTTGATGAAAGCTTAATGATAGCTTTAAAATTTAGAGATTTTTTAGTCTGTGGCAAGAACAAAGCGCACAATTAAACTGTCACACTGCGTTCGTTTTATAACACAGAGACTCGAGCAAATTTTAAAATTTCATGAACGAGTAATTTCGGCTCTAAAATTTGAGCTAAG
>CAUQCU010000033.1:0-16783 GCA_963516555.1 Campylobacter concisus | reverse complement strand
TCATCACAATCTTTTCAATACTTTTTCACGACTTTTTCACGCCGTGAAAAAGTTTGTCGGAGTTTAACAAAGGTTTTATTAAATTTAAGATAAAATCGCTAATAAAGTTAATTACTTCAAAAGGGTTTAAATTTGCTAGCAGACGAGATTTTAGAGCTTTTACAGACAAAAATATCAGCTAATGAATTTGACTGCTACATCAAACAATTAAAATTTAACGAAAAGGCTTCAAACGAAGATTTTATAGTTTTTAACGCCACGAGTGAGTTGATGGCTAAATTTATAAAAACTAGATACGCAGAAAAGATAGCCTACCTTTACGAAGTAAAAACCGGGAAAAAGCCAGAAGTCGAGATAACTAGCCAAACAAAGCTAAAAAACATAAAGCAAAATCAAGTAAATGTAAAGCAGATCAAGGCGCAAAGCAGCATTTTAAACCCTGGATATACATTTGAAAATTTTGTCTGCGGCGACTCAAATCAGTTTGCATTTCTAAACGCAAAAGCAGTCGCAGACAAGCCTGGCGTGCTTTACAACCCACTTTTTATATATGGCACAACTGGTCTTGGCAAGACGCATTTACTTCAGTCAGTTGGCAACTACTGTCTAGATCAAGGTAAGGTCGTCATCTGCGTGACGAGCGATCAGTTTATGATTGATTTTACCACACATCTAAATAGCCACTCGATGACTAAATTTCGTGAGAAATACCGAAACTGCGATGTTTTGCTAATAGACGACGTGCAGTTTCTTGGCAAGACGGATAAAATTCAAGATGAGTTTTTCAACACCTTTAACGAGCTCATCGCCAAAAAAGGTCAGATCGTCATGACCTCAGACCGCCCAGCAAAGATACTAAAGGGCTTTGATGAGAGGCTAAAGTCTAGGTTTGAACAAAGCATAATGGCTGATATCACGCCGCCTGAACTTGATACAAAGATAGCCATCATCATCAAAAAATGTGAATTTGACAAAATTTATCTAAACAAAGAAGTGATCGACTACATCGCTACAAACATGGGCGATAATATCCGTGAGATCGAGGGCGCTATCATAAATTTAAACGCCTACGCAAGCTTGATGAGAGTTGAGATAACGCTTGAATTTGCTAAAAACACGCTAAAAGATCTCATCAAAGAGAAACATGAAAATATAAATTTAGAGACCATTATAGAGATCGTGAGCAAAGAGCTAAATATCAAGCCAAGCGACATAAAAAGCAAGTCAAGAGTGCAAAACATCGTCGAGGCTAGACGCATCATCATCTACCTTGCGAAGATGCTCACTACAAATTCGATGCCCCAAATTGCAAACTATTTTGGTATGAAAGACCATAGCGCCGTTAGTCACAACATAAAAAAGATAAACGAGCTCATGGAGAGTAACGAAATTTTCAACCTCAGAGTGACTGAGATAAAGAACAAAATTTTAACAAAAGGATAAAAACAGAATGAAATTCGTGAATAAATGTGAAGAAATGAAAAATTCTTTTCACATTTTAAATAACGATGCTGGCGTGAGAAAAGATGGTTTTCACACTTTCACGCTACCAACTAATACAACAAAAAGAAAATTAAAAATAAGAGGGAGTATTTAATGAAGGTTTTAATAAACAAAAACATGCTTGAGAGCATAGTAACAAACACTAATCCATATCTCGAAAAAAGAGATCTTAGTGCTATCACTTCTCACATCTACATTTCAGCAAAAGATGGAGTTTTAAACATAAAAGCGACTGATCACGAGATAGGACTAGCATATAAACTAAGCAATGCAAAGATCGTTGATGAGGGCTATGCGACTGCAAATGGTAAAAAGCTACTTGACATCATAAAAAGCCTAAAAGATGAAGAGGTAACGCTTGAAACTGTTAATAACTACCTTTACATCAAGCAAAAAAACTCAAAATACAAACTTCCTATGTATAAATTTGAAGACTTCCCAGAGTTTCCAAACATCAATGGCAAGGCTAAATTTAACATAGACGCCATAATGCTAGGCAGAAGCTTAAAGAAAATTTTGCCATGCATTGATAGTAACAACCCTAAATTTGAGCTAAATGGCGCTTTGCTAGACATAAGACAAAACTATATAAATATAGTAGGAACCGATACAAAAAGGCTAGCTGTATTTAAATTTGCAAATGAAGCGAGCAATGAGTTTTCACTGATCATCCCTAAAAAGGCGATAAATGAAATTCAAAAGCTATTTTTTGACAAGATAGAAATTTACTATGATGAAAACGTCCTCATCGCTCAAAGTCAAAATTTTGAGTTTTTCACAAAGCTAATAAATGGCAAATTCCCTGACTATGAGCGCGTTATACCAAAAGATATTGCTATAAGATTTGAGCTAAGCAGAGATAAGATGGTTGAAGGCATCAAGACTATCTCGATGCTAAGCGATCAGATGAAGATAACTTTTTCAAAAGAGAGCATAACATTTGAGAGCATTATAGAGGATAACTCTGAAGCAAAAACGATGATAGAGTTTCAAACAGGACTTGAAGAAGATATCAGCATAAATGTAAAAAATAGAAATTTAATAGACTTCTTACAAAGCATAGAAGATGAGAAATTTGAGTTTGGATTTAAAGATAAAAATTTACCTTTCGTTGTTAGCTCAAAAGAGCTTTTAACGGTTATAAGTCCATTAAATATATAAGTTAAAAAAGGTTTATGATGGAAAATAATTACGGCGCAGAAAATATTAAAGTACTAAAAGGGCTTGAGGCGGTTAGGAAGCGCCCAGGCATGTATATAGGTGATACTAACATAAGCGGTCTTCACCACATGATCTACGAAGTCGTTGATAACTCTATCGACGAAGCGATGGCAGGATACTGCGATACGATAGATGTTGAGCTTACACGTGAGGGCTCAGCGATCATTAGCGATAATGGTCGTGGTATCCCAGTAGATATGCACCCGACTGAGAAAATTTCAGCTGCGACTGTTGTTCTAACTGTGCTTCACGCTGGTGGTAAATTTGACAAGGACACTTATAAGGTCTCGGGCGGTCTTCACGGCGTTGGTGTATCTGTCGTAAATGCCCTTTCTAAAAAGCTAGTCGTAAATATCAAGCGTGATGGCAAGCTTCACAGACAAGAATTTGCAAAAGGCATCCCACAAAGCGATCTTGAAGTGATAAAAACTACAAACCGCACAGGCACGCAAGTCGAGTTTTGGCCAGATGATAGCATATTTGAAGTGACTGAATTTGACGATGAAATTTTAGTAAAAAGATTTCGCGAGCTAGCCTATCTAAACCCAAAGATAACTATAAATTTCAAAGATCAAAGAAATGGCAGAAGCGAGAGCTTTCACTATGAAGGAGGACTTGAGAGCTTTGTGACTGATATGAACAAGGCAAACGCTGTCAGCAAAGCGGTCTCATTTAGCGGCGGCGAAGATGATGTTATGGTTGATTTTGCGCTGCTTTACAACGATACTTATAGTGAAAATTTACTAAGCTTTGTAAATAACATCAAAACTCCAGATGGCGGTACGCACGAAGCTGGCTTTAGAGCGGGCCTTACAAGAGTTATTACAAACTACGTTCAAGCAAACGCTGCTGCACGTGAAAAAGATACAAAGATAACTGGTGAAGATATCCGCGAGGGTCTTATCGCAGTTGTAAGCGTAAAAGTGCCAGAGCCGCAGTTTGAGGGACAAACAAAGGGCAAACTAGGTTCAAGCTACGTAAAACCTATCGTTCAAAAGATGGTTTTTGACGTGCTTACAAAGTATTTTGAAGAAAATCCTATCGAAGCAAGAGCGATAATGGATAAAGCTCTAATGGCAGCTCGTGGTAGAGAAGCTGCTAAAAAAGCTAGGGATCTAACTCGTAAAAAAGAGAGCATGAGCGTAGGCACGCTCCCTGGCAAACTAGCTGACTGCCAGAGTAAAGACCCAGTCATCAGCGAGCTATATCTAGTGGAGGGCGACTCTGCGGGCGGTTCTGCAAAGCAGGGTCGTGATAGAGTTTTCCAAGCGATATTGCCGCTTAAGGGTAAAATTCTAAACGTTGAAAAGGCAAGACTGGATAAAATTTTAAAGTCTGACGAGATAAAAAATATGATAACAGCGCTAGGCTGCGGTATCGGAGATGAATTTGACGCCGAGAAGCTTAGATATCATAAGATCATCATAATGACCGATGCCGACGTCGATGGTAGCCACATCCAGACGCTACTTTTAACCTTCTTTTTTAGATTTTTAAATAAAGTCGTAGAAAACGGCCACATCTACCTAGCTCAGCCGCCACTTTACCGCTATAAAAAAGGTAAAAAAGAAATTTATCTAAAAGATGAAAAGGCACTAAATGAATTTCTTATCGAAACTGGCATCGAGGGCGTTGATATAGAAGATATCGGCAGTGCGGATTTGATTGATTTCTTAAAGATCGTTGCAGCTTATAGAAGCGTCTTAAAAGAGCTTGAAAAACGCTTTAACGTCCTTTCAGCGATCCGCTACATGATAGAAAATCCAGACATCGTATCAAAAAGCTACAATGAAATTTTTGAAATTTTAAGAGACTTCTTAAAAGCTGAGGGTCACAACATTTTAAACCACTACGTTAGCGAAGATGAGATTAGAATTTACGTCCAAACAGAGAGCGGCCTAGAAGAGCTTGTGGTAAATGAAAATTTATTTACAAACCCACTCTATGAAGAGGCGCTTTACATCAGCCAAAAGATAAAAGAGCGCGGCCTAGACTTGCATAGCGACGTTATAGACGTGCTTGATGAAGTAGAGAAAAATGCGAAAAAAGGTGCATATATCCAGCGCTATAAAGGTCTTGGTGAGATGAACCCTGAGCAACTTTGGGAGACAACTATGAACCCTGAGAATAGAAGACTTTTAAAGATCGATATAAACGACGCTATAAGCGCTTCTGATACGTTTAATCTCTTTATGGGCGATGAGGTCGAGCCAAGAAGAAACTACATCCAAGATCACGCAAAAGACGTTAAACACTTGGATATTTAAAAGGTGATCAAATTTAAATTTGACCTGGTTAGTAAAAATATAAAGGATAAAGAATGAGCGAAGAGATGAAGTATGGCGAGAAAATTTTAAAAGAATTTGACGTAGAGAGTGACCTTGAGGTCTGGGAAAATAAACAAATAAGGGACTATGTCATAAAGATCACTCTGCCTGAGTTTTGCTGCCTTTGCCCTCGCTCTGGTTATCCTGACTTTGCGACCATATACCTTGAGTATATCCCAAACAAGCTAGTTGTAGAGCTAAAAGCGATAAAGCTTTATATAAATAGCTTTATGAACCGCAACATCAGCCATGAAGATAGTATAAATGAAATTTACTCTGTTTTAGAGAAAAAGCTTGAGCCTAAATTTATGAAGATAGTGGGCGACTTTAACCCACGTGGAAATGTCCATACGGTTATCGAGATTAGCTCTGATCTAGTCGTAAAAAAGCCAGCTGAAGAGAAAGAATACGCTCCAAGGAGTAGGGAGAGAAGCTTTAGCGACAAAGCGCGTGAGAGACGCAGCACAAGTGATCGCGGCAGTAGTAGAGGCAGCAGAGATGATAAATTTAAAAAAGATGACAAGCCAAGAAGAAGCTCAAACAAAGAGGGCTTTAGAAAGATAAGCTATGCCGATGATAAGAAGCCAAAAGTAGTCAAAAAGGATAAATAATGATAAGTGCTAAGCTTATAGAACATATCTTTAAAGCAGCATCTATATCACGTTGGAACGACTATCCAAAGATGACAAATTTAGTCGAGCTTGACAAGCAGGCTCATAAATTTATCATCGCTTATTTCATAGCAAAACAAGAGCAAAATGCCGATATGAACTACATCATCGAGGCTGGAATTTTTGAGTTTTTAAGCAGGGTCGTAGTCACAGACATACGCCCTGACGTCTTTCACCACATCCAAAAGACAAAAAAAGAGCAGATAAATAGCTGGGTTTTAAGTAACCTTGAGACGCTCATTTCAGATATCGAAGGCGGCGAGTTTTCAGAGAGGTTTAAAAACCACTATAAAAACGACAAAACTCACGAAAAAGAGCGCCTTATACTAAAAGCAGCCAGCTATCTTGCCACGAGGTGGGAATTTTCTATTGTCTATCAAACGAGCCAGTTTTTAAGCGATATCGACGAGCTTAAGGCGAAGGTTGAGGAGGAGATGGAGGATTATTACGAGCTAATCGGTGTTAGAAAGATCGCTATGAATCAAAAGCTAGCTCGCCTTGTTGATCTAAGTGGCAGGCTAAGGTTTCAAAAGCGCTGGGCACAAACGCCTCGCATCCCTGAAACTGCGGTCTTAGGACATATGCTAGTTGTTGCGATACTTAGCTACTTTTACTCACTAAAAGCAAAAGCTTGCAAAAAACGGCTAGAAAATAACTTCTTTTGTGCCCTTTTTCACGACCTGCCAGAGAGCCTTACACGCGACATCATAAGCCCTGTAAAATACGGCGTAAAGGGGCTAAATGAGATCATCAGCGAGTATGAGATGAGGCTTATTGATGAGAGGATTTTGCCATTTGTGCCTGAAAAGATCAGAGATGAGTTTAGCTACATCCTAGGTATCAGAAAAGATGGCGAGAAATTTATCAAAGATGAGTTTGAAAATAGAACATTCGAGCGCAAGATCATCTGCCACGAAGGGACTATGGAGAACGTAAATGAGGATAAATTTAACCCGATCGACGGCAAAGCGCTAAAATACTGCGACAAGCTCTCAGCATACATCGAAGCTGGAATTTCCATAAGCTACGGTGTCAAGTCAAAAGAGCTAACTGACGGCTTTAATAATATGTATAAATTTTTTAGCGAAAAACCTAAGATCGATGGAGTGGATTTTTTAGAAATTTGCGATGATTTTAATGAGCATTTTGGTTTAGAAAGACCCCCTCTCAGATGACTGCGGCACACACTTAATACAAGTGCTCTGCTGTGTTCCCACCCTGAAGCGGTGCTCATAAAAAGCATTGCATAGGTCTAAGAAGGAGCTTCGCAATCATACAAAAACTATACTTAAATTTAGTTTTATAGTTACATTTTTAAAAATTTAGCTTTAAGAGTATATAATCTCACATAAATTTCACCAAAAGTAGGGCAATGCCAGGAAAGATCAAACTTCGTTTTTTATCGGCCTTTAGAGATTTTTTTGTCTATCATCACAAGTCTTTAGAGTTTCGTGCCAAAATTTTTGCCTCTATTATCTCGGCTAAATTTGACCCAGATGAGGATGATTTTTTCATTTTAAATGACATCGTAAATGAAATTTATGAAAATGATCAGACCAGAAAAGACTTCTTAATCCAAACCGTAAGAGAGTACGTGGCAAGGGTCAAAAGAAGCGATAGGATCACGCTTGACACGCTTCTTTTAAGCATAGATAAAGATATGAAAGACCACAAAAGATATGCTAAAAAGATAGACTTTTCGCACCTTCGTCGCTTGATGAGTGGCTGCGAGGAGGAAATTTTAGTGCAGCAAAGGGTCTATGAGTTTTTGATAAACGAGGTCAAACTCTACTCGCAAAGTGCTTAAAATTTACGCTAAATTTAATCAAAAATTTTTCGTGGCTTGTAGTTAAATTTATTCATTCTTAGCCTTGATTTTCTCTATTTATCTAGCTAGTTTGAGCGACTTATGACCAAAAATTTGAAACAAAACTTCATAAGCTAAATTTAAATTGATAAATGTGCATTATTTTGTGACAAAGCTGTTGCCAAGATAAAAAATTAAGAGCATAGATTAGCCCGTTTTGTAACTTCTTAGTGGCACCTGCTTGCTACCCTGTAAAGAGCAAGACAAGGGCTTTTAAAGAGCATATTTGCTCCATTATAAAAGAGAGTATCGACACAAAACTAGGCAATAACCGCCTTCTTTGGCACGGAGTGAAGTAAATTTAAGCCGCTTTTTGCACGGCGGCCGAGTGGGTTATGATGTCGTGTAAATTTAGTTTGTCTTTTCTAAAAAAACAAAGGCAAAGTCCGATGATGCTAAAGCCAGCAAATGCAAAGCAAATTTGGCGCAAGATCGCGTGAAAAAGGCTTAGCTTTTTACCGGTTTGTAAATTTATGAGATAAATTTCTTGCGCTTTGTAGCCCGGAGTTTGCGCCTTTATGCTAAAAAAAAGGCACATTATAAACGAGATGAGGCTATTTGCGCCAAAGATCGCAAGCTGGTTTTGCAAAAACGCCTCTTTGCCGTCAAGTAAAAGGTAGGTCGTGGCGTAAAGTATCGGCATACCGATGATGAAAAGATCGATGATAGATGCCTTTACTCTAGCCCAGATCGGTGCGATTTTTGCCTTTTGTTTTGCCAAGTTATTTTCCTGTGTTTATGTAGATACGGCTAAATTTTTCCCAATCATATAGGTAGATAAGGCAGTCGATCACCTCGCAGCTCTCATCGTAAAGATCGCCGTCCTCGCCATTGTCTTGCATGATAGGTAGCATGCCTGATCCTCTCGAGACCTCACACCAATACTCATAAAAATCAAGCTTTTTGATATCGCTCTCTAACACGCCAAACATGCCCAAAAACTGATAGACACTAAGGTCAAAAAAGCTCTTATTTTTGGTTTTTTGTAGGCATTTTACACTATTTGTGTGCATCAAACTAGCTCTACGCCTTTGCCACTTATCACTTCGCCGATCACGTATCCATCGCTATTTGCTAGCACAGCATCAACGTTTTCTTTAGGCACAACAAGGATCATGCCAACACCCATGTTAAATGTCCTCATCATCTCGCTTTCTTCTACTTTTTGCGCGAGGATTTTAAAAATTTCAGGCGTTTTTATAGCGCTTTTTTGCACCTTCGCACCAAGTCCAGCAGGAAAGACGCGAGGCAGGTTTTCAACTATGCCGCCACCAGTTATATGCGCCATTGCTGTGATCTTATCTTTTAAGTTTAAAAAGTCGCTCACGTAAATTCTAGTTGGCTCAAGAAGCACGTCGATAAGCTTGCGCTCACCCACTTTTTCGTCAAATTTAAGCCCAAGCTCGCTTACTACTTTTCTTGCAAGAGAGAAGCCATTTGAGTGCAGGCCGCTGCTAGGAAGTGCGACTAAAACGTCACCAGATTTTACAAATTTGCTCCTGTCGATCTCGTCAGCCTCAGCGATACCCACGGCAAATCCAGCAAGGTCAAAGTCGCCCTTTTCATACATCGACGGCATCTCGGCTGTCTCACCGCCGATAAGCGCGCACTGCGCCTTTTTGCAGCCATTTGCGATGCTTTTCACCACCTCTTTGGCACTCTCTATCTCAAGCTTTGCAGTCGCGTAGTAGTCGAGGAAAAAGAGTGGTGCGGCGAAGTTGCAGATGAGGTCATTTACGCACATAGCGACTAGATCCTCGCCCACGCCCTCAAATTTCTTAGCGTCGATAGCAAGACGTAGCTTCGTGCCAACGCCGTCTGTGGCACCTAAAATAGCTGGATTTTTATATCCGCTTGGCAGTCTGACCGCACCCGAAAATGATCCGATGCCGCCTATGACGTTTGGTGTTTGCGTAGATTTTACGAAAGGCTTGATCGCCTCAACAAAGCTATTTCCAGCATCTATATCAACTCCGGCATCTTTATAACTTATCATTTTCGCCCTTTTGGTTATTTTTTAAAACTTTAGCCAAAAGTTGCTAAAATTGTTATCAATTTTCAAAAATGGAGCGACTTTGCAGAAATTTCCAAATGCCTACGTCATCACAGGCTCGATCGCCAGCGGCAAAAGCACGGTTGTAAATTTGCTAAAAGAGCGAGGTTTTAGCGTGATCGATGCGGACTTGATCGCGCACGAGCAGCTTGAAATTTGTAAAGGCGAGATCGTGAGAGAGTTTGGTGAGCAAATTTTAGATGAGGCTGGCAAGATAGAGCGCAAAAAACTGGGTGCTATCGTCTTTCGTGAGCCAAAAAAGCTTAAAAATTTAGAGCAAATTTTACATCCAAAGATAAAAGCTGAAATTTTATCACAAGCCTCGCAGCTTGAGCGCTTGGGGCAAGTTTATTTTGTTGATATCCCTTTGTTTTTTGAAAAAAAAGAGCGTTATACTGAGTTTAAAAATGTAGCCGTGATTTACGCGCCAAAAGAGCTTTTACTAAGCCGTCTAATGAGCCGAAACGCTCTAAATTTAGAGGATGCAAAAGCTAGAGTAGAGCTTCAGATAGATATAGAGCAAAAGAAAAAAATGGCAAAATTTGTTATCGATAATAGCAATGACAGGGAGAATTTACAGCTGGAGCTAGAGAAATTTTTAAAGCAGATCGGCGCTACTGCGTTTTGATAAATTTACTAGCAAATTTATATGTTTGCATGGCCTCTTTACTACCAAAATCCCAGCTATCAAGCTCAGTTTTTACTAAATTTGGAAATTTCTTACTTATATCTTTTAAGGCGTTGCCAACTGATTTTCTAAGATACTCGCTCTCGTCTTCTTTTAGGCTAGCTAGGCGCCTAATGGCCTCATCTGGGTTATCTTTAAAATAGGGCCTATTTGTCCATATCCTAAGCCCCTCTGTTACGGCTCTTTTTGCATTTGCGTTGCCATTTTTTAGCCAGTTATCGATCGTTAAAAGTGCCTGCTCGTAGCCAACTTTTTTACAAAACTCGTCAAATGCCTTTGCCAACACCTCTTGAACCCTCCAGTTTTCATCTTTTGAGACTTCATCTCTCAAAAACGTCAAAATTTCTTCGTGCTCCGATAGGTGTCCAAAGAGAAAAACCGCATACATCCGCACTTGATAGACCTCCGAGCCATATGCTAGACGTGCCAGCTCTTTGCACTGCTCAGCTCCCTTTGCTTTATAGTCAGCCAAAGCCCTTTTTTCTTGCTCTTTAAAGCCATTTTCTATCAAAGAAAACTCTTTTTCTAAATTTAAGATGTAGCTCTTCAAGGTGGCTCCTTTAAAATCACTAATAACTCTTATCTAAATTTTAGTAAAATCAAGCAAAAAATAAAAGGATAGCTCATGCAAGTCTCAAAATATAACGCCAGCGGCAATGATTTTGTCATATTTCACACATTTTTGAGCAAAGATAGAAGCGAGCTTGCAAGGCAAATTTGCAGCCGAACAAACGGCGTGGGAGCTGACGGACTCATCGTGCTTTTGCCTTACGAAAAGGGCGTGAAATGGGAGTTTTACAATAGCGACGGAAGCTACGCTGCGATGTGTGGCAACGGCTCGCGTGCGGCTGCTAGATACGCCTATATAAACGGCCTTGTTAGTTCAAGCGAATTTGCTCTGCTAACTGGCAGCGGCGAGGTGATGGCAAGCGTGAAAGATGAGTGCGTCGAGGTCGTGCTAACAAGTCCAAAAATCTTAAGCGAACCGCTAAATGAAGGTGGTAAAACTTGGTATTTTTACGATACCGGCGTGCCTCATCTTGTAAATTTCACGCAAAATTTAGATGAATTTGACGTCAAAGAGTGCAGGGCGCTTCGTCAAAAATACAATGCAAATGTAAATTTAGCCAAATTTGATGGCGGAGTTTTAAAGGTGAGAACCTACGAAAGGGGCGTGGAGGACGAGACGCTAGCTTGTGGCACTGGCATGGCGGCTTGCTTTTACGGCGCTACTTTAAATTTAAACGCACCGCAAAGCCTAAAAGTCTATCCAAAAAGCGGCGAAGAGCTTGGACTTAGGCTGGAAAGCGGCAAAATCTTATTTAGCGGAGCGGTGAAACACTGCTTTGATACGAGTATTGAAATTTAGATTTACTAATTAAAGGAATATAAATATGAGTAATTTAATAAATGCAGTTATAAATGTAATCAATAACCCCATATTGGAGATAAAAACACATTATTCTAATAAGAATAGAGCCAATAATGCAGGGGATGCATTAGAAGAATTTATAAAAGATCTATTTGCTGATAGTTTTGACTCGGCTCCAGAAGATAGAAATAAAAGATGGAGTGAAATATTTTCTTATTTAGGAAATAACAATAATCCGCCAGATATTATCTTAAAAGGTGGTGATGCAATAGAAGTAAAAAAGATTGAATCAAAAGATGCTTCACTAGCTTTAAATAGTAGTTACCCTAAACATACATTAAAAAAAGATAATCCTATGATTTCTAATGCTTGCAAAGAGTGTGAGGATTGGGACGAAAAGGATATAATTTATGCTGTTGGTGTAGTAAAAAACAATAAATTGAGCAGTTTATGTATGGTGTATGGAACTGAATTTTGTGCTTCTGAAGAATGCTATGAAAAAATTAGACAAAAGATTAAAAATGGTGTGGAAGAGATATCTGCTGTTGAATTTTCTGAAACAAATGAATTAGGTAGGGTTAATAAAGTAGATCCGTTGGGGGTTACATATTTACGAATTAGAGGAATGTGGGGGATTGAAAATCCTTGGAAGGTCTTTAAAGATATCTACAAGAGAGATTTTAATAGGAAATTTAATTTTATGTGTTTGATAAGTGATAAAAAATGGGAAAGCTTTGATAATAAAGGAGATCTTGAAAAACTAATTAAAGAAAAGACTGATACTGTTAGTAAAAGGGATGTTGAAGTCAAAAATCCAGACAACCCAGCACAACTGATAAAAGCTAAACTAATCAGTTTTATGATCTAAGGAGTTTATATATGAATTTAATTAGTTTATTCTCAGGGGCAGGAGGACTTGATCTAGGTTTTGAAAAAGCTGGTTTTAAGGTTGTGGCAGCTAATGAATATGATAAAACGATATGGGAAACGTATGAAAAAAATCATAATACAAATTTAATAAAGGAAGATATATGCACCATACCATCATTAAAATTTCCTGATTGTGATGGAATAATAGGAGGACCACCATGTCAATCTTGGAGTGAAGCAGGCTCGCTAAAAGGAATTGATGATCCAAGAGGGCAATTATTTTATCAATACATTCGAATATTAAAAGACAAACAACCAAAATTTTTTCTAGCGGAAAATGTAAAAGGGATGATGGCAAAAAGACATAATAGTGCTGTAGAAAATATTATTTCACAATTTGAGGAAGCTGGATATAATGTATTCATTCATCTATTAAATTCTAGTGATTATGGAGTGCCACAAGATAGAAAAAGAGTATTTTATGTAGGCTTTAGAAAAGATTTAAATATAGATTTTACAAACCCACCAAAACCATATAGCTACAAGATGACTTTTAAAGATGCTATCTATGACCTAAAAGATAGTGCAATACCTGCTTTAAGCCAAAATAAAACAAACGGTGACAAATGTAAAGTATTAAATCATGAATATTTTATTGGTGCATATTCACCTATTTTTATGAGTAGAAATAGAGTTAGGCAGTGGAATGAACAAGCTTTTACTGTTCAGGCTTCCGGAAGACAATGCCAATTACACCCTCAAGCTCCAATTATGCCTAAAGTAGAAAAAAATAAGAATATTTTCGAACCTGGTAAAGAAAATTTATATAGAAGATTGACAGTTAGAGAGTGCGCCAGAATTCAAGGTTTCCCAGATAATTTTAAATTCTATTATACAAATTTAAATGACGCCTATAAAATGATTGGTAATGCTGTGCCAGTAAATTTAGCATATGTGATCGCGAACGAAATCATGTTAGCATTAAATAGAAAATAAATTTAGATAAAAATTTAAATAGAAAATTAAAAAAGAAGATCTCCGCCGAAGCGGAGAAAAGGTGTTATTTCAAAGCATCTTTTGCTTGTTTTGCAAGTGCCGCAAATGCCTTCGCGTCATTCATAGCTAGATCAGCTAAAATTTTTCTATCAAGTTCAATCTTAGCTTTATTTAAGCCGTTGATAAATCTTGAATAGCTAATGTCGTTTAGTCTGCAAGCTGCGTTGATACGAACGATCCATAAACGTCTGAAATCACGTTTTTTCTGGCGTCTGTCGCGATATGCGTAAACTAAACTTCTCTCTAGTTGCTCTTTAGCTTTTCTAAAGTGTTTATGTCTAGCACTGAAAAAGCCACGTGCTAGCTTTAAAACTTTCTTATGGCGTCTTCTTCTAACTACGCCTGTTTTTACTCTTGCCATATTTATCCTTTTACAAATTGGCGCTCACGAAGTGAGTCTTGCCCCTAAATTTGGGGGAGTTTGAATGACTTTTTGTCAAAAACTTAAATCTACGCTGCTTATACGCCGAGCATTTTGCGAACGGCTGGGACATTTGTGCTGTCCACGTATTTTGGGCCACGCAAATCTCTCATACGCTTAGTAGGTTTTTTTGTTAAGATATGGCTTCTAAAAGCAGAGCCTCTTTTTATCTTATTTTTACCTACTTTAAAGCGCTTAGCAGCACCGCGAACGGTTTTCATCTTTGGCATGCTAATCCTTTTTGAAATTTTATACGCAAGTGCGTAAGATTTGGATTATAGCGAAAAATCCTTTAGAAAATTTAAATTTCACTTAGACAAAATTTGCAATAAATTTACATTTAACTTAAAAAAGTTTTAAAATTTAGAACTAAATTATTAAATTTGAAATATAATCACATATAAGAAAATTATTTTACTAAAGGAGTAAAAATGAAAGGTAAAATTCTCGCATCAATCGTCGCTATGAGTGCGATTTTAGGCACAAGTAGCTTGGCATGCACTACTATTTTAGTAGGAGATAAAGCTTCAAATGATGGCTCCATGTTAGTAGCTAGAAGTGCGGATAGCAAGGCTATAAAGGCACAAGTCTTTTTGATACATCCAGCTACGAAAAATCAAACCGGCATGCACAGCTCAAAGGCACATGACGGCGCAAATGACTTTACATATCCGCTCCCAAAAGATGGCATGAGATACACAACTATCGCAAATTCACACACAAAACTTCACGGTGCAGTCGGCTACAACGAGGCTGGCGTAGGACTTAGTGGCACTGAGACCATCTATGCAAAAGATGAGCTTTTAAAAGTTGATCCATACAACGAAGAGACTGGCATCACAGAAGATGACATCCCAGACGTGCTTTTGCCGCGTATGAAGAGCGCAAAAGAGGGCGTTAAGCTTCTTGGCGAGATAGTTGAGACAAAAGGCGCTGGCGAGGGCTTTGGTGTGGTATTTGTCGATGCAAACGAGCTTTGGTACTTTGAAACTGGCACAGGCCATAAATGGATCGCTTCAAAGATCCCACAAGATGAGTACTTCGTCACTGCAAACCAAGGCAGACTTCACGCTTATAAAGAGAATGATCCAAATTTCATGGGCGCAAAAGATGTCATCAAATTTGCGATCGATAACAAGACCTATGACCCTGCAAAAGACGGCGAATTTAACTTTACAAAGGCCTATACAAGGGATGATGAGAGAGATGTGACTTATAACTACCCACGTGTTTGCTGGGTTCAAAGCATGTTTAACCCAAGCCTAAAACAAGACTTCGCTGACGGACAAAAATTTCCAGTATTTTTAAAACCAGAGAAGAAACTAAGTGTCGAGGATCTAAAAGCTGCGATGAGAGCCCACTACAACGGCACCGCGTTTGATAACTACGCTAGCAAAGATGAAGATAAGAAAAACATCTACCGCGCTATAAGCGTCTTTAGAACATACGAGTCTCACGTCATGCAGGTGCGTCCATGGCTACCAAAAGAGATCGGCCGTGCGACCTACGTCGCTCTTGGCATGGCTGATCTTAGCGTTTATTTGCCGTATTACGAGGGGCTTGATAGCTTTATAAAAGGCTACTCTGATGGCTCATACGACGCTGATGATACTTCGATATATTGGGTTTATAGAAAGCTTCAAACCCTTGTAATGATTGATTATGAGAAGTATTCGCCAGTGGTAAAAGAGGCATATGCTAAATTTGAAAAAGAGTTGGCGGTAAAACAGGCTAAATTTGAAGATGAGTACGTCAAACTTTATAAAAAAGATAAGAAAAAAGCTGACAAACTCTTAAATGAATTTAGCCAAAAGACTATGCAAGAGGCTAAGGACTTAACGCAGGAGCTTACAAACAAAGTCTTTACTATGCTTACAGCCGATATGGATGCTAAGCTAAAATCCCTAAATAAAGGCAAAAAAGACTAAATATTCTGGGCGTGAAATTTAGTAGCGCCCAAATTTAAACAAAAATTTGGCAAAGAGCGTTTATAATGCGGCAAAAATTCACTACAAAGGAAAAACGCTGATGCCTTGTCCCATGCATAAAGCTCATTAATCTCGGCAAAAAACATATCAGCGATTTTCAAAAAACACGCAAATTTTTAAACAATTTTACATTTTTTCACATTGATATAAATCCATTTTTGCTAGCAGGTCCGCTGCATTGTAACTGCATTTTTAAAAATAAAACGAAGCAGTGTTTGAAATTTGGCAAGGATCTTTTTAGCAGGGTTTTTTATAAATTTTATTTTAGTTTAAGAAGAAGCGGGTGTCATCCGCCGTGTTTGGGTGACAAATTTTGTGCTTTGCACAGTTTTTAGTATAAATTTAAATTTAAAAAGGATAAAAATGATAAAAAGTTATGTTTTAGGTTTTCCAAGAATCGGAGAAAAAAGAGAGTTAAAGCGTGCGTTAGAGGGCTTTTGGGCTGGTAAAGATGGTTTTAGTGAAGAGAATTTGCAAGAGACTGCAAAGACGCTTCGCCAAAGACACTGGAAATATCAACAAGACGCTGACATTTCGGCCATTAGCGTTAATGATTTTTCATTTTACGACCTAATGCTTGATAACATCATCGCTTTTGGCGCTACACCTCCAAGATTTGCAAATTTAAGCGGTTTGGAGCAATATTTTGCTTGCTCAAGGGGCAACAAAAATGGCGTTGCGATGGAGATGACAAAGTGGTTTAACACAAACTACCACTACATCGTGCCAGAGCTTAGCAGCGAGAG
>CAUQCU010000032.1:0-16797 GCA_963516555.1 Campylobacter concisus | reverse complement strand
AAAAGTGATGATAAAAGCTATATAAAATTTGTAAGCCCAAAGAAATTTGGGCTTTTTTAAATTTGTAGTCTAATAAAAGCCTAAAATGCGAGCTAAGTGAAATTTGGCTCCATTGTTAGGTTGGCTTTTGCTTATTTTTGCTCTTTGTATTTTAAAATTTGAGCGTAAATTTCATCTTTTAGTTTTAATTTTTCTTTTTTCAAGGCATCAAGCTCAGAGGCTTGCGCTGCTTTGCTATCTATCTTTTCATTTAGCTCGTCATGCTTTTTGCAAAGTGCGGCAAAATGAACATCAACTTTTTTCAACTCATTTATGAGATCAGTGTATTCGTGTAACATACGTAGCTCCTGTAAAAAATTTATAAATTTTAACAAGGCTTTGTAAATGTTTGGCTATCCAAATTTAGATCTATAAAAGCTTCTAGTATGTAGTGGTTAAGCCAGTTTTATCACAAAATGAAAAAACTAAACGTATTTTAGCTCTTCTGGCTTATGCTTGCTCTTTACTAGGCGCTTGGTTAGACGTATGCCATCAACTGTACCGATGACTAAAAGCTTTGTGCCTGTGCCGATTAGAGTGTCACCATTTGGCATCGGGATAAATTTGTTATTTATGTCTCTAATGCCTACCACGTCAGCATTTGTGATATTTCTTAGGTGCGTCTCTTTTAGTCTTTTGAACCTTATCCAAGAGTAGTCAGGCACAAGAATTTCTTCTATGTCGATAGGCGAACTTTTTGTGTATAAAAATTGCTCGAGTAAATTTTCCATATCAGGTCTTACGCTCATGGCACTTAGACGCTGTGCGACTAGGCGAGATGGGCTTACGACGTTGTCAGCACCAAGCTTTTTAAGTCTTTGTGTGTCATCTTCACTGTCGGAGTTTGTGATGATATGGTAAGGTTTTTTGCGACCTATCTCTTTTTCATAAAGTCTAACAGATGCGATAAGTGCGATATTGTCAGCGATATTTGGGCTAAGAGTGATTAGTCCTTTTGCACTTGATAGATGCGTTTTTAAAAAGGCGATTTGAGTGTGAGGCTGAGCTTTTATGAAGTATGGATACTTGTAAATTTGAGCTAATTCTGCGATATCTTCTCTGTCATCAACCACTACAAATGGTATGTGATTTTCACGAAACTGAGCGCTAAGCTCGATTGTATAGAGGTTGTGATAACAAATAACGAAGTGATTTTTTAGTCTTGCGATCTTGTAAAGCATACGCCTTTCCTTTAAAATGCTAATTAATGTGCCTCTTTTTAGAACTTCTACAACGATACCGATTGATAGTGTAAAAATGATGAAGCCAACAAGGATAAATGTTATAGTAAAAATTCGCCCCTTTGGAGTTATGGGCGCAACTTCGGTAAAACCGACCGTCGTGAATGTCATACCTGCTTGGTAAAAGGCATCTATAAGAGAGAAGTTATCTATAAAGATATAACCAAGTGTTCCAAAAAGTAACAGTAGTACGACTGAAATTAGTGGAAATCTAAAAGGTTTTAGTTGTTCGTAAAGCTCAGTATCTAGGCTTATTTCTGGTTTTGCGGAGTTTGACCAGTTGAGGAATTTTAAAAGTCTTGAGAGAAAAGACATAAATTCCTCTTCATTTTATCTCTTAGTTTGACTGCTTTTTCATAGTTCTTAGAGTAGAAGCAGCAACTTTTATTCTTCTTGTTGTGCCATCTTCTAGAGTAACACGGATAGTTCTAAGATTTGGTAAAAATCTTCTTTTAGTTTTATTGTTGGCGTGGCTCACGTTGTTGCCTACCATTGGTCCTTTGCCAGTTATCGCACATCTTTTTGACATTTTTTTTCCTTATAAACAAAAATTTCTGCTGATTTTATCTAAACAAAACCAAAGTATTGCTTAAAATGAACATTTATATTTATAAGTTTTGTTGATTTTTTATTTAATTAAGGCTAAAATAGCCCCAAAATAAAAAATCGGTAAAACAAAAATGCTAACTAAAAATCAAATAGATGAAATTTCAAATTTTATCTATACAATGCCCGATGTTTTTTATGAGTGCCAAAAGCACTTAGATGAGGGCGACATCACTGCTGCTATGGAGCTTTTTAGGGGTAGTGAGACTTTTAAAGCGTACTTTGCTACGATAGTAAATTTAGGCGATTTTGGCGTTCAAAACCACACTAGAGATATCTATGCTATGGCTTATCCGCTAGGGATAGACAACCTAAAAATGATAATTTGCTCTTATTTTGTTTTTATCAAATCTCCAAAAAGATATAAAAATTTTGGTGTAAATTTACACTCGATGATGGAGTTTAATGCCAAATTTCTATCTGATTGGAGCAAACTTCTAAACTATCTTGGGTTAAAAAATCAAAAAAATTTGTTTCTAGCTGCCTATGCGCTAATTTTACTTATATTTTGTGAGCTGATCTTTTTGAAGTATCCGCACTCACTTAAACATATCGTTGGTTTTTCTGATATGAGCTTTGATAGGATCTTGCAGCGAAGGTTTGATATTTCGCTATTTGGAGTGCTTTTAAAGCTTGCAGGATGGGAGAGCGATAGGCTCACTAGAGAAGAGGTTTTGGTTTTAAAATACTTTAAAATTTTGCTCTCTTATGAGGCTAGCACTGCTAAATTTTTTGACTTTGGCATCGATAGGATCACCGATGTTAGCGTCCATGCTTCGGCTGATATGGTTATAAATTTAAAAAAGGCTCTTAGAAAATGAAAGTAACTTTTGAGGGCTCTTTGGCCATTGTTAGGCCATTTGGATTTTTAGAGGTTAATATCACCCCTTCAAGCATCAAAAAGGCCGAAGTAGAGCAAATTTGCGCAAGGCAGATAAGTGCCATTTTGCTTTCATTAAAAAATGTCACATTTTTTAGCCCGCTTTGGCTAAATAGCACGTGCGAGCATCTATCAAGCATCGCTAAGCAGATAGGCGCTGAGTTTGCAGTCTGCGATTATGACGATACTTTTTACGAGCTTGTCGCAAAGACTTCAAAAAATATTTTGAGATTTTCACTCTTTGAAAATGAAAAAGTTGCGACGCTATTTTTAAATGATACTTTAGCAGATAGCAGCGAAGCCATCGTGATTTATAACAAAAATGAGCAGTATAAAGACTACATCAACTCGCTTTTAGAGCAAAAGTGTTACAAGTGTAAATTTGTAAAAAGCGTAGAAGAATTTAACGCTGCCAAACAAGCTTACAAATACACCATCAGCACCCTAAATCACATCGTTTTAGGCAAAAAAGAGTTTAGCACCTTTGTAAGAGGCGACGTCGTCATTTATAAGACAGTAGGGCTTATAGATAGCTCTTTTGTGCAGAATTTTGACTATAAATTTCACGAAAGATTACAAAAGATAGGCTTTAAATTCTTTGTTTTTTGGTCTGATTCGGTAGGTGCTTTAAATACCATAGGTGCTAGTTTTTTGATAAAGCTATCTGAGCTGAGCCAAAAAAGTGGCGGTATATTGGCGATTTGCGGCTTAAATGAGGGCAACATTTCAGAGACACTTGCGTCAAATTTAAAAGCAGCAAAGATACTTTTATATAAAAAGATGGATGATTTTTTTAAAGATGACTCGACGCTCTATTTTAAAAAGCGCCTTATCGACATCGAGCCCACAAAGATGAATAAAAACTTAGTTGAGTTTTTGCCACTTGTGATCTCAAGTGTCACAGACGTGCTCTCGCCTTTGATAGAGAGTGAAATTTTATGCCTTGATGCAAAGATTAGCAACTTTAACGTAGAGGGTGAAAATGACTATCTGCGGGCTTGTGTGCTCTTTTATGGCGACGTACAGATGAGAATTTTGCTTGGTATTAAAAAGGACAAGCTTAGCAAAATTTGCTCCATTTTTTCAGATAATGGCGATCTGGAGTGTGGCTGTTTAAGCGGATTTTCTCAAATTTTTAGTATCATTGCAAGCAAAATTTTAGACATTTTCATCGAGAGAAATTTAAAGGTAAAGCTTAGCAACTTTAAATTTTACGAAAATGAGATGTTTTTTGACAGAGCAAGCAGTGGAATTTTTGCCACATTAAATGCAAAAGAGAGCCAAACTGGCATGATTTTTATAAGCAAATAAGGATTTAAAATGTACGTTGCACCTAGTATTTTATCGGCTGATTTTGGAAATTTAGCAGCCGAAATAAGAGCCATTTGCGAGGCTGGGTGCGATCTGGTGCATGTTGATGTTATGGATGGGCATTTTGTGCCAAATTTAACCATCGGGCCAGTCGTGGTAAGTGCCGTCGCAAAGGCCGCTACAAAGCCACTTGACATACATCTAATGGTTGAAAATAACTCATTTTTTGCTGATCTTTTTTTACCACTAAAACCAAAATTTCTAACCTTTCACATCGAAGAAGAGAAGCATCCAATGAGGCTCATCGATCATATCAGAAAAAACGGCGTTGGCCCTGGCATCGTGCTAAATCCACACACGCCAGTTAGTGCGATCGAGCATATTATCGATGAAGTCGATATGGTGCTTTTAATGAGCGTAAATCCAGGCTTTGGCGGTCAGAAATTTATGCCAGTCGTGCTTGAGAAAACAAGGGCGCTAAGAGAGCTAATAGAGCGCAAAAACGCCAAGTGTCTCATTGAAGTAGATGGCGGCGTAAATGGACTAAATGCGCCTGATCTTGAAGAGGCTGGAGCTGATGTCTTGGTGGCTGGCAGCTACATCTTCTCATCAAATTCATACGAACAAGCCATCCGCGCCATAAAGCTTGAGTTTTGAAACCAAAAAAACAGCGTTTAGAAAATAGCATTGAAATTTTAGCTAGGCAAAATTTAGGCTATCACGAGTTTATTTTGAAATTTAGCGATATCGAGGAAATTTCATCGCTCATTGACGTGCGCGACCTTGATATGTGGCGAACTCTCGGGCTTGACATCACTAGAAATGAAAGCAACGAGATCGAGCTTGGCACGAGATTTAGAGACATTAGCGAGCAGGAATTTTGCGTTGTAGATATAGAAACGACTGGCGGTACGACAAATGGTCAGATAATAGAAATTGGTGCTATAAAAATGAAAAATGGTGCTGAAATAGGGCGCTTTGAAAGCTTTATAGCGGCTTCTGTGGTACCCGAAAATATCACCGAGCTAACTGGCATAAAGGCTAGCGATCTAGTCGGGGCGCCAAATTTGCTAAACGTGCTTGAGCGGTTTAAGATTTTTCTAGGGACTAGCGTCTTTATCGCGCACAACGTAAATTTTGACTATGGATTTATCTCGCACAGCCTAAACGAGATCGGCCTTGGCATACTGCTAAACAGAAAGCTTTGCACCATCGATCTTAGCCGCCGCACCATCGCCTCGCAAAAATACGGCCTTGGCTCGTTAAAAGAGCTCCTTGGCATAAACAACACTCACCACAGAGCCCTAAATGACGCAATAGCAGCGGCTGAAATTTTCAAAGTCTGCCTAACTCGCCTACCTTTTAGCATCCAAACTACAGAGGATCTCATAAGCTTTAGTAAAAATGCCCCAAGCGTAAAGCTAAAACCAGAACCAGTTTTGAGGGCTTTGGAGTAGGGCGGTTTTAAATTTAAGCCACTTGAGTGGAAATTTAGAAATTTGATTTAGTAGAAGCCTATTTGATCGAAAATATCTATCATTGCGCGGTTTGCAATCATCGTGCTTTCAAAAACGCCGCAGTCTATCGCCCTGCAAGCGCTGATCTTTACAAAATCCCTAAAACAACGTTGCCATTGTGGATAAATTTCTCGTGTTTGCCAGTTTTTGTATGCGCATAGCCAAGCCGTCGTTACCGATAACGCAGTTTGTTAGGCTGTTTTTCTTTTGTAGCAAATTTAGAGCTTGTGTTAAATTGAATAAATTTCTTTTTGTTAAAGCTGTGGGTTAAATTTGGGGTTAAATTTAGCTAGAAACTAATTTTAGTCTTTGGATTTATAGTTTGTGATTTAAGGTAAAAATGGCTTCTAAACTTAAATTTAAAAGCCATTTAGTTTTTAGCTCTCTTTTAAAAGCTTGCTTGCAAGCATATCTGCTTTTGCTTTGTCGGTGTCTTTTTTGACGGATTTATAAATTTTAGAGATGTAGTTTTCTAAAATTTCATGGCAAGAGATCACTTTTTCGCCCTCGCGTCTAGCTACTTTTGCGTATTCGCCGTTATTTTGTAGCTCAAATGCTAAGTCATTATCACTTAGTTGAAGCTCTAAAATTTCAAGCAGCCTCTCTTGAAGTCTTGGCTCAAAGATAGGTGTCATGAGCTCCAAGCGGCGTTCCAAATTTCGTGGCATCCAGTCAGCGCTTGAGATGTAAATTTTTGGATCGGCGTGTTTAAAATATAAAATTCTAGCATGCTCTAAGTATTTGCCGATGATCGAGCGAACCCTGATATTTTCGCTTTTGCCTTTTACGCCAGGCCTTAGTCCGCACACACCGCGAACGATGAGATCGATCTTTACGCCTGCGTTTGAGGCGCGGCTAAGCTCATTTATCACGTCTTCGTCTATTAGCGCATTCATCTTAGCAATGATCCTGCCCTCACTGCCTTTGCTGGTCTCCACTCTTATCTTTTCGATGATGCGCTCTTTTATCTGAAAGGGCGACATGCTAAGGGCGTTTAGACGGCGGTTTTTGTTATATCCTGAAAGTATGTGAAAAAACGAGGTCGTATCTTGGCTAAATTCCTCTTTGCTCGTAAATAGGCTAACGTCGGTGTAAATTTTTGCCGAACTGCCGTTGTAGTTGCCAGTGCCAAAGTGCATGTAAAATTTGAGTTTATCGCCGATCTGGCGGATCACTTGGCTAACTTTCGCATGGACTTTAAAGCCTGTGATGCCATATATCACGTGTGCGCCAGCATCTTCAAGCGCCTTTGCCCAGTGAAGGTTATTTTCTTCATCAAACCTCGCTTTTAGCTCGACCATCACGGTTACTTGTTTGCCGTCGCTTGCAGCGTCTATTAGGCTTTGAATGATCGGCGAGTTTTTATCGACCCTGTAAAGCGTCATGCGTATCGAGATCACCTTTGGATCTTTGCTAGCCTCTTTTATAAAGCCAACGACTGGATCAAAGCTCTCAAATGGATGAACTAGCAGCACGTCCTCTTTATCTATGGCGTCAAAAATCGAGACGCCGTTGCCAAATGGAGGCAGGGTTTTTGGGGCGTAGGGTGGATTTGCTAGGTGGCTGAAGTTCTTGCTCCCAGCTATCTCCCAAAGAGAGCTAAGTGTGAGCGGGATGCTTGAAAAGTAGATATCTTTGTGAAAAATTTTCATATGAAAATTTAAAAACTCTAAGATATCAGCGTCAGCGTCTTTGTCTATCTGCATACGCACAAAAGCTCCTTTTCTACGAAGCTTTAGCCCTTGCTCAAGTATCATCATAAAATCATCCGCCTCTTCTTCTTCGATGACGATATCAGCGTTTCTTGTCACTCTAAAGGCAGCCGAGCTAATGAGCTTATATCCTGGGAAAATTTCTTCTGCGTGGCGGTGCACGATTGTTTCAATCGGCACGAAAACATTGCTGCTTGGCTGGGTAAATCTTGGTAAAACTCTTGAAATCCTTATCATGCCGTATTTTAAAATTTCAGGATGCTCGATGTCAGCAAGCTTAACTGCGAGCGAAAAGCTAAGGTTGTTTAGGTGCGGAAATGGATGGGTCGCATCAACAGCGATAGGCACGATGACTGGCAGGATGTTTGAGAAAAAGTATTCGTCGCATTTTTGCTTTAAACTATCGTCAAGCTCGTCATAGTTTTTGATAAAAAGACCCTCTTTACTAAGCGCATCAACGGTGTTTTTGTAGTGAGCCTCGACTAAATTTTGCTCATCTTGCAGATACTTTCTGATCTCTCTTAGCTGATCGAGCGGGCTCATGCCGTCACTACTACTTGTCGTCACTCCAGCTGCAAAAAGCTGCTTTAGACCAGCAACTCTGATCATGTAAAACTCATCTAAATTTGTCATATAGATCGCTAAAAATTTTAGCTTTTCAAGTAAAGGTATATCCTTTTCACACTGAGCGAGCACCCTTGAGTTGAAGCGTAGCCAGCTTAATTCGCGGTTGATAAAAAGAGTTTCATTTTCGCTCATCATTTTCTCCTTATGATTTTTGATTATTTTACGATATGTGCGGTTATAAAGTTCTTATTTTGTTAAAAATTTAGTTACAATAGTGCAAATTTTAAACGTAAAGGTTTCTTATGTCGGATTACATTATATTAGTTGGCATTTTTGTTGTGGCGGTTGTTATCTTTGCGCTTATCAAAAAGGTCTCTTTTTAGCCTTTAAATTTCTCCCACCACAAGTAGGCAAAGATGAGCCCAAAGCCCTTGACCTTGCTCTCGTCAAAGGCAAATTTCATCATATCTTCTCGTTTTATAAAAACTAGCTCGATATCTTCGCCGTCAATGCCGCCGCCTGCATTTACCTTCATGCTCTCATCGATCTTTGCGTAAAACATCGTTTGCATGTTGCCACCAAAGCCAAAAGCGCCATACGTCATCGTGATGCGCTCCATCTCTTTTAGCTCATATCCGACCTCTTCGACTGCCTCTTCTCTAGCTGTTTGCTCTTCGCTTAGCCCCTTATCCATAAGCCCTGCGCAAAGCTCATAAGTAAAGCCTTGCTCGTTTGTTTTGATGACTTCTTTTTCTTGCGAGTACCAAACGGCTGGGCGAAACTGCTTGACAAACAAAAATGCATCTTTTTGCTCGTGATATAAAAATATACTAACGCTATTCATCACTTTGACGCAGTCCCAGTCCCTTTGCAAGCCATTTTGTTTAAATTTCATCTTAAATGGCTTTAGGTATTTTGACTCACCAAGAGGTAAAATTTCTAAATTTGTTATAGTAGTATCCATTTTGCAAGTCCTAAAAAGCTAAAAAATCCTATCGCATCAGTAAATGTAGTAAGAATGACCGCCGAGCCAACAGCAGGATCGATGTTAAAGCGCCTTAGCGTCAAAGGTATGATCGTACCAAAAAAGCCAGCAAAAAATAAATTTGTAACCATACTAAGGCTAATAACTACACCAAGCATGCCTTTGTCAAACCAAACAGCGGCGATTACACCCATGATAGCGCCAAAGATGAGGCCATTTACAAGCGATATCGTCACCTCACGCTTTAAAACGCTCTTTGCATCTTTAAATTCTATCTCGCCAAGTGCCAAACGACGAACCGTAACAGCAAGTGCTTGCGTGCCAGTGTTGCCACCCATTGAAGCAACTATTGGCATCAAAACTGCAAGTGCGACGTAAGCTGCGATCGTCTCGTCAAAAAGTCCGATGATAGATGAGCTAAAAAGGGCTGTTAGTAAATTTATGCCAAGCCAAACCGCACGGCCACGACCCGCTTTAAATAGCGTATCATCCTCTTCTGACTCGTCATCAACGCCAGCTAGGTTATAAATTTGCTCTGTTGCGCTCTCTTGGATGTAGTCGTGGATATCATCATATGTGATACGACCTAGCAAAATTCCAGTGCTACTTGTAACTGCGATAACGTTTAGATCGTACTCTTGAAACATATCAGCGACATCTTGCATGAGATCCATATCATTTGCCATGTGAGGCTTGTAGTGGTCGATCTGGGTTGATTCGATATTTTGTTTTAGCGTTTTTGTGAAGTCAAAGAGGATGAGATCTTCAAGCGGGATGGCGTATTGCAAGACACTATTTTTATCGATGATGAAAAGCTGCGAGACGTTTTCTAGTTTTCCTTCTTGCTTCTCTTGTCTTAGTCTTGCAACTGCGCTGCCAAGCTTCTCTTCAAGATGAGCTGAAAATAGCTCTGTTTGCATGTGCGCACCAGCTCTATCCTCATCGTAGCTTCTAAGTCTTAAAATTTCGTTTTGATTTTCTTTATCTAGCTCGTTAAAAAGCTCTCTAGCTTTGTCCTCATCGATATCTTCGATGTATTGGAGTAGGTCGGTAGCATCGTCACTCTCTAGCTCTTCGAGCGCTTCTACGATCTTTTCAGCTGGGAGCGTATCGATCACGTCTTTTAGCATGTGATCAGGTAATTCTATCGCCACGTCACCCAAAATTTCAGGATCTAGCTTTTCAAGATACTTGGCAAAAAGCTCCTCGTCATGCTTTTTAAGTGTTTTTAGGTGCTGGGCAAGCTCGTATGCAGAGAGCTCGCCGTCTTCTAAATTTTCATCTAAATGCTGATCTATCAGCTCTTTTGCTTCTTCTAGTTCTTGGCTCAAGTTTTACCTTTAAAAATCTATTACGTTAGGGAAAAATTCCACCTTGTGATACTCTTTGTCGTTGCTTAGAGCCTGTTTTATCAGCTCATCATTTCTATTTATGACTGCTTTAAATTTAGCAGACTCTTTTTTGTCTTCTATATTTTTTACGACCTTGATAGCGCTTTCTGGATTAATCGGTTTGCCACCTAGATAGAGGCCAAAGTGTAGGTGAGGACCAGTGCTCATGCCACTTGTGCCAACGTATGCTATTAGCGTGCCTTGTTTTACTTTAAGACCGCTTCTTATGCCCTTTGCAAAGCCGTTTAGGTGTGCGTAAAGTGTCTCGTAGCCGCCAGCGTGAGAGATGATGACAGTTCTGCCATAACCGCTCTTTTGACCGACAAATTTGACTGTGCCATCGCCTGCAGCCTTGATCGGTGTGCCTTTTGGAGCACCATAATCAACCCCAAGGTGCGCTCTATATCTTTGAAGGATCGGATGCCATCTTTTTAGGGTGAAATTTGATGTGATCCTTGCGTTTGCAAGAGGACGGACGAGCAAAAATTTGTCATTTTTCTTGCCGTTTTTATCATAAAATTTATCTTCAAATTTATACATCACGTAGCGTTTGTTTTTAGTTTCTATCATCGCTGCGTAAATTTCAGGTGTGCCAAAAGAGCGTCCCATGCGTAGTTTTTGGTTATAGACAATAGCGATCGTATCGCCTTTGTTTATCTTTTTAAAATCGATCCCGCTGCCGCTAAAAACCTCTTTAAAACCAAGTGCTAGCGTGCCAGAGCCGGTGTAGTCAAAGATATCTTCAGAGACTGATTTATCGACTTTTAGGGCTAAAACTTTATCTTCGCTTTGGTATAAGATCGGGATAAACTCAAGCTGAAATTTACCCTTGTCATCTCTATAAATATGTATCTGAAGCTCGTCGCTAACGGGGATGAGAGCTTGCTTAACCTCGCCGTTATCGTCTTTGTAAATTTGATATTTTGTGCCAGCGATAATCTCTTCTGTTAGCTCTTGATCTTCGCTTGCTAGGTTGTAGTAAAGTGAAAGTGGGATTTTATTTGTTTCAAGAAAATTTAAAAAGCTGCTGCCATTTGGCCAACTAAGCTCATCAACAGTTGGTTTTATGGCATATAAATTTATACATAATATTGCAAAAATCACAAATATACGAGGCATCGATATCCTTTTAAAAAGCTGGAGGGGATTTTAACTAAAACTTGCTTTAATTTTGCAAAAGATAAAGCATTTTAGGCTATAATCGCTCTAAAAATTTAAACTTAGGAGATATTTTTGAAACGTATAATCGTGATTTTATCGCTGTTTTTTGGCTTTGCTTTTGGGGCTGATTTTTCTTTAAATGAGTATAGAACTCCTCTTATTAGCGTCGAGAGTGACGGCACAGCAACGATAGTTGATAGTCCTGAAATTTTGATCGGATCAAGCGGCGTCGTGCTTCATAAATTTGACACTGATAGCTCTATCATCGCAAGAGTGAGCGTTGTCTCAAAAAATGCCGGCTTTGCGAAGGTTAGATTTGAGGTGTTTGACCTGCTTGAGCAAAAGGCTCTTCCACTCCCTGGCATCGCACCTGCAAGTGGCGATATAGTCGTGCTAAACTACCTTTATAACCGCTCGCTAATCGTCGTGCCAAATAAAGAAATTTATGAAGAGGTTTTGGGTGCATTTCCTAATATGATATTTATCCACCCAGACCTTGTTGGAGCATACTTAAGCTACGAATACAAGCCAAATCCAAGCAGAGACGACTTTAGAAAAATGTGCGCTCAAAGTGCAGCTGGTCTTATCTTTGTCGCGATGGATGGCAGAAGCGTTTTTGCTGATTGCCAAAGCTTTAAGGTGCTAAAAGAGTTTAAAACTGGCGAAGTTGAGTATTATCAACTACCATTTTATACAAGAGTTAGCGACATAGACACTGTGTTTTGGAAGCTAAATAGCGAGCACATCAACAACTACGACGCTCACTACGAAAAACTTTTTGAAGAAGATAACTGATAAATGAGCCGTTTGTCCTTAAGCAAGAGCGATTTAAAGAGTGGTTTAAATTTGCTAGCTGCTCTTAAGGACAAAGAGCTCTTTCACTACGCAGCAAGCCTTAGTTTTCATACGATCTTATCGATCATACCGATACTTCTTATATCGTTTTCTATCTTTACAAAACTGCCTAGCTTTGAGGATTATTACGCCAAAATTCAAGACTTTGTCTTCTCAGCTCTTTTGCCAAGCAATCAAGAGATCATCTCAAACTACTTGCAAAATTTCCTCCAAAATAGCGGAAATTTAGGCATAGTTGGCTTTGTGGCGATGATATTTACTTCGGCTATGTTTTTTAGCGATTATGAATACGTAGTCTTAAAAGTGACAAGAGCTAGCAAGGCTAGGGGATTTTGGTCGGCACTTAGCTCGTACTGGACGCTCATCACGCTTGCACCACTCGGACTTGCTGGCAGTTTTTACCTCTCAAGCCTTGTGCAAGAGATGCTAAACTCGACTAAATTTACAAGCTGGATAAATTTCTTAAGCATCGTGCCATATCTCATCATCTGGGTGATATTTTGCGTCACATATCTCATCTCAGTAAATGACGAGATAAAATTTAAAAGCGCGTTTTTTAGCTCGTTTGCCGCCTCGCTTGTTTGGTATCTTGGCAAGTCAGCCTTTGTCTATTACGTCCTTTATAATAAGACCTATCTAAGCGTCTATGGCTCGTTTTCAGCTGTGCTTTTCTTCTTTGTGTGGATATACATCTCGTGGATCATCTTTTTATATGGGCTTAAATTTTGCGCCTATCTCTCAAATAGCTCTAAATTTAAAGGATAAATTTATTGCCAGCTGGCAATAAATTTATTACTTATCTCCAAATAGACCAAAAAGGAATCCAAAAAAAGTCCAAGGCTTAAATTCGCATAATTCTATATTTATTTCAATATCTTTTCTAATTTTATCTACAGCTTTTGCAAGCTCATTTTTATCATAGCAACAAAGATCTATATAGGTATATGTTTTGCCCTCTGCAGTGCCTATAACTACACAAAAGTTGCTCTCTTGTAGCTCTTTTTCTATCTTGTCTCTGTAATCAATACTATGCTTTATATCTCCATTGTAAGGTAGTGCTAAAAAGCAAAAATTTATACCATATTCTAAGCCATCCTCATAGGTGTATTTTTGCTTATTGATATATTCACAACAAAGATCATATAAAAGTGTGCGTCCTTCATAGATATCTTTTCTTAACGCGTTGGCAGAAGGTTCTTGTTTGTAGGATTCAAATTTATTAAAAGTGTCACTTAATATCTCTTTGCCAAATTTTTCAACTATTATAGCGCCAAGCTCATTGAGCGCAATAGCATTTTCTTTTGGTATTTCATCAAAGATATCATCTTCTACTTCTTCGTCTTCATCGTCATTTTTTATTTCTTCATAATCTTCATCATCGTCTTTCATATCTTCTTCTGACGGCTCGTAGTATATACTAACACTTTCTACTACATTTATCATTATCATCTCGCCAAGGACTTTTTCGCAAATGGCATAAGATAAAAGCTCTGCTTCATAATCGTCTTCTTCTTCTGCAAATCTGTTAATGGCATTGTTGTAAATGTAAATGGATACACTTTTATCGTTAAATTTTGTATATGATATGAAATCTTTCGCGTTGATCCTAGTGCGGTTTACCACTATAGAGGCATTGCTATCAGGTACATTACCGATCGTTAAAGTAAGCTTAGATTCAAGTTCTTTTGGCATGCGCGATTTCATAAATCTAAGCCATAAAAGCTTCTCTTTGATGGATTCTGTTCTAAGCATAAGATCGACCTTATCACCAATAAGAGATATCTTAAATTTTTGATCAATTAGACATAGTTTTAGATACTGCTCCATTATTTTGTTTGCAGTCATAAAATTTTTATTTCTTAAATGCTTTTCAACAGTGCCTAAATTTTTGCCAAATTCATTCCAAAAATTATCAACCCTGCTTAAAAAAGTAAGATTATCCTGAGAAGACGACATTTTTATCCTTTTTGTTAAAATTTTCAATATTTTTTTGTGTATAAATTTTCATCGATGGAAACTCTAACGCACTTAGTTTATCAAAACCAACTTCATTAAAAACACAGCCTGTGTCGATATCTGCGCTATTTTTATAAAATTTTACCTCTCTTACTGGCGTGTGCCCATAGACGTTAAATATGCCACTAACTTGCAGCTCATCACCTCTGCCTGAGAGCAGGTGCCTTCTAAACTCTTCGCTAGCATATTTATCATTTCTTAGCTCCCACATATTGCCAACGGCTGAGTGAGAGACTACCAGATGCTCGCCATTTTGGGTTTTATAATCTTTAAATTCCAGATAAACTGGTCTGCTTTCTAAAAAATCCACATGCCTTCGCTTAAACTCCGTGCTTTGTCCAAGATATGATCTGTATGTCGCTTCGCCGCCGTTTCCAAAGAACCAGCTCCTGTCAAATGGCACTTTGTTTTTTAAAAATTCAAATTTATTGTTTAGTAGCCTTCGCTCGTGATTTCCCATTACCATTTTATAGTCATTTTGCATGATAAGTTCGACCACGTCGCAGCTAAAAAGGCCTCTATCTATCACGTCGCCAACAAAGCAAATTTGAGATTTTTCTTTGTTTGGAAACTGCTTGATAAGCTCTAAAAGCGTGTTAAAACAGCCGTGAACGTCGCCGATAATGTAAATTTGCTCGCTCAAATTTTCTCCTTTGGCGCAAATTTTAGTCTATTAAACTTAAAAATAAAGATTGTTAATTGTTGATAAATTTAGAATGAAATTTTATTTATGAAATTTAAAGCAGTAGGGGGGCAAACCCCCTAAAATCATTGTGCGTAAAAGCCGCTAACCTTGCCGGTGAGGTCGATCATGATGTTTTTCATCTGAGTGTAGTGCTCAAGTATGATCTTGTGCGTCTCACGGCCGATACCTGAGTTTTTATATCCGCCAAATGGGCTTCCTGCTGGGATTTGATTATAAGTGTTGATCCAAACCCTGCCAGTCTCCATAGACCTTGCAACGCGGAGTGCTTTTGTGATGTCTTGTGTGAAAATTCCGCCACCAAGGCCGTATTCGCTGTCATTTACCATTTTGATAAGCTCAGCTTCATCTTTAAATTTGATGACGACGCCAACTGGTCCAAAAATTTCTTCCTGAGCCACTCTCATATCGTTTGTCACATCAACTAGCAGCGTTGGCTCGACAAATGCGCCCTTGTCGCAACCATTTGCGGTATAGGCTTTGCCGCCGACTGCTACTTTTGCACCTTCTTTTTTGCCGATCTCTACGTAGTTTAAAATTTGCTCAGCTTGTTTTTTATTGATCTGAGAGCCCATTTGAGTGCTAGGATCTAGTGGATCGCCAACTTTTATAGTGCTAAATTTCTTAACCGCAGCCTCTATAAATTTCTCATAAAAGCTCTCTTCTACGAAGATTCTTGATCCTGCGCAGCAAACTTGACCTTGGTTAAACAAAATTCCAAGCTGAAGGCCGTCAAGCGCCTTGTCTAAATTTGCATCGCTAAAGAAGATATTTGCGCTCTTGCCACCAAGCTCAAGTGTGGCTGGGATGATACGGCGAGCCGCAGCTATGGCGATATCACGGCCGATCTCGGTTGAGCCAGTAAATGCTAGCTTGTCAAGGCCTGGGTGGTTTTTGATCCACTCGCCGCTTTTGCTGCCTCTGCCAGTTACTATGTTTATCAAACCTTTTGGCAAAATTTTATCTATCAGCCTAAATAGCTCAAGCACGCTTAGGCTTGTCTCGCTTGAAGGTTTAAACACGCTCGCATCGCCTGCTGCGATCACTGGAGCTAGCTTCCAAGCTGCCATTAGAAATGGAAAATTCCAAGGCACGATCTGACCCACAACGCCTATTGGCTCGCGTAAAACGATAGAGAGTTGCTTCTCGTCAAGCACATTTGCGCTGCCTTCTTCGCCCATGATAACGCCAGCAAAGTACCTAAAATGCTCGGCTGCAAAAGGGATATCGACATTTAGCGTCTCACGGATTGGCTTGCCGTTGTCCATGCTTTCAACTTTTGCTAAGTGCTCTTTGTGCTCGTCGATGATATCAGCGATCTTGTTTAGCAGCTTTGCGCGCTCGCTAACTGTGGTGTGTTTAAATTTCTTAAAAGCTTCACGTGCAGCACGAACTGCGTCATTTACATCTTCTTCGGTAGCGTCAGCGATCTTTGCAAGGTGCTCGCCGTTTGCTGGATTTTTGGCATCAAGTGTAGCGCCGTCTTTTGCGTCACGCCACTCACCATTTATAAAAAGCCCGTATTTTTCAAGTAGTTTCATACTTTTCTCCTCGATTAAGATTTTGTAAAAGGATTATAATATTAATAAAATTTATCAAAAATAAATTTTGGATATAAATTCTCTTTTTTAATAAATTTTATTATTTAGAATAGGGTGGTGTTTTAAATTTAACTCTACCAAGAGAGCGAAAACGTAGTCTCGCCATCAAGCTCACTTTGGCATTTTATGGCGATGCCATTTTTCTTGCAGCACTCTTTTACTAAATTTAGCCCTATGCCAAAGCCGCCTTGATCGTCGTTAAATCTCGTGTA
>CAUQCU010000031.1:0-17199 GCA_963516555.1 Campylobacter concisus | reverse complement strand
AAAAGTGGCGAGAGGATGAGAGAATCGAACTCCCCACCAGACGGTCAACCGCCCAGTCATCGGGTTTGAAGCCCGTGAGCATCACCAGATTACTTTATCCTCCGTGTGTGTTATTTTAGCAGATTTAGATAAATTTTAGCCCATTTTCTATAAACTTTTTAAAATTACAAAAGGATTTATGATTTCTAAATTTATCATTTTTGCATTTTTGGTCTTATTTTTTTGCTCTTGCTCCTCAGTCCTCACCCCAGCAACAGCGCCGCTAAATGTATATGACGCATACTCCATTTCTCGCGATAAACGCGGCATCTACTCGATCTCTCGTGATAAATTTATCCAAAGCAAGCTACAAAGCAAGATTTTGTTTTCAAAAGGACTTAGCAACATCGACATCGAGATAGAGGTCTTTTACGGCGATGCCTATCTCATAGGGCTTGTTGATAGCAAAGAGCTAGGAGATAAGCTAGTCGAGCTTGCCAAAAGCACGGACGGAGTGCGAAAAATTTACACCTATCTTAGGGTGAAAAAGAGCGAGTATCCCTGCGATAGCCTGAGCATACTTGCAAATTTAAAGCAAAATCTCTTTAAAGATAGCGTCGTTGAGGGTACAAATGTGCGTGTTAGCATCGTTGGCTGTGACGTTGTTTTTAGCGGTGTGGTAGATAGCATCGAGCAAGAAAAGCACGCCATTTGGTACGCCAAGCACATTGATGGCGTGGCTGATGTCTATTCGTTTATCAAAGTTATCAAATAAATTTATACCTCGCGCTTTTTCACAAAACTTGCTATCAAACTTGGCAAGATGATGAGCGCACCAAGCAGCATAAATACCATAACAAGATCAGTTAGCAAGCCAAAATAAATAGTCGGTATAAAGTTGCTAGTTATCATCACACTAAAGCCAAGAAAAATGGTAAATGAGGTGTAATACATCGCATATCCTATGCTAGCATGTGCAGCCTTGATGCTCTCAAAAACGTCTTTTGTAAGCAGCTCCTCTTTGAAGCGGTGGATGTAGTGGATGATATCATCAACGCCGATGCCTATACTAATGGCAGCAATCGTAATACTCATCACATCAAGCGGTATGCCAAAAAATCCCATCACACCAAAGAGCGTGCAAAGCGGGATCAAATTTGAAACAATGGCGATGGTTGCTAGCTTGATACTTCTAAAAACAAAGCAAAATATGACAAAAAGTATCGCAACCGTTAGTCCAAATGTATCAACCTGCGAGCTAAGCAAATTTTGAAGCATGTTGTTGTAAAGCACCATCATACCGGCTACTTCTATGCTCACGTTGTCATTTTCGGTAAGCTTGGCAAGCCCAGCTCTAAGCTCTTTTAAAAACTCATTTCGCCTAAGCTCAGAGTCGCTATCGATGATCCTTAAACTAAATCTAAGCTCGTCGTTTTCGACGCTCACGTAAGGACTTAACAAGATGTTTTTATACTCAAGTGGTAGCTTCTCATACATCGCAGCAAGCAAAAAATCATCACTAACGCCGTTATTTAGCTCTTTTATCGCCTTTATGAGCGTTGCAAGCGAGCTTACGTTGCCTACAAATTTTTGCTGCGCCAAATGGTCGTGAATTTTCTCAGCGATCCTTGTGTGGTAGCTGTTAAACCAGTATTTTGCGTCTTTTGCGTCCTTTTCAAATTCGCTCTCAAACTCGTCTTTTTCTTCGCTACTCTCTTGTTTTGGCTCGCTCTCTTTAAATTTAACTATCACATCAACTGGGATCGTGCCACCAAGCTTGGTATCAATGACTTGCATGCCTTGGCGGATCTGCGTACTCTCTTTAAAGTAGCCAATGAAGCTGTTTTCAACCTTTATTTTGCTTATGCCATAGACGCCAAAACAGACGACTAGCACGCAAACTGCGTAGATGATCTTTCTTGAGTTAAGGGCTAGATTTGCGCAGTATTTTGTAAATTTAAAGCTATTTTCAAATGTCCTAACAGGGGCAAGCTTCTTTAAATTTACATTTACAGCGCCAAATAACAAAAATGCAAGTACGAGTGAAACGCTGATACCTGCACTCATCATAATGCCAAGCATGATAACTGGCTTTATATCGGCACTCATTAATGAGCTAAAGCCAATAACCGTTGTAAATATCGCCCAAAAAGATGGAGAAAATTTATCACGTAGTGTTAGATAAATGAGCTGATTTTGGCTGTATTTTGGGTGTTTTGCATAAAATTCTCGGTAGCTTACGACTAGGTGGATGACTGTTGAGATGGTGATGATGAGCTGAAGTGCGATGTAGTTTGAGCTAATGACCGTCACCTCCCAGCCAAACATACCAAAAATTCCAGTCGTAAAAATCGCACTTACCGCGCAGATAAACATCGGTAAGACAATCCATCTAATCTGCCTAAAAAATAGCCACAAACTAAAGCTAAGAAGCGCTAGAACGCTTAGGCCATAAACCAAAAGATCGCTCTTTATAAAGCCTATCATATCATCAGCGATCATATTTGCGCCGCCCAAAAAGAGCTCGTCATTTGCGTTAAATTTAGCGATAGTTGCCTTTATGGCTTCAAGGTTTTTGTGATCGCTCTTTCTAAGCTCATCTCGGTAAGCTTTAAACTCCGTTACAAGCGCTTTAAATTTAAGCTTTTCGGTCTGTGTGATAGTGCCGTTTGACTCTTTTTGGCTAAGTAAATTTCGCTCATTTAAAAGCTCGTTAAATTTCTCATCTTGCTTTAAATTTAGCGCGATCGCTGTGGTTTTTAGATCTTTACTTATCAAATTTCCGCTATAAATAGGACTTTTTGCAAACTCAAGCTTTGCTTTTGAGATATTTATATCTTTATCACTTAGCGTTGGAGTGTGATCCAAGATGCCTGTAACGCCACCTTTTACGCTATTTAGAAGTGGGACGTTTAAGATAGAGATGACGCTGCTAACCATCTCATTTTTGGCTAGCTCGTCACTTAAATTTTTAATAAGCTCTAAATTTTTAGGTGAAAAAAGATCATCTTTTGGGGTAAAAGCGACCACCAAAAGCCCTGGCGAGTCGTAGCGTTGTGCGATATGCCTATAGGCTTTTAGATCTGGGTCATGTTCAAGCAGCAAGGTCTCAGCCGAAGCATCGATGCTAAGCTTTGTGCTAAGGTAGCCAAAAACTACGCTTAGAACTAGCACAAGCGAGATAACAAGCTTGTTTTTGGCAATGATAAATTTAAAAATTTGTCGCATTAAGGATTAGTTTTGTTTTGATCAGGCAAAACCGCTTCGTTTAGTTTTTGTAAAAGCGTATTAAAATCGCCATTATTTAGCACGTCGCCAAACTGACTTCTATAAGTTTGAATGATGCTCACACCAACGATATCAAGGTCGTAAATGAGCCAGCCACGCTCTTTTGCATCGTAAAATTTATAGACAAATTCATAGTTTTTGCCGTCATTTAGAAGCTCAGATGTGAGCCAATATCTATTTTTCTGAGGCTCACTCTCTCCAGTGATGTGGATCTGTTGGTCTTTGTAGCCTAAGAGTTTGTCGATATATGAGCTTTTTAGCTTTTGCTCAAATGCAGCGTCGAATTTAGCTTGCTCGTCAGCGCTTAGGCTGTTGTAGCGTTTGCCAAGGCTGATCTTTGCCATTTGTTTGTAGTCAAAAAATGGATCAAGCAGAGCAAAAATCTCCTTTGTCTTTGCATTGTTATCTAAATTTGTATTTTTTAAAATTTCAATCACCTTTGTTGTCTTTGCCTCTATCTCAGGCTTTATCTGCTCTTTTGAGAGGGCAAAAAGGCTAGTTGCTAAAAGTAAAATCACCGCAAAAGCTTTAAAAATTTTCATACTTACTCCTTGATAAGTTTATCGCGTCTTTGCTCGTAAGCATCGCGTAAAAATGGATATAGATCGATCGCGTCTTTGCGTAGTTTTTCATATGCTGTTGGGTCTTGTGCAAAGCTGTTAAACGTCCTATAAGACATGATACCAAGCGATAAAAGCATAGGGTCTACGTAGCTGATAGGATCGGCAAAATAGTCGCCAACTAGGCCTCCAGTATCTCTTAAATTTGATGGTCCGATAAGTGGCCAAACGATGTGAAAGCCGCTTCCAAGCCCCCAGTAGCCAAGTGTTTGTCCAAAGTCCTCGTTGTGAGCCTTTAGATCATAGTATTTTGCCCCGTCTGTTAGCCCTCCAAAGCCAATTATCGTATTTGCCAAAAAGCGCAAAGTCTCTTCGCCAGCGTTTTGAAATTTAAACTGAAGTAGGTTATTTACAAAACGCACTGGAAAAAGAAGGTTGTCAAAGAAATTTGCAACCATCGTCCTAGCCGTAGCTGGCACGACATAAGCGTAGCCTTTTGCCACTGGAGTTAGCATATTTATGTAGATAAAGTCATTTACATTTGTCATCACTCTGTTATAGCCACTAAGTGGGTCAAAAACATCTTTTTTTGCTTCAAATTCAACGTCAAAATCGTCATTTTCATTGCCATTAGTCGCATTTATATCAGCGCTGGCACAGGCTAAAAGCAGGCTACAAAAGATAGCAAGCAAAAATTTCATCACAAAACCTTAAAATTTATTTATAAAATGTGGCTTAGATTTTATCCTCTTGAAACTTTACAAAAAGTTAAAGAAAATTTGTAATTTAAGCGTGCGAATTAATATAATTAGATATACTTTGCAAATTATTATTATATATTTAGAGGTTAAAATTTTGAAAGCAGATATAAACTTAGAGCTATTTCTAGGCGAAGATACGCAGGTTTTGGCAAAGCATATAGCGCTACTTAAGGCGATAAAAGAGACAAAAAGTATCACAAAAGCGGCTGAGGTTGTCGGCATATCATACAAAAACGCTTGGGACTGCTTAGATACGATAAACAACAAAAGCAGCAAGCCTCTCATCATAAGAGCTGATGGCAACAAGAAAAATAGTGGCTCAGAGCTTAGCCCATACGCCAAAAAATTGATAAAAATTTACGACGCTATCCTAGAGACGCAAAAGGACTTTTTGCAAAAAGTTTGCCAAAAGGTTGATTTTGAGGATGTTGATATCATAAATTTGCAAAGAATGAGTATGAATTTAAGCGCTAGAAACCAGCTCTCATGTGATATCGTTAGTATAAACAGAGGCGCTGTAAATTCTGAGATAGTTGCAAAACTAAGCAATGGCAACACACTTGAAGCCACTATAACAGTTGAGAGCGAGAAAAATTTAGGCCTAAAAGTGGGTCAAAAGGTAGTTTTCATCTTTAAAGCACCAGCTGTCATCCTTGCAAAAGATCTTGATATAAAAATAAGCACTAAAAATCAGCTAAAAGGCGAGGTCATCGAGGCAAAGATAGGCGCTGTAAATGCTGAGGTCACGCTAAAACTAAGCGATGAGCAAACTTTAACTGCTATCATCACAAAAGATAGCGCAATGGATATGCAAATAGGCGTTGGCGACACGCTTTTAGCAATAGTAAAATCATCTCAAATCATTATAGGAGTATAAATGAAAAAGGTTTTTAAATTTCTATGTGTGGCAGCTCTGCTTGCCATAAACGCACTTGGCGCAGAGGTAAATGTCTATGCCGCAGCAAACACGACTTACGCGTTTCCAGAGCTCATAAAAGAGTTTAACAAACTTCATCCAGACGCTAAGATCAACCTAACTCTTGGCGCAAGCGGTGGTCTTGTCACGCAGATACAAAACTCAGCTCCAGCTGATATCTTCATGGCTGCTGATATGGGCTTTGCGCAAAAGGCCTACGACACAGGCTTTGCAGTCGCTGCTCCAAAAGTTTATGCACAAGGCGCTGTAGCGATCTTTTCTATAAGAGATGTGGATTTTAAAAAGGGCATCGAAGCCGTTCGCGGCTTAAAAGCGATCTCTATAGCAAACCCAGAGACTGCACCTTACGGCAAGGCTAGTATCGAGGCTCTTAAAAATGCAAAACTTTATGATAAAGTAGAGAAAAACATCGTCTACGCTCAAAAAATTTCTGAGACACTTTCTCAGGCACTAAGTGCTTCAGACGTTGGTTTTATCGCTGCTAGCGCGCTTTTTAGCGAGAAAATGGCAAAATATAAAGAGGGCACTAACTATATCTTCGTGCCTCAAGAGCTCTACACTCCGATCGATCAAGGCATCGTACTCTTAAAACATGCTGATAATAACGCTGATGCAAAGGCATTTTATGAGTTTATCTTGGGCGAAAAGGCAAGAGAAATTTTCAAGAAATTTGGCTACAACGTCCCAGCTAAATGATAAAAGCAAAGATCGCTCAAATTTCATCCAAAGATGGCGTCAGCTTTTTTGAGCTTGAGTGCTTAAATTTAGGGACAAATTTATATATGCTAGCCTTAAATGAGGCTAGCAAATTTGCTCTAAATGATGAGGTGAGCTTAAATTTCAAAAGCTCAGATGTCGTCCTATCAAGGCTTAGACTTGAGGCTAGTTCGCTTGAAAATGAGCTAAAATGCGAGGTCGCTGGCATAACTTGCGGCGAAATTTTAAGCATAGTTAGCCTAAAGTGTGAGCAGCTTTGCTTTGAGGCTATCATCTCAGATCACGCTCTAAAAGGGCTAAATTTAGCGGTAGGCGAGCAGGTTTTTGCCTACGTTAAATCAACAAGTATCCACGTAAGCGCTTAAAAATGATAGAAATTTCATGCAAAAAAGAGCTAAATGGCGGTGGCGGTAAATTTATGCTTGAGGCCGAGCTTGCCTTTGAAAGTGGCGAGTTTGTCGCACTTTATGGAGCAAGTGGCGGAGGTAAAACGACGATTTTAAGGCTCATCGCTGGCTTTGAAACCCCGCAAAGTGGCGTGATAAAGGTTGGAGATAAGATATTTTTTGATGAAAAGACAAATTTAGCCCCGCAAAAGCGAAATATCGGCTTTTTGTTTCAAGACTACGCACTTTTTGAAAATATGAACGTCTTTAAAAATTTGCTTTTTGCAAATAATGATGAACATTTAGCGAACAAACTGCTTGAAATTTGCGAGCTAAAGAGCCTAAAAAACGCCAAGATAGGCGAGCTTTCAGGCGGTCAAAAGCAGCGTGTGGCACTTGCACGTGCGGTGATGAGAAAGCCTGAAATTTTACTGCTTGATGAGCCACTAAGTGCCCTAGATAACGCCATGCGTGAGAAGCTGCAAGACTATTTGCTAGCACTTCACGATGAGTTTAAGATGAGCGCTATCTTAGTAAGTCACGATATCGCTGAAATTTACAAGCTTTGCAGCAAGGTTTTCGTCCTTGAAAATGGCAAAATTTCAAGGTCTGGCAGTGCGAGTGAGATATTTTTAAAAAGTGCAGGATCGCAGAAATTTGCATTTAACGCTAAGGTTTTAGAGATCAAAAAATGTGACGCCATTTTTGTGGCGAGCGTGCTGATAAACCGCCAAATTTGCGAAGTCGTGCTAAGTAGCGCAGAGGCTAGTGGGCTAAGAGCTGGTGACACCGCCATAGTTAGCACAAAAGCCTTTGGCGTAAATTTGGTAAAAGCATGATGAGCGAGCTACTATCTATCGACTACGAGCCATTTTGGCTATCTCTAAAACTCTCTTTTATCACGACCTTTATCCTATTTTTCTTCTGCGTTGCGCTGGCTTATTTTATGTCGCAAAAGAAATTCTTTGGCAAGGCATTTTTAGAGTCCATTATCTCGTTGCCTTTGGTGCTGCCGCCAAGCGTTCTTGGCTTTTATCTGCTTATTTTTCTCTCGCCATACTCGGCCTTTGGTAAATTTATCGAAGAGCTCTTTGGCGTGAGGCTTGTTTTTAACTTTACTGGCCTTGTTGCGGCAAGCTGTATCTACTCGCTACCATTTATGTTTGGGCCCATTTATGCTGGGCTAAATAGCCTAAAAAAGAGCCTTTTTGAGGCGAGCTACAGCCTTGGCAAAAGTAGGCTCACGACCATTTTTAGAGTGATCTTGCCAAGTATCAGATCAAACTTACTAACCGCAATCGTCGTTAGTTTTGCTCATACGATGGGCGAATTTGGCGTGGTTTTGATGATAGGTGGCAGCGTGGCTGGAGAGAGCAAGGTTGCTAGTATCGCGATATTTGAGGCGGTTGAGATGCTTGATTATACCAAAGCTCACATCTATGCACTTTTGATGCTAATAATTAGCTTTTTCGTTCTTTTTGTCGTCTATCTCTTAAATTCAAAAAAAGCTTAAAGATATATAATAGATAAAATTTTTAAAGGACAAAACATGATAAAAGTGCCTACAAGCATCTATTTAAGGACTTTAGACGGTAAAGAATTTGACTTTTCAGCCTTTGCAAGGACCCACGACTGCGTAGTTTTTATCTATCCAAAGATAGGTGAGGACTTCGAGCTTTTAAGCGAACAGCTACAAAAGGCTGCACCAAGCAAGCGATAAACTACAAAAAACTTCTTAAAGAATTTAACGATCTTGGCTTTATGGTAGTAGCTATTGGCTCCCAAGATATCGCGGCTCAGAAGAAATTTGAAGAAGAGACCGCAACTGGCGTGATGTTTTTAAATGATAGCGAGTTTATGCTAGAGCGCGCGCTTGAATTGCCTGTATTTGCAGCTGCAAATGGGCATAAATTTTACTTTCGTCAAACACTTATCATAAAAGGTGGCAATATAAGGCGCGCATATATCGTTGATGAGCCTGAAAACGACGCTAAAAATATGTTGGAGAAGATCAAAAACGAAGACTACTAAGGATAGAAGATGGACAAAAATAGCAAGATCGAAAAGTCTTATGACGAGCTAACATATAAATCAGCGGCATTTGCGCAGTCATCGCCCTATAAACTAGAGGCTTGCGCTACGCTTCTTGGTATCAACCCACCTCCTTGCAAAACCGCGAAAGTGCTTGAGATAGGGTGCAGTTTTGGTGGAAATTTGATCCCATTTGCTGTAAATAATAAAGATGCAAGAGTGGTCGGCATTGATCTTAGCGGTGAGCAGATAAGGCGTGGGCAAGAGATCATTAAGGAGATAGGACTAAACAATCTAGAGCTAATACACGGCGATATCTGCGAGTTTAAAAGCGATGAGAAATTTGACTACATCATAGCTCACGGCGTCTTTAGCTGGGTGCCTGACTTTGTAAAAGATGCTATTTTAAGGGTAGTAAGAGAAAATTTAAGCCAAAACGGCGTGGCGTTTATCTCTTACAATGTCTATCCTGGCTGGAAGATAAAAGATGTCGTGCGTGATCTTATGCTACTTGCTGCAAAAAATAAGGATAGCACAGAAGAGAGGCTAAAAGCAGCCAAAGAGGCACTTTTAGTCTATAAAGAGGTATTGCTAACAAAGCTTGGCGAAAATTATGAAAATAAGATACCAGCCAAATTATTGCTATTTTGGATAGATAATATTCTTAGCAAAAGTGATTTTTACGTAGCTCATGAGTTTTTGGAAGATATAAATGATCCATTTTATTTTAAAGACTTTTGCGAAAAAATAGATAAATTTGACTTAGCTTATCTTTGTGACATCGATATGAAAGATGTCTTTGTGCCTGATTTTGGAAATGCTCTTGTGGATGACTTTAAAAATGTGCATTTTGCAGATCGTGTACAAAGTGAGCAGTTTTTGGATATTTTAAATATGAGGCTTTTTAGGCAGAGCCTAATCGTTCATAAAAATACTTTTGATGTTGTTAAGGCAAAGCAGATAGGTCCAAGTGATATAAATAAACTTCACATTGTGGCGGATTTTATAAAAAGAGATGATGGATGGTATGATAGATTTCATATCATGCCACAAGATATATCTTGGCTTTGTGAAGTCTTTAACAAGATGTTTCCAGCCAGCATAAATCTCTCTCAAATTTTAGAAATTTTACCAGAAGATAAGCTTACAGTTTATGCTTCGTTTATAAGAATATTAACAAATTCAGGCAATGTGATGATGTTAAAAGATGAACTAAAAGATATAGAGTATAGGCCAGGGTATTCAAGGCTAAACCCAAATTTGATAAATTATGTTAAGTATTTTTTAAAACATAAAGATAAGACGGACATTGTTTTTGCAAATAAATTTGGAGTTTCTGAAAAACTAAATTTGGTTGATTATTATATATTTTTACTACTAGATGGTAAAAATAACTTAGAAGATATTGTAGCCAAAGCTTTAAAATTTATAAAAGAAAATGATGTCAAGTTTTTTGAAACAAATGGCAAGGAGATAAAAAGAAACAAGGTTGTATCAAATATATTGAACTATGTGGCAGGCACTATAAAAATAGCTAGCATGCTCTATTTGCTTGAGGAAATTTAAAATGAAAAGAACTTTAGCTCTTATATTTTGTATATTTCTAGCAGGTTGTGCGAGCCAGCCAAGCGTGAAAAATCTAAATCTTAAAAGCAGCCTAAACTACGGCGGAGAGGAGCTTGCAAAGATACTTGAGCAAGATGATGCAGTGGCGTTTAGTAGTAACTTGCGTGAGGGGGTTTTTATCTACATAAGTAATGTTAAAGTCGCAAACTATCTTGGCGTAGTAAGAGCTGAGAGACACACTAAATTTAGCGTAAAAGAGCTAAGCAAAAACGATCTTTTAATAAAAAGCGTCAATGATCTAACGCAAAGCTTTGATGCTAGTTTAGAGCGAGCTAGAGAGCTAAAATGTGGCACTTTAGTAATCAGGCTAAAAGATAAATTTCAGGATTTAGAAGCGGCAAATAAATTTTTAGAGCAAAACGAAAGCGCATTTTTAAAGATGAGTGGCGAGATAAGGTGCAAGTAGCCTTATCTGCCCTGCTCTATAAGCTTAAAAACTTCATCTTCTAAGCCCAAAGTATTTTTGCCAAATGCTACGTAAAATGGGCTTTTTAGATCAGCTAGTTTGTAGCTTGGTTCGCATCTGTCGCTAGCGTTTAAGACCTTGCCACCGCTAAATTTCACCACCGCCTCGCCTGCGGCATTATCCCAAAGATAGCTTGGACTAAATCTCACATATATCCCGCCAAGCTCGGCTAAACGGCAAAATTTAATGGCAGATCCAATGCATTTTTGCTCTAAATTTAAACTATCTCTTATAAGCATGACCCTCTTCGTCTCGCCTCTTCTGCTTGAAAAGATGAAGTTATTTAAGCTTTTAGCTTTTTCACTTAGATCTTGCCTTTCTACGACCTCATCATTAGCGCCTAAAATTTCTTTAAAAGCGCCGTTTTCATCAGCGTAAAAAAGCTCTTTGCTAACTGGGATAAAAATGACGCCAAGCACCGGCCTAGCCTCTTTTATAAGCGCTATACAAACGCAAAATTCGCCATTTCTAGCCAAAAATTCTTTCGTGCCATCAAGCGGATCAACTAGCCAAAACTCATCTTTATCGCTCTCTTGTAAGATGCTCTCTTCAGAGCAAATTTTTATCCCACTTTTACTTAGCTCTTTTAGTATCACCTCATTTGCCGCTAGATCAGCGCTAGTTAGCGGCGAGCTATCATCTTTTAGGCAGACTTTGAGCGCCTCGCCATTAGATGAGTAAATTTTCATTATCTCACCCCCAGCGCTTATGGCTGCCTTGATGGCTAAGTTTAAAAGCTCGCTCATTTTGGTGTTCTGTTCGTCTCTCCGACGTAGAGCTGTCTTGGGCGGACGATCTTTATCGCGTCTTGCTCTTTTAGCTCGATCCACTGACTGATCCAGCCTGGTGTCCTGCCGATGACGAAGATAACGGCAAACATATTATTTGGTATGCCAAGCGCCTTTAGGATGAGCCCTGAGTGAAAATCAACATTTGGATATAAATTTCTACTTACAAAGTAGTCGTCATTTAGCACGATCTCTTCGATGCGGTTGGCGATCTTTATAAGCTCTGAGTTTATGCCTATCTCATCCATGAGCTGATCTCTCATCTTTTTTAGCACTTTTGCGCGTGGGTCGAAGTTTTTATAGACCCTGTGACCAAAGCCCATAAGTCTAAATGGATCGTTCTTATCCTTTGCTCTAGCGATGTATTTATCGACGTTTGCGACCGAACCGATCTCTTCAAGCTGACGGATAACGCCCTCGTTTGCCCCACCATGAGCCCAGCCCCAAAGTGCGCCTATACCTGCACTTATACATGCGTATGGGTGCGCGTGCGTAGAGCCAACGGTCCTAACAGTAGTCGTTGAGGCATTTTGCTCGTGATCAGCGTGGAGCATAAAGACCGTATCAAGCGCCTTTATCTCGATAGGCTTAAGATCGACATGCTCGTATGGATAGCCCCTCATCATGTAGAGGAAATTTTCAGTAAAGCCACGATCTAAATTTGGATATATAATAGGCAGGCCACGTGAGTATCGGTAGCTAAAGGCCGCTATCGTCGGGATCTTAGCGATGATACGCATAGCCATCTCATGGTACTCTTCAGGTTTATCCATGTTTAGGTGGTCTGAGTAAAAGGCACTTAGCGCTGAGACCGCTGCTTGCAAGATCGCCATAGGGTGCGCCTTGTCTGGAAATGCATCAAAGAGCTTCATCATGCCCTCGTGTATAAAGCTTCTTTTTTTGAGCTCATCTTTAAAGCCCCTGTATTGCTCGTTAGTTGGTAGCTCTTTGTTTAAAAGCAGGTAGGCAACGTCTAAAAATGTCTTATTTTCAGCCAAATACGCGATGTCGTAGCCTCTATACATTAGCTCGCCCTTTAGGCCGTCGATGTAGGTTATGGCTGAGCGGCACATCGCAGTTGAGGTGTAGCCCCTGTCAAAGGTAAACATCCCAGTATCGCTAAAAAAGGTCGATATGTCGATGACGTCTGGCCCCATCGTGCCTTTTAGGATAGGAAATTCATAGCTCTTGCCAGTTCGGTTGTCGATTAATGTGGCTGTATTTGATGACATTTTTACTCCTTGCTTTTTGATTGCATTAAAATTTTGATGATTATAGCTCCTATTATAGCTTGTGCGAGGCTTGCTAGGATGAAAGATGAGTAAGAATAGTCACTTATCTCGCCTGATTTGTGTGCGATAGTAGCAACTGCGATCAAAAGAGTGAGCGGCATAGACTGCGAAACTGAAAATAAAAATATCCCTCTAAAGCCAAGTTTGCCCAAAAAGAGCAAACTAGATACAACTCTCGTGCCAAGCATCGCTAAAAATATAAAAATAGCATCCTTTATCACTTCGCTAGATCCTAGGCTTGAAAGCTTAAAGGTAGAGCCTATGTGGATGAAAAATATCGGCACCAAAAAGCCAAATCCAAAGCTTGAAAGCTTGTGCGGCAAGTCCTTTTTGTGATCGAAAAATGTCGTGATAAACATACCTGCGATAAACGCGCCAAAGGCGACCTCTAAATTTAGATAGAGCATCAAGGCTATCATCGTGAAAAATACTGCGATGCAAAGCCTGATGTCCTTTTCGTCCTTGTCGTAGTGTGGCATGAGCACCACTTTAAGCCCTGGATACCACCAAAAAAGCACGTCCAAAATTTTAAAACTAAGCACGCTGATAGCCAAAAATAGGATCAAATAGCCAATCGTTAGCCATAAATTTATGCTCGCTCCAAACTGCAAGTAAGCAGCGGTAAAGGTTAAAAGCGTGATGCTTAAAAGCTCGCCGATAGTTGCGATTAGCATGCTTAAATTTAACCACTCTTGCTGCTTGCCATACTCCTTAAATAGCGTAAATACCATACCAACGGCCATTATCGGGATGATGATGATGTAAAGCAGGCTAAGCTCAAGTCCTAGCGTCAGGGCCGTGGCTAGAGCGTAGATGAGCGCTAGATAGATGAGCCCAAGGCGCAAAATTTTACGGTCGATGTTTATTAGCATCCTAAGATCGATTTCCATGCCAGCTAGAAACATCAAAAAGAAAAAGCCAACTTCGCTGATGAGCTTAAACATCTCGTTTTCGCCAACAACTCCAATGTAGCCAGCAACCGCGCCAAGTAGTATCTCGGCAGGTGCGACTGGGATGCGTAAAATTTTAGAAATATAAGGCGAAGCAAAGACGATAAATGCCAAAACGACAAGAATGCTAAGCTCGCTTGCTTGGTGTAACTGCAAAAAGATCCTTAAAATAAAAATGCCTGATTGTATAAAAAGCTTTGTTATTTTTTGATTAAGCTAAGCGAAATTTGGGCAAAATGGTGGCTATTTTTAGAAATTTGGAGTGAAATTTATGCGCAAATTTAGCCTTTTTGTTTTGCTGTTTTTTGGTCTCTTTTCTTTAGCAGATGAGCTAAGCTTGGTTGAGAGTTTTAGGTTTGATGGGAGCACATTTTATAAAAAGCAAGTGGTTAAAAATGAGAGCTTTTACTTTTTAAAAAATGAAAACATGGACGAGCACTTTGCCTCGTTTAAGGTAAAGTTTGACAAAGATGTTAAGACAAAAAGCGAGCTAGAAGAGCTAAAAAAGACTCTTAAGCAAGATAAAAACGTGCTTTTTAGCGAAGAAAATGATCAAATTTTAGCTCTTATAAAAGATGAAACTAAGAGCAAAAATATAGAAATAATCCACTTTTTGCTTAAAAAAGATGGAGTTTTGATGCTTTCATATGAGAGAATTTACGACCCACAAACATCAGCAGATGCGCTTAAGCCGGTGCTTTTAAGCGAAGCTAGAAATTTTATGCTACAGATGCCAAAGGTAGAGGCTAGGTAGAGAGGCGCATGTGGCGGCGCACTGCATGGGGTTTTATTAAATTTGAGCAAATTTGAAATTTTATGAACGAGTAATTTCGGCTCTAAAATTTGAGCTAAGCTATAAGCGAAGCCAAATGTTAGTAGTCAATTCTTAGTAGTGAATGAAAGTTTTAAAATTTAAAAGATAGCTTGATTAAATTTGTAAATTTCTTTTTATTCAAAAGGGAGACAAAAAAAAGGGGGCTCGAGTTACGTTCTGCTTGCAGTTGCGAGCCTGCGAAGCAAAGCCGTCCCTTATCCCCCTTTTGAAATCCCCTGTCTGCTTGCAGTTGCGAGCTTGCGAAGCAAAGAAGCTCCCTTCCCCCTTAACAATCCCCTGTCTGCTTTGCAGTTACGAGACGAAGTCGAAGTAAAGCCCGACAACGTTAGAAGTGGCATGCGTTAGTGCTAAAGCACCGCATGCAATTAAAAAACTCTAGTAAAGTTTTTTAATTTGCAAAATGGTATAGATAAAGTTATTTTATTGTGAACCTTAAAAACATCATAAATTTTTGCCAAGCAAAATGCCAAGATAGCTTGCAAGTAGGCAAAGGCTAAGGTTTAAAAATATATTTAAAAAGCCTTTTATGAGTTCGCCCTCTAGTAAAAATTTCACGCTATCAAGGCTAAAGCTTGAAAATGTGGTAAAGCCGCCAAGTATACCAACTACCAAAAAAACCCTCACGCTTTGGCTTAAATTTAGGCAAAATAAAACACCGATAATGAAGCTACCAAGCACATTTACGCCAAGCGTGGCTAGTGGAAAGTGGCTAAATTTTAGCAGCTCGCCGGCTAAAAACCTGCACCCAGCCCCGATAAAGCCTCCAAGCCCCGCAAAAAGTAAATTTACAAGCATTAGTGGCAGATGCTTGCAAAGCTAAAACCGCGCTTTGTGAGCTCCTCGATGTCCTTGCTCGCCTTCTCGCCCTTTGCGGTGAGGTAGTCGCCTATCACGATCGCATCGGCGCCATTTTCGAAGATCTCATACTGCCTCTCGCCCAAAATCTTCTCCCTGCCACCAGCTATCATGACCCTAGTTTCTGGCAGTGCGCATTTGGTCTCACGCACGATTTTTAGGGCCTCATCCGCGCTAAGAGGTGGCTGAACAAGCCTTAGTGCGTCGCTTTTTATGAAAAAATTTATAGGCGACGAAAACGGCTCAAGCTCTTTTAGGCTAGCTCTAAAGCTCACCCTATCAGCCTCGCTCTCGCCAACGCCGTAAATGCCGCCAGTGCAAAGCATGAGCCCAGCCCTTTTTGCGTCTAAATTTGTCTGATATCGCTCGTCCCAAGAGTGCATTGTGCAGATTTTTGGGAAATATTCGCGGCTAGTTTCTAGGTTGTGGTTGTAGCTAAAAACGCCAGCATTTTTAAGCTCACAAAGCTGCTCGTAAGTTGCCATACCGTTACATGCGATGAGCATCAAATTTGGCACTTCTTTGCTCACAGCTCTTGCTAAAGAAGCGATATAGTCGGTCTTTTTGTCATTTAGCCTGGCGCCACTTGTGACTAAGCAAAAGCCAAGAGCGTGGTTTTTATAAGCCATTTTGGCTTCGTGCACCACCTGCTGCACGCTTTTTTCTTTAAATTTCGTGATATCAGCGCCAGCTTTGGCACTTTGCGTGCAATAAGCGCAGTCCTCAGCGCAGTTTCCCTGTGTGACGGAGCATATCGCACAAAGCATGATTGTTTTCATTTTTTATCCTTTTTTGGGGCGTATTATAGCTTTGGTAGGTTTAAAATTTAAGTAGAGTTTTAAAAATTTTCAAAAATAGATTTTTTAGAAATCTATAGTTTTGTTTTTTTAAAAGGGAGACAAGAGGACTTGAATTACGCTCTGCTTGCAGTTACGAGGCAAAGTCCGAGTAAAAACCTCTCACACGTTCAAGGGACATACAATGGTGCTGATGCTCTGTATGCGGTTGTGTATCGGTAAGCCTCAGCAAATTTTAAAATTTACGAGAGAGCATATCACGGCTCTAAATTTAGTGCTAAACAAAGTGCAGCCTAAATTTAGTAGTCTGCTAAGGCGAGTGAGTAAGATTTTAAAATTTAAAATTTGCAAAAGTAGATTTTTTAGAAATTTAAATTTCGTTTCTTTGTTAAGGGGGAAGAGGCTTGAATTACGAAGTCGCTCCCTTCCCCCTTAACAATCCCCTAACCCCGACGACGTTAGGAGTGGCATGCAATAGCACTATCGTGCAGCATGCGTTTTAAAACTCTATCAAATTTTAAAATTTCATGAACGAGTAATTTCGGCTCTAAAATTTGAGCTAAGCGATGAGTGAAGCCAAATTTTAGTAGCCAATTCTTGCGAGTGAATGGAATTTTAAAATTTGCCTAAAACTATCAAATTTACTGCAAGCCGAGCAAAAACTTAAATTTGCAGTATCATCTTTTCTTATAAATTTCCGCCCTTTCTTTTAAAAGCCCTGTTTTTAAATTTGGCAAAGTGCTAAGCTCGTCAAAAAGTCCAAAAAGCGCATGCTGTGGCGGCAAGCTAAGGTGAGTGAGGGATTTTAGAGATAAGATGGGCGAGTAGTCCTTGCTCTTTATCCTAGCCACCAAGATCACAAGGCTGGTTAGCCCAGGCATCTGGCGTAAAAACTCTAAGCTTTCTATGTGGATAAATTTAGGCGAAAGTC
>CAUQCU010000030.1:0-17510 GCA_963516555.1 Campylobacter concisus | reverse complement strand
CCCTCAGGTCTTTCAACTGGCATCTGCATGATCTTGCTAAGGCTTTGATAAGCTGTCTTTGTCTGCTCGAAATTTGCAGCTAGTGAGGCTACTTGACCCATAGGAGCGATCGCACGAGAGCTAAGCATAACAGCAGCGATCAAACCACCCATTGTAAGGTGCGTATCTTGTATCATATAAACGCCAAGAACGATGATAGCGATAGTGTTTAACTGCACCAAAAATGAAGTCACAGTTGTGATTGAAGTAGTGATTATTTTTGATTTGATGCTTCTGTTTGCTATCTCGCCAGTCGCCTCCTCCCAGTTCCACTGCACGTGGCCACTAGCACCAAGAGTTTTAATGGTCTCTAAGCTGCTAAGGCTCTCTATCAAAATTCCATTTTTCATAGCTGAAGCCTCAAATGTGCTCTTGATCGCGTTTTGAAGTGGGTCTTTTATAAAAAATGTGTAGCACAAAATAGCTATCATGATGACGATAGGCACAAGCACAAGATAGCTTCCTATAAAGTAGGTAACTATCAAGAAGATTAACGCAAATGGTAGATCCACAATGGCAGCAAGTGACGCAGATGAGAAGAAATTTCTAACTGTGTCAAATTCTTTTAAGTTGCTAGCAAATGAACCAACTGACTTTGGCTTATTGCTAAATTTCATATCCATTACGCGCTCAAACAAGATAGAGCTCATAATGATATCGCTCTTCTTGCCTGCGATCTCAAGAAAATATGAACGAACAAATTTTAAAAATAGATCGATACCATAAACGACGCTCACGCCAAGCGCTAGAACCCAAAGTGTCTCAACTGCGTTATTTGGCACAACGCGGTCATAGACGTTCATCGTAAAGAGCGGGCTTGCAAGGACAAATAAGTTTATGATAAAGCTTGCTATCACGACGTCAAAGTAAATTTTCTTAGAGCGCTTTAAAGTGCCCCAAAACCAGTGATCATTACCAGCGTCAATAAGCTTTGTCGAGCTTGTATCTTCTGGGACAAATTCACGTTTTAGGTAGTAAGCATAGCCTAGATACTCATCTTTTAGCTTGCTTGTTTCTATCGTGCTAGTACCAGTTGAAAGATCAGGCGTGATGATGTTTGCCATCTTTTTGTCTTCGCTGAAAGATTGCAAGATGCACGCTTTTTTGCCTCTAAGCATCAAGATACAAGGCAAAACTAAAGGCGAAATTTGATCAAGGTCTTTTCTGACAAGCGTTGATGCAAAGCCAGCACGTGAAGCTGCGCGAGAAAATAAAGACTTCGAGCTCTTTAGTGAAAAAAGCTCGATCTCTTCGCCATCTTTTACAGGCAGACCGATAGTCAAAGCATCGGCACTATATGGGTTGTTATGAAGTTTGGTAAAGATCACCAAACATTGAAGCAGTTCGTCTTTTATCTTATCGCTATGCATCTATCATCCAATATTTTTGATTTCATCTATGTAAATTCCTTGCATATTTTTAATGCCAAGCTCAATTAGCTTACTCTTTTGCTCTTCACTCTCAACACCGATCGCAATCAAAATGATATCTTTTGAGCTTAAAACAACATCTAGTGATTGTTTTGTATTTGCCCCCGATTTATCACTTAAAAAGTCGATTAAGACGCTTGACTGGATCTTTACGTAGTCTGGATTAAATTCTTTTAGCTTCTCAATGCCTTTTGCGCTGAGTTCAAAGTGGTCAAATCCAAAACCAAAGCCGAGTTCTTTTAATTTTTTAGTAAGTCTAACTATACTTTCGATACTAATATCGTCTTTGTTTGGAATTTCTATATAGTTTTTATATTTTGAAATTTGAGCGATTTTCTTAAGTGTAGCTTCAAGTTTTGAGAAATTTTCATCCGAGCTTAATATCTCTTTACCCAAATTTATCGCCAGGCTTCCTTGAGGCAAGATATTTTCAGGCAAAATTCTAGCGATTCTATTTAGGATATGAAGATCGAGCATCGCACCTAAATTTAGCTCATTTACCATTGGCATAAAGTATGATGCCATACGCCATTTGCCCTCGCTATCGACTAGCCTTAGATAAAGTTCGTACTGCTCAAAGCTTGAGTCAAAACCAACTACTTTTTGAGCTGCAAATTTAAATTTATCCTCTTTTATAGAGTCAAAGATAAGCTCTTTATATTTCTCTTTGCCGATGACTAGGGTGTTTTGATTTGCATTAAATTCTTTGCAAGTAAAGCAACCAGCCAGTCTTGCACTAGCCAAAGTGACGTCAGCTGATGTAAGTAGTGTCCTCATATCAGTGCTTGGCGAATACTCGACAATAGCAGCATTGACTGGGCATTCGCTATCGTTTATAGAGAAATTTGCATAGAGTTTTTTAAACTCAGCCATGATCTTATCGTCTAAAGCTGAGAAATTTGATGAGTTTTTACCGTAAGAAAGCAAGATAAAATCGTTGTCATTTAACCTTGCGACAATCGCATTTTGGTCATTTTCGGTAGATTTTTCTTGTAAAATTTGAGCTATTTTTATGATGACACTTTGCCATTTTTCAAAGCCAAGAACGCCTTTTAACCCAGCTAGATCTTTAAAGCTAACAAGTGAAGCAACACCGCTTGAATACTCTTCACTTGCTAGATACTCACTAAATTTAGTTTGGAAAAATCTTCTATTGTAAGTGCCGCTCATAGAGTCTTTATATAAAAGCTCTTGATACTTGCTAAGTGTAGCCGCCTCTCTTTCAAAGATGTCTTGAACCTTGCTAACCATCGAGTTCATGGCGAGCACCATCTTTTTAAGGTCGGTTGTGAATGGAATTCTCTTTTGGATAATAAATTTATTATCAAGTATCGCTTCAGCTTGATCTTGCACCTTAACAAGTGGTCTAAATATCGCCTTAAGAGCAAAAAACGCCACGACAAGAGCGATGATGATCATTAAAGCTAGAAAGTTAAAAATATTTTTTGAGTTTGAGTAAAGCTCGTTGTAGGCAAGTGCTGTGCTGCCTTGAACATAAAGTGTACCAAATTTAGCCCAGCCAGTCATAATCTCGCTAGTTGCAACTGGTGCTTCAAATTTAGCAATCTTATAAAACCACTCAGGGATATCTTTAACGATAGTTTGTTGAGAATTTTCTATAAGCACCTTACCATCGACATCTTCAAGTTTAATGAGCTTGTATCTGCCGCTATCAAACATAGAATTTATCATCGTTTGTGCCAAAGACATATCCTCAGGATCAACAATCGGCTTTAAAGCAAGTCCAAGTGAGTTTGCTGTGTGTCTTGCGTTTTCACCGAGCTGGTCGTTGATGTATCCATTTAGGCTCTTAAAATTTAAGTAGCCAACAGCCATAAAAATCACGATGCCAAAAGCTATCACAGCGATCATAATCTGTTTAAATAGCGTCATAAATCCTCTTTTCCTATCCTATCTATTAGTTCCATCCACTTAGGATTTTGTTTTTTATTTCCACCTGGTATTGCTTGACCAAGACCTTCTTGTTTTGCCAAGTATAGCGAATCACCGTTGAAACTATAAACTGGCACGAGGTCTGTTCTTTGTGTTGCGATTTTTATTTTACCATTTATGTTGTCTAAAATTAATGGAATAGACTTTGGTGTATCATAATATGCCAAAACCATATGTGCTTGGTTGTATCTTAAGGCTTTAACGTATGTGAAGTATAATTTTTGAGTTGGAATTCCAAGTTGCTTTAGGGTGAAATATTTTGCGATAACGTAGTCTTCGCAGTCACCAGCGCCTTTTCCTACAAATTCCATTCTGGTAGCCCAGTAATCTTTTTTATGCCAAAGTTGCATATCATCAACCCACCTAAAAGAGTTAAAAAAATCATTTACTTTTATTAATTTCTCTTGTTCGGTTGCATCTTGCAATGAAGTCATTAAAGAATTTAATGCCGATGCCCTTCTTCTTGCATCTTCTCCATAAATTTTAGCCACCTTTGCTATCGTTGTTTGTTTTACAAAATCCCCAACAGCATTTAATGCTAATAACGAAAAAAGGACGCTTAAAGTAAGCGTCCAAAATTTTGCTTTGACCCTCATGGTCATCACTTTTTAAATTTTTATCTTAAGTCGTTTTGAATACTGCAAGCGCCTTGAATATATCTCTTAGCAAAGCCTGGCTCAAAACTATCTGAAACCATGCCCATGTTATCTAGCAATCTATATTTTGCATAAGATAGTGCAGTCTCAGTTGTAGCGATCTCTTTTAAAGCAGTGTTGTATTCGTTTTCTGCATCAAGTAGGTTGATAAGGTCGCGGCGGCCAATTCTAAACTCATCTTGGTATGCATCAAGAGTAGCTTTTGAATATTCAACGTGTTGATTTAGATATCCCATTTTTTCTTGGTTAAGAACATAGTTTTGCCATGAGAACTCTAAAGACTCTTTAAGCTCTCTTACAAGGTTGTCCATAGTTTGTTGCTCTTGCTGAACAGCAAGTTGGCTCTTCTCTTTATCTAGCTTATCATTACCTTTGTTGTAAAGGTTATAGTTTAGTCTTAAAAGAGCATCAAATGTTTGCTCTTCATAATCATCATATAAAACATTTGAGTGATCATAAGCACCTGATACAACAAGATCTAGTTTAGGCAAAAATGGTGCATTTTTCTCTTTTACAACAGACTCTGCCATAGCGATGTTTGATCTTTGAACTAGAAGTGTTGGGTTACAAAGAACAGCTTTGTCATAAACAGCCTCTTTAGTGCTTGGTAATGGCAGGTTAAATTCAGGCATTACTAGATTTTTAGCAGCAACTTTTCTTCCATATAGTTTTTCAAATGTAGAAAGTGCATCCTCGTAATTGTTTTTAGCAGCTACATAGTTTGATTGAGCCAAAGTATAGCGTGATCCAGCTTGTCTCTCTTCAGAAGCTACGCCATAACCTGATCTTGCTCTATCTTTGATTTGGTTATAAATTTCTTCATGGCTTTTTACATTTTCTTCTTCAATGTCAAGAATTCTCTTTGTTTGAAGAACTTGTAGGTAAGCATTTGCAGCGCTTAGTGTTAGTCTATCTGCAGCTTGAGCTACCGTGTAAGCAGCTGAGTCAAGTCTTGCGCTTTGAGAGTTGATTCTGTTTTTATCAGCACCACCATTATAAAGGTTTTCAACTAAAGTTAAAGAAGCGCCAGACACTCTGCCATCGCCTCTTCTTGTTGAGACACCATCATCAAGACGTTTTCTCTCATATCCTACTCTAGCAGCTGCATCGAGTGTTGGATAGTAAGCATTTTTAGCTATTTTTAGATCTTTGCCAACTTGTAAGTAGTTAAATTCTGTAGCTTTTAAACTTGGGTTTTCATTTAAAATAGTTTTTACAACTTGATCCAAAGTCAATACACTATCATCAGCTTGTGCTGTAGCTGCTGCTTTAGGCTCAGTTGATATAGTTTGCTCTATATTAGATTTCTTAGCTGATTGAGCATTTGTGACAGGTGACTTAGCTCTCATTAAAGCATCTTTGTAACCTGACTCATTTTGAACTTTAGCTAACAACTCATTAGCTTCATTTTCAGAAACTGGAGTTGTATCAACATATAAAAACTTTCTTCCACCAACTTCATAAACGCCAGTAGTTAGCCTGCTATCTGATATTTTGCTATTTACTTTGCTAACAGCACTATCAATTCTAGCAGCGCTATCATCTTGAGCAAATGAAGCTAGAAAAATCCTATAAGGGACATCTTGAGCAGACAGCAACGTTGCTGCGGCCAAAGCACTAATTGCTAACATCTTTTTCATAACTAGATCCTTTTACCTTTTTATTGTCAAGCTTTGGCTCGACTTTTAGTGCGAATTATACACCAAGAAATATTAAACGTATTTTAAACACTCTATGACAAAAAAATAATTTTTATATCGTCTTAGAAAATCGCCTTAAATTCTCTGGAATTTTCTTAAGATACTCATCAAAACACATTGCAATATTTCGTATTATCAGCGTTCCTGTCTCATTTACACTGATTTTATCTGTCGTAACATCGACAAATTCACTTAAATTCTTTAGCTCTTCAAGCTCATTTTTGAAATGTTCAAAGAAATTTATATGAAATTCATCCTCAACTGCCTTGATATTAAGCCCAAAATTGCTCATCAAACTCATAATAACACTTTTTCTAAGCAAATCTTCATCGCTTAGATAAATTCCCTTTGCGTATGGCAACTTTCCACTATCGATCGCTTTTTCATACTCATCCATATCTTTGTGATTTTGTGCGTAGTGTCTTTTACACTCGCCGATGCTTGTCACGCCAATACCAATGAGATCAGCGCCGCCCTTTGTCGTATAGCCTTGGAAATTTCTATGCAAAGTGCCATTTGCCAAAGCGCCAAAAAGCTCATCATTTGGCTTTGCAAAGTGATCCATTCCTATCATTTTATAGCCATTTTTAGTTAAAAACTCAGCTGTAAATTTTAAAATTTCAAGCTTAACTTCTGGATTTGGCAGGGTTGTCTCATCAAATTTACGCATTGACTTTTTTATCCATGGCACGTGAGCGTAGTTAAATACTGCAAGCCTATCTGGATCAAGCGTAAGAGCAAGCTCAAGCGTCTTTTTAAAGCTCTCTAGACTTTGATATGGTAGGCCATAAATTAGGTCCATATTGATTGATTTTATGCCCTTCTCTCTAGCCATTTTTACGGCATTTTGAGTGATCTCGTATGGCTGAATTCGGTGAATTTCTTTTTGAACCTTCTCATCAAAGTCTTGCACGCCGTAGCTTATGCGGTTAAAGCCGTGAGATATGAGCACATCAAGCTGCTCATTTGTCAAAAATCTAGGGTCTATCTCGCAGCTTATCTCAGCCTCTTTTGAGAAATTTTTAAATTTAGCCTTGATAAGCTTGATGATCTCATCAAGCTGAGCGGCGTTATAAAATGTCGGAGTGCCACCACCAAAGTGCATCTGCAAGACCTCAGTGCTTGTATCTAGGTGGCGAGCTAAAATTTCAAGCTCTTTTTCTATATATCTTATATATCTCTCTTTGCGGTCCTCTTTGCTCGTGTAGATGACGTTACAGCCACAAAAATAGCAAGCGCTCCTGCAAAATGGCAGGTGCAAATAAAGCGAAAGCGGCCTTTTTTTATCGCGGTTTTCAAGCTCTTTTATATAAGCCTCATAGCTAAATTTATCACTAAACTCCGGTGCTGTCGGATAGCTCGTATATCTTGGCCCTGGCCTTGAATACTTCACATACGCACTAAAATCAATCATCTGCCCTGCTCCTTGCCATTTGGATCATCTCTTTTATATCTACAAATAAATTTGGATGCTCTTTTTTGATATTTTTTACCAGCTTATCAAGGTCGATGTTAAACTGCCTGCTCTTTTTATCGTGAGCGATCTTTTTGATCTCATCCATCGCAACCACCCAAACATCACTAAAATCAACTGGGATATTTTGCCAGATCGTCTTTTCAAGCCTCAGGTCAAAATTCTCTTTTTGTGTCTCTTTTAAGGCTTCTATCAAAGCTGAGAGCGATTGTACTGAAACAACCGTGTGTAAATTTTGATTTTCATCAATGCCAAACCACGGCTCTTTCGAGTCCCAAGAGCCACTTTTTAAATTTAAGATATGCTCGTTTGGATTTTTTGTTGAAACTATCTCAAAGACCGTTTTTTCAGGGCTACTTAGCCCGAGGTTATTACCGATCTCATCTATCTCATCATATATATTTTTCTCTTCACTCATATTCTTCTCTCATCTAGCCAGACCATCACGCCTTTTTGGGCATGAAGTCTATTTTCCGCCTCGCTAAAAATTTCATCCGCGTGCCTCTCAAAGACCGCTTCGCTCACCTCATAGCCTCTATAAGCTGGCAAGCAGTGCAAAAATATCGCATCTTTTTTAGCTAAGCTCATCAAATTTTCATCCACGCAGTATCCAGCAAAGTCTTTTAGCCTCTTTTCTTTCTCAGCCTCTTGCCCCATCGATACCCAAGTGTCCGTAGTCACTACATCGGCACCATTTACAGCTTCTTTTATATCGTTTGTGATAAAAATTTTCGTACCTGAAATTTTTGCATTTTCATTAGCCATTTTTAAAATTTCAGCATCCACCTCATAGCCTTTTGGCGTAGCCACTCTTAGCTCAAGGCCAAGTTTGCTTGCTAGCATGAGCCACGAGTGAGTCATGTTGTTGCCATCTCCTACGTAGGCGACCTTCTCGCCGGCGCTAAATTCTAGCATGGTTAGATAGTCTGCCATGAGCTGCACTGGGTGAAATTTATCGCTTAGGCCGTTTATCACTGGCACACTTGAAAATTTAGCAAATTCTTCTAATGTCTCGTGCTTATCGACCCTAAGCATCGCCATGTCGCACATCCTGCTTATCACTCTAGCGGTGTCACGGATTGGCTCGCCGCGGCCTATTTGTATATCATTTTTGCTTAAAAATAGCGCATATCCGCCAAGCTCATGCATGCCAACATCAAAGCTCACTCTAGTTCTGGTTGAGCTTTTTTCAAATATCATCGCAAGCTTTTGGTCTTTAAGATATGGCTTAAATTCTCTAGCTTTCGCCTCTTTTTTGATCTTGCGGGCTAAATTTATCATTTCTAAAATTTCATCTTTGCTAAAGTCATTTAGCGTCAAAAAGTGCCTCATCTTAGCCCCTTAAAATTTTAGCCGCTTCTTTTGCGTGATAGGTGATGATCAAATTTGCCCCTGCCCTTTTAAAGCCGATCAAGGTCTCCATCATAACGCGCTCATAGTCGATGATGCCAGCTTTTGCGCCAGCTTTTAGCAGTGCGTACTCGCCGCTTACGTTATAGACGCAAAGTGGCAGAAGTGTTAAATTTCTTAGCTCTCTAACGACGTCAAGATAGGCAAGTGCTGGCTTTACCATCAAGATATCAGCACCTTGCGCCTCGTCCTGCAAGCTCTCATTTATAGCTTCAAGGCGGTTTGCGCTGTCCATTTGGTAGCTCTTTCTATCGCCAAAGCTTGGAGCACTTTGCGCCACATCACGAAATGGTCCGTAGTAGGCTGAGGCAAATTTAGTCGAGTACGCCATCACTGGTAAATTTTCATAGCCATTGCTATCAAGCGCCTCTCTTAGCGTTGCGATGATACCGTCCATCATGCCACTTGGTGCGATCATGTCGGCGCCATTTTGAGCGTGTATCAAGGCTTGCTTAGCTGAAATTTCAAGAGTTGCGTCATTGTCGATCGTGTTATGCACGTGGTCGATTATGCCGCAGTGGCCATGATCTGTGTATTCGCAAAAGCAAAGATCTGTTATGACAAATAAATTTGGAAATTTATCTTTTATGGCACGAAGCGCAGTTGCGATGATGCCGTCGTTGCTTAGTGCGTCGCTGCCAACACTATCTTTTAGGCTTGGTATGCCAAATAAAATGATCGATTTTATGCCTAAATTTACTATCTCTTCACACTCTTTTAAAATTTCATCGATACTCATTTGATAAACGCCCGGCATCGAAGCGATCTCGTTTTTAACGCCTTTGCCCTCGACTACAAAGAGCGGATAGATGAAGTCATTTACGCTAAGGCTCGTCTCTCTTACCATCTCTCTTAGGGCTGGATTTATTCTTAATCTTCTAAAACGTTTAAACATATTTTTGCCTTTTCTTTGTTAAAATGCTTGATTTTTAGCTAGTTTAGCACAGTTGGAGTAAATTTAAAATGAAAATAGAAATTTCAAACGCCGCAAATCTACCCTCAAGATTTGGTACTTATAAGGTTCAAGCATTCAAAGAAGGGGCAAAAGAGCACCTCGTGATCTACAAAGAGCCTTTAAGCGAAGTAGTAAATCTTAGAATTCACTCTGAGTGCCTAACTGGCGATGCGATCGGAAGCCTAAAGTGCGACTGTCGCGATCAGCTTGAAGCGAGCCTAAAATATATCGAAGAAAATGGCGGCATGGTCATCTACCTGCGTCAAGAGGGCAGAAATATCGGCCTTTTAAACAAGATAAACGCTTACAGCCTGCAAGACAAGGGCTTTGATACGATAGAAGCCAATCACCAGCTAGGATTTAAGGCTGATGAGAGGACATATGAAGTGGTTGATTTTATCCTAAATCACTACGGCATAAAAGAGGTAAATTTACTCACAAATAACCCTTTAAAACTTCACGGACTAAGTTCAGCAAAGATCGTAAAGCGCGTGCCTATCGTCATAAAACCAAATAAATTTAACGAAGGCTACTTAAAGGTCAAAAAAGAGCAAATGGGACACATCTTGTGATGAAAAATGAGCTCTGCTTGCCAGCTGAATTTAACGAAAAAGTAAAGGCTTACGCTCAAATTTTTGCTAAATTTAACAAAGTTCATAGCTTAAGCAACTATAAAGATATAAGCGAGCAGGTGCTCGATAGCATAAAACCGCTTGAGATTTTTGACCTAAGTGCCAAAATGGCGATCGATGTTGGCAGTGGCGCTGGCTTTCCAGCGATATTTTTAGCGCTTGCGATGCCGCGCACTAAGTGGCACCTTTTTGAGCCTATAGCCAAAAAGTCATCATTTCTAAGCTACGCTAAGATCGAGCTTGGCTTGCAAAATTTAGAAGTTCATAGCCAAAAGATCGAGCTTGCAGATAAATTTATGGCTGATCTCATCACTTCAAGGGCGCTTAGCAAGACAAAAGAGCTTATAAAAATTTGTGAGGGATTTTATGATGAGAGCACTAAATTTCTCATCTACAAGGGCTCTAGCGTCATGGATGAAATCTCAGGCATCAACGCGCAAATTTATAATGAAAAAAACAGAAACTACATATTTTTTAATCTCAAAAATCAAGGGGAGATACGTTGAAATACTTGCTTTTTGTAGCGATTTTGGTTGCGATTTACATCATATTTTTTAAAAATAGAAAAAAAAGCGACAAGATAAGCACCAGCAACTTCGAAGAGTGCAGCAAATGCGGTGTCTTTAGCGACATCGATCAAATGGTGCTAAGGGACGGAAAATACATCTGCAAAGAGTGCATAAAGGGTGAGAGATGAAAATTTTGGGTGATGAGCTGATAAAATTTGAGCCGATGTTTCTTTGCAAAAGCGAAGATGAAATTTCAAACAGCAGGCAAAATCTCTTTAAATTTGATAGAAATTTGATAAAAAAAGCGCTAGAAGCTGGAGCAAGCTTTAGCATCATCGCAAATGACATAAACGAAGCTATCATCGCAAACGGCGCTGGAGCAAAATTTATTATTGCTGATATTACGCTAGCAAAAGATCTGGTAAAAGTTGCGCAAAACTACTTATTTGACGCACTTATCGCTGTTTTGATAGAGAGTGAAGCAAGCCTTTGCGAACTTGCAAAATTTGAGATCGACGTAGCGATCTTGCCAAATGCTATAAAATAAGGAAAAAAATGGAAATTTTCAAAACTGCTTTTTTAATGGTTGCTTTAATGCTAGTTTTCATCGCTGTTGGCGGTTACGTGGGCGGCGAACAAGGCATGATGATCGCCTTTTTGATGGCAGCTGGCATGAATATCTTTTCTTATTTTTTCAGCGACAAGCTCGTTCTAAAAAGATATAACGCCATCCCAGTTGATGAGAGCAACGCTCACGGCCTTTACGAGATCGTCTCACGCCTCACACAAAAGGCGAATTTGCCGATGCCAAAAATTTACATCATCCCAGAAGAGGTGCCAAATGCCTTTGCCACAGGCCGCAACCCAAGCCACGCAGCTGTTGCAGTGACAGAGGGGCTTTTAAAAATTTTAAATGAAAACGAGATCGAGGGCGTGCTAGCTCACGAGCTAAGCCACGTAAGACACTACGACATCTTAACTGGCTCAGTCGCTGCCATACTAGCTGGGGCTATCGCGATGGTCGCAAATTTTGCCAAGATAGGCACCCTCGCTGGTCAAAATCAAAACTCGCAGCGAAACGCCAACCCAGTAATTATGCTAATCATCGCCGTTGTGATGCCTCTAGCTGCCACAGTCATACAAATGGCGATCTCAAGGGAGCGCGAGTATAAGGCGGACAAAGGCGCAGCCTATCTAACGGGACACCCAGAGTGGCTAGCTAGCGCGCTAACAAAACTTGAAAACTACTCAAATTCTTACGTCATGCAAAACGCAAGCGAGCAAAGCGCGCATATGTTTATCGTAAATCCATTTGGCTCGCTAACTAGCAAGCTTAGCGTGCTTTTTAGAACGCACCCAAGCACCAGCGATAGGATAGCTGAGCTTCAAAGGCTTGAGCAAGAGATAAAAAGAGGCATGTAAATTTTAGCCCTTAGTAAATTTGGACTAAATTTTTCGTTTTTTGGTTTAAATTTTAAATATAGTAGTCAAATTTTAAGGTGAGTATTTCGCTCTAAAATTTGAGCTAAGCTGTAGGCGAAGTTAAAATTTAGCAGTCGCTCATGCAAGCGTGTGAGACTTTAACAAATTTTAAATTTAGAGCTGGCATATCACGGCTCTAAATTTAGTGCTAAACGCAGTGCAGCCTAAATTTAGTAGTCTGCTAAGGCGAGTGAGTGAGATTTTAAAATTTGCAAATTTACCTTGTGAAGTCAGATAAGCGTCAAGTAAATTTTAAAATTTCATGAACGAGTAATTTCGGCTCTAAAATTTGAGCTAAGCGGTGAGCGAAGCCAAATTTTAGTAGTCAATTCTTGCGAGTGAATGGAATTTTAAAATTTGCAAAGCAACCTAATTAAATTTAAATGTTTATTTCTTTGTTAAGAGGGAAGAGGCTTGAATTACGAAGTCGCTCCCTTCCCCCTTAACAATCCCCCAACCCCGACAACGTTAGAAGTGGCATGCAACAGTGCTGACGCACTGCATGCGGTTTATTTTTAAGAAATTTCTAGCAAATTTTAAAATTTCATGAGCGAGTAATTTCGGCTCTAAAATCTGAGCTAAGCTATAAGCGAAGTCAAATTTTAGTAGTCAATTCTTGCGAGTGAATGAAAGTTTTAAAATTTACAAAGCAACTTACAGAAATTTACGACCCATAAACTGAAATTTAACTCCTAATTTCACTGCAGTTTCTTGCAATCTTCATCTTTTATAGTGTATTCAAGGATTAGTTCGCCATTTTCTGAGTAGAAAATTTCATCCAAGCTAACACCGATACTTAGCATATTTAAGATTTCTTTATCCTTGCAGGCGGTTCTTAAATTCTCTTTTTTTATAGCCTCGATAAATTCCAAAAGCTCTTTTTCTTCGAGCCTTTTGATCTCTTGCTTTCTTGCGTGTTTGACGGCGTATCTATAGATGAGCGTGTCGCCCACGTTTAAGATATCATTAAGCGTAAGTGTTGGCGTGCAGATAAATGGGAGCTTTTTTTTGTAGTATGTTGCGTGATTTTTCGCTGCCATATCTGGCGTAAGAGCCAGAGCTAGCGAGCAAAAAACCAGAGCAAAAATGGCTACTCGCAACTACTCTTATCCAGCTTCAAATCAAAAAGATGTCTGCCCTCAAAGCCGTAGCTACCACTTAGCGTGATGCCGCGATTTAGCGCAGCTCTTGCCATGCCTGAGTTGCAAAGCGCCTCTTTTCCGTTTTGATAAAATTCATCTTTTAAAGCCGAAATTTGAGCCTTGTTATAGCCTTTTAGCTTCTTTGTCTTGGTCTCATTTAAGACAAACTCGCCATGTATGTTTAGTCCGTCACTGCTTACATCTTTTAGCGTGATCATCTCATCGACCCTGCTTGGTAAATTTGGCTTTGCGGTTTGGACGACAAAGGCTGGGATCTGCTTTGTATCAAGCTGATTTAGTATCTGCTCATAAACTTTAAACTCACTCTCTTGCACACCAAAAGCAAGGCTTGCAAGAGCTAATAAAACGATCTTTTTCACATATTACCTTTATATAAATTTTCTAGTGATATTTGGCGAGAGTTTGACCAAGATATCGTAGTTTATCGTGCCAAAAAAGTTAGCCCAGACATTTGCGTCCTCAAAGACACAGACCCACTCGCCACTATCCTTGCAGCTAAAGCTATCCATCGAAATTTTGCCAAGTATCAGCTCGCCGTTTGCAAGCCTTAGTTCACCAAGTCCATTGTATCTTAGCAGTCCGTCGCCATATCCAAGATCATAAGTAGCGACGTTTATATCATCTTTTGCTATAAATTTAGCCCCATATCCCACACTTTGACCACTTTTTAAGACCCGCCTGCTAACGCGCTTTGCCCAAAGTGAAAGCACTGGCTTTAAATTTAAAGAGCCATTAAACTGCGCATATCCATACTGAGCGATGCCTACGCGCACCATCTCATCTTTTATCTCGCTCGCTCTTTCAAGGGCGGCTGAGTTGTGAGAGTGAAAGATCGGTTTTTTTATACCAAACTCATCGCAAAAAGCTAAAATTTTCGCTTTTGCGGCGTTAAAATTTTCTCTTTGCACGAAATAATCAGCATTTAGCTCATCACTTGCGCGAAAGTGCGTATAAGCGCCAAGAAGCTCTAAATTTCTTCTGGCTAAAATTTCAAATGCATAATCAAGCTCGCTTACATCAAGCCCATTTCTATGCATGCCAGTGTCGATGGCGAGGTTGATTTTTGTATTTTCTTTTATTTTTAAAAGTGCCTCTATGTCATTTATGGCGTAGGTAAATTTAGCGCTCTCATCGCCTGTTGGGATGTGCGAGAGGATCAAGATATTTTCAAAGATATCAGCGATCTCATTTGCTTCACACTCGCTCTTTACAGCGCAGTTTTTTATGCCAAATTTCTTAGCCTCGCTAGCTATGAGCCTTGCGCCATGCCCATAAGCGTTATCTTTTAGCACGACGATAACATTTTCTTTTCCGCCAGCTTTGTCACAAATTTTAGTTAGATTGTGGATGTAAGCTGCTTTGTTTAGGTGTATCTCAGACATTAAAATTCACATCATAAGCTTTATAAACATCAGGCAAGAGCTTTCTTACGTTGTAGTCAAATGCATAAAATTTAGCGTAAATTTCTTTTAGATCAGCCTCTTTAACCTTGCTAAAGTCAAAGACATCAGTGCCATTTTTCTTTGGCACTTGGCGGTCTAGCTCAGCAAAAAACGCAGACCTAGCCTCTAAAATTTTCTCTATCTTCTCTTTTACTTCTTTAGATTTTTCCACTTCTACTCCTCTATAAAAATTTTCATCTCATCGCCATAAAGCTTGACATAAAGGGTCTTTTGACCTGCAAATTTATGCGTATCAGCAGCGTAATCCTCATAAAAACTCACGCGAAAGAGTTTGTCGTTTTTAAGATTTGGATAAGGTGTGATGAGAAAATTTGAAAAAGCTATATGTTTTTTCTCTTTTTTAGAAAAGATAGCTCGTTTCATATTTTTAAAATTTTCTAAGCTCATACCGTCATATCGCTCAAAGTCTTTATCATAAAATTTCAAATAGCTATCAATGTCACTCTCGCTCCAAGTCTTTTTCCAGTTAAGAATTCCAGAGATGATCACCGCTATGTCATTCACGCTTGCTTCTGGGCGCTTGTCCTCATAGATAAATGCGAGTGTTTTTTTGTGGTCTATAACTTCGTCAAATTTCATCAAGATGTCATTTTGCATAGCCACGCAGCCCTTTGTCTTTAGCTCGTCTGTCCTTTGACCATCGAGCGGATAGCCATGTATCCAGATACCGCTGCCATTACGTTTTGCAAGCTTATCAAGCAAATTTGGATATGAAAGAGAAAAGGCAAGAGGACCCAAGTATCTATCATTTGGCGTAAATCTACGCGTGAGCTGATAGACGCCAACTGGCGTTTTTAGATCGCCCTCAAGCAGTTTGTCGCCGTTTTTGCCAACAATGACACTTGAGCTAAAGAGTTTTTTCGTAACGCCGTCTTTATAAGAGATGACCTCAAGCTCTTTATCAGTCTTATCAACCACGCTTAGAAGTATCTCGTTGTCGTAATATCCGTATCTAACGTCCTTGTCTTTGAGCTTGTTTAGCCAGTAGTCCTTACTTAAAATGTTCTTTTCAATGGCTTCTATGACAGCAGATGCGCCATTTTTTAAGTAAATTTCTTCGTAATTTTGGGCAAAAAGACAAGGCGCTAACGCGATGAAGAAAAGTAGTATCTTTTTCAAATGAAGTGTCCCAAAAAGTAAAATTTAGTGCGTAATTATAACCTAAAAAATTTCAATTTTTAAATTTTAAAGGGAATTTTAGTTTCTTTATATGTATAATCTGAAAACCATTATTAATTTACCACAAAGGAAAAATATGAAAAAACTTGTTTTTGGTGCATTACTTGCGGCTTCTACACTAATGGCAGCTGACATCAGCTTAGATCATGTCAGAGCAAGAGACACAAAGCCTGGCACAAACAACAGCGCTATTTTCATGGATATCAAAAATGCTTCAAATGCCGATGTAAAGCTAGTTGGCGTTCATTCAAGTGTTTGCAAAAGCACTGAAATTCACACTCACAAGATGGAAAATGGCATGATGGCTATGGTTCAGGTTGAGGACGCTGTTATCCCAAAAAATGGCGAGACAAAGCTAGCACCTGGCGGTCTTCACATCATGCTTATGGATCTAAATAAGCCCATAAAAGATGGCGATAAGGTTGATCTGGAGCTAAAATTTAGCAACGGCGAGAGCATCAAGCTTGATAATATCGGAGTAACCAAAAACTTCAAATAATGAAAAAAATTCTAATCATTTTTTCACTCATCTTTATCGTAGCAGGCGCTTTTTGGATGGGTCATAAATTTATGGTCAGCAAAGAGGATCCGCCTGAATTTGCCGATATGAACACCTCGCTAAATCCTCTAAAATGTGATTTAAACAAAGATGCTTGCGAGGTGAAATTTAATGGCGTTAAGCTAAAGATAGACATCTCGCCAAGACCGATCTTTGCGATGAGACCGTTTAGCTTTAAGATCATTAATGGCAAAAATTTAGGACTAAAAGATCCAAATCTTGTAATCGATGGCATAAATATGAACATGGGTTCCATAAAGGCAAGGCTTGATCAAAGGGGCGATAACCTAATAGCCCAAGTCGTGCTAAGTGCTTGCGTAGTCGATCTTATGAGGTATAGATTTAAGCTGTTTGATGGCGAAAAAGATACTGAATTTTTTGTCGATCTTGATCTAAAAATGTAAGGGCAAATGATGAAAAAGACACTTTGGGGCTTAATAATAATCTTAATATGTGCTGGTCTTGCGATGCTTTTTATAAAGCCAAACAAGTATGATTTTAAGGCGCTTTCAGAGCATGGCGAAGTGAGCCTTAAAAACTATAACGGCAAATATAAAGCGATATATTTTGGTTATCTTTACTGCCCCGATGTCTGCCCTACTACGCTCTCTCTTGTGGGCGATGAGCTAAATAAACTAAAAAGAGACGACTTTGAGCTACTCTTCATCACCCTTGATCCTGAGCGTGACACGCCTGAAAATTTAACCCTAATGGCAAAAAATTTCTACAAAGATGCAGACGGACTAAAGATGAACGATCTGCCAAAAGTAGCTAAAAACTACGGCGTCAAATATCAAAAAATGCACCTTAAAAACTCTGCTATGGGCTACTCTGTCGCTCACAGCTCTGCTATCTATCTGCTAGATAAAGATGGAAATTTTTACAGCGAAATTTCAAATTTAACTA
>CAUQCU010000029.1:0-17542 GCA_963516555.1 Campylobacter concisus | reverse complement strand
TTATATATGTAAATTTACTTGAGAGAATTTAAGAGCCAAAAAGGCTCTTAAATTTTAGTGGAGTTCGCTCCAGACTTTGCGTTTCCAAAGCCAAGCAAAAATTCCTAAGATGAAGAAGTAGATCATGACATAAAGTCCTGTGCTCTCGCGCTCAGCCTTTTTGCTGTCGCCTACTTTTTCTATGTAAGATACTATGTCGTCTTCAGCAGCTTTGTTTAAGCCAACTCTAGGCATAGCAGTGCCTGGAAGCATCTTTTGAGTATCGTTTATAAATTTATGCAAGTAGTCAGCACCTTTTGAGCGGATCATTATAGATAGATCAGGTGGGTTTGAGCCCATATAAGCTGCAAGACTTACTTTGTTGCTGAAAGCATACTTTTTATCATACTTCATATCGTGGCATCTTTGACATGCATCAGCGAAAACCTTTTCTTCAGTGATCTTGCTCTTTGCATCCGCGTCAGCTGATACCTTTTTAAGGTAAGCAACTATGTCAGCGATCTCAGCGTTCATATCGCCACCAGCACCCATAAATGCAGTCATCGGATAAGGATGCTCGTCGTTAAATTTATGAGATAGTTTTACAGCCATAGTTGGATTTTTGATAAGTGCAGCCAAAAATCTCTCGTCATAAATTTTACCAGCTGTGCTAAGATCTGGTGGCACTACGCCAAAGCTTTGGCTAGCTGTCTCAGCGTCCATGCTAGCTGGCATACCAGCTGCTTCGATGCCGTGACATCCTGTACATCCAGCTGCGCCAAATGTCTCAGCGCCTTTTGCAGCGTCACCTTTTGCAAGGTCGATCGAATTTATATCAGCCCAAAAAGCTGTATAGTCATCAAGAATTTTTTGTGCCGTCTCAACATCTTTTGTAGCTGCATCGATGCTAGCCTTGTTGCCGCTAGCTTTTGCAGCCTCAAGCGCCTCTTTTTTCTGCTCTAAAAAGTGCTTTGCATAGTCAGTATCTTCTTTTGAGAAGTTGTACTCAGCATTTGCAGTGTGCGGATGAAGCTTTGTTTGAGCGTAAGGCTCGATACCCCAGTATAAAATACCTGAAAGGATAACAACGATAGCAAAAATTTTAAGCTCTTTCATGATTAGCCCCTTTTTCTTTCAAGTATTGTGATAACTGGAAGTGCGATTATAAATAGCACTAAAAATAGCAGTGACGCATAAAATCCTATCCAGTCGTTGATGCCGCCTGTTGGGAGCTTGCCATATATAGATAATACGATAAGGTCAGCAACTAGCACCCAAAACCATACGAAAAATAGTGGTCTTTTGTGAGCTGGAGCTACAAGGTCGCTTCTATCAAAAAGTGGTATAAGCATAAACGCAACGCCTGCGAATGCAAACGCGATAAGACCGATGTTATAAGCTGAAATTCCAGCTATATCAAAGAAGAAGCCACGTAAAATTTCATATTGCCACAAGAAGTACCACTCTGGGTAGATGTGTGGTGGAGTTTTTAGCGGATTTGCTGGCTCAAAATTGATAGGATCCATCGCAAAGTTGAAGTGATAGCAAACAAGATATATGACAAAGATCATGAAAAATGATACATACATAAAGTCTTTTGCCAAAAATCCTGGCCAAAATGGTATAACTTTAGCTTTTGCTCTGTCACCATGCAAGTACTCTTGCGCCTCTACGTCAAAGTCGATATCTTCGCTTGTTAGGTTATTTACGTGAGGAACTCTTAGTGAGTAGAAGTGGATAACCAAAACAACGATAGTTACAAGTGGTAGCAAGCATACGTGAAGCATGAAAAATCTTGTAAGTGTCGAGTCACCAACTGCATAATCACCCCTAATCCACTCGACCAAAGCATCGCCGATAACTGGTACACCACCAAAGAGCTGAGTGATAACAGTAGCCGCCCAGTAGCTCATCTGACCCCATGGGAGCATATAGCCGCTAAATGCCTCTGCTGAAAAACAGATAAATAGCACCATACCACTTACCCAAATGACCTCTCTGCCTCTTTTGTATGAGCCATAGTAAAGTCCAGTAAGCAAGTGGATATACATGATAAGAAAGATAGTCGATGCTGAAATCGCGTGGATATGACGCCACAGCCAGCCGTATTCAACCTCTTGCATGATAGTGTAATTTACGCTATCAAAGGCTAAATGTATGTCTGGTTTGTAATACATCATAAGCAAATAGCCAGTGATGATCAAAAGTAAGAAAAGTGTCGTTAGGATAACGCCCATCGCCCAAAGGAAATTTATATTTTTTGGGATCCAGTATTCGCTAACTAAAACCTTCATAAGCTTTGTAAAAGCTAGGCGTTGGTCAAGCCAGTCAATAACGCCAGTTGATTTATGAGATAAAGACATCGCTAACCTCCTAAGCTTTAGCTACTAATTTTTCGTATTCTGGGCTTGTTTCGCCTAGAACTAGCTTGGTACCATCGATCTTAAATGGTGGGATATCAAGCGGTCTTGGTGGAGGTCCGTATGTTTGTATGCCATCAGCGTTAAATTCGCCGCCATGACAGGCACAGACAAACATTTGCTTGCTCGCTTTATACTCAGGGATGCATCCTAGGTGTGTGCAAAGTCCGATAAGAACTACATATCTTGCATCTCCAACGACTACATCTCTCTTGTCGTTTTTAGCCATATCTGGGCTTTTTTTGAGGATGAAAATAGGCTTTTTACGCCACTCAACCTGTCTCATCTCGCCATCTTTGATCGGGCTTAGATCGACAGTTGTAAAACCAGCAGCTTTTACGCTAGGGAGCGGATCCCAGGTCTTTTTCATGGCAACTAGTGACATCGCGCCACCAACAGCTGCCACGGCACCAAACGCAAGGCCGATAAAGCTTCGTCTTTCTTGCTTTACTGACATTAATTTCCTTTCTATAAATAAAATTTAAACGATTATACTCTCAAAAAATTAAAAAACTATAATCTCACAATATAGTTTGTAAAAATAAAGTGAATTTAAGCTTTTTTTACACTAAAATTTGAGACAAATTTATCTAAAAATGCCTATATATCGTAACTTTAAGCTTTTTGTAAAAGAGAAATTTGATCTAATGTCTAAACGTCAAGATAAAAAATTTTTCTATTTTAGCTCTCGTAAAATAGAAATTTTAATAATAAAATTTATTAAACTTAAAAAATTATAAATAGCAACTATTAAAAATGAGCAACTTTGTTTTAAATTTTAAACGTCAGTTAAATTTTAAAACCATAAAAGGCTTAAATTTAAGCCTTCTTCTCGCTCATCTTTATGTAGATATGTAAGATATCGATCGCTGCTGGCGTGATACCTGAAATTTCACTCGCCGCAAAGAGCGTTGGCGGAGCAAATTTCTCAAGCTTTTCGACCACTTCGTTGCTAAGTCCGCTTATGCTTCTAAAGTCAAAATTTTCAGGGATTTTCACATCCATCATATCTTTCATTTTTTCTACCTGATTTTTTTGCTCGCTGATGTAGTGCTGATATTTGCACTCGGTTAAAATTTGATCCATGCTCGCATCGTCTAAATTTACAAATCTCTCATCAAGCTTTCTTAGTTTCTCAGCCGTGAAGCTCTTTCTAGCGACTATCTTTTGAAGGCTCACGTTTTGGCTGATCGGCTCTTCATCAAGACTTGCTAAAAGCTCTAAATTTGCCTTGCTTGGCGTGATCTGAGTCTCGTTTAAAAACTCTAACCCCTCTTTTAAATTTCTTCTTATATTTTCTATCTCATTAAAAGCCTCATCATCAAGCAGCCCAAGCTCATGACCATATCTGCCAAGCCTTAAAATGGCATTTTCCTCACGCAAAAGCAAGCGATACTCCGCCCTACTCGTAAACATCCTATATGGCTCTTTTGTCCCTTTTGTCACAAGGTCATCGATCAAAACGCCGATATATGCCTCATCACGGCGCAAGATAAGCGGTTCTTTGTTGTCCAGCGAAAGCGCTGCGTTTATACCAGCCATTAGCCCCTGAGCACCGGCCTCCTCGTATCCAGTCGTGCCGTTTATCTGCCCAGCCAAGTATAGCCCTTTTACCTTTTTGGTCTCTAAGCTGTGTTTTAGCTGCGTTGGCTCGACATAGTCGTACTCTATGGCGTATCCATGCCTTACTATTTTGGCGTTTTCAAAGCCCTTTACAGAGCGGAGCATCTGCACTTGCACCTCATAAGGCAGGCTCGTTGAAAAGCCGTTTATGTAGTACTCTGTCGCTTCAAGGGTCTGAGGCTCGATGAAAAGGTGGTGTCTGTCGCGGTCGCCAAAGCGGTTTATCTTATCCTCGATACTAGGGCAATATCTTGGTCCGATGCCCTCGATCTGACCTGTAAAAAGTGGCGCTTTGTCGAAATTTGAGCGGATTATCTCATGTGTGGTTTCGTTTGTATAGGCGATGTAGCATGGTAGCTGCGTTGGGGAGAAATTTTTAGTTCTAAAGCTAAATGCAACTGGCTTTGCATCGCCATCTTGCTTCTCTAAAATTTCAAAATTTATCGTTTTTGCGTCGATCCTTGGGCATGTTCCAGTCTTTAGCCTGCCTAAATTTAGCCCAAGCTCTCTTAGGCTAGAGCTAATATCCTTTGCACTTAGCTCGCCCACACGGCCAGCTTCAAGTTTGTTAAATCCAACGTGGATTAGCCCGTTTAAAAATGTGCCAGTTGTAATTATCACTTTTTTTGCGTTATAGATGTTATTTAGGTGGGTTTTAACGCCAGTTACTTCGCCATTTTCGCTTAAAATTTCAGTGGCGATCTCTTGAGAAATTTCTAAATTTGGAGTGTTTAAAAGCAAATTTCTCATATAAACGCGGTATCTATCCATATCGATCTGAGCGCGACTACCACGCACTGCTGGGCCCTTGCTCTCATTTAGCACACGAAACTGGATACCAACAGCATCAGTCGTAAGTCCCATTTGACCGCCAAGAGCGTCGATCTCTTTTACAAGATGCCCTTTTGCAAGACCGCCGATGGCTGGATTACAGCTTGCAGCGCCTATTTGCTCGGCCAAGATAGTGATCAGTAAAGTTTGTTTGCCCATTCTAGCAGCCGCAAGACTTGCCTCAATGCCAGCATGTCCGCCGCCAACGACGATGATTTCATAGTCCATGATAAATTTTTCCTTATTTTTGATAGGCGGATTTTATCAAAAAGCATATAAAATTTAAATTTTTTCAAAGAAATTTCACCACAAAATTTATGGCTAGAGTTTTTTTTTAATGATATTTTAAATACTTTACTGCTAGATTTACAAAATTTTAAATCCAAAAAGGCTTTATTCATGAGGAATTTACTAAAAGTCACTGGCTTTTTGCCCTACCTTGCGATCGCATTTTTAAACGCAAGTGTCGATCTAGCACACAAAATCACTATCCAAAACGTCCTTTTAAAGACCTACTCAGGCGACACGCTTTTCATCCTAACAGCCGTTATAAATGCGATGATCTTGCTTCCATTTATATTTTTATTTTCGCCTTCAAGCTTTATAAATGACAAATTTGCAAAGACAAAGGTTATTAGAATTTGCGCCGTTTTTGGCGTTGTTATCAGCATTGCGGTGCTTATTAGCTACCTTTTGGGTGCTTTTGGCGTGGCATTTGCGCTCACACTCATACTAGCCGCTCAAAGCGCGATCTACTCGCCTGCAAAATATGGCATCATCAAAGCCCTCGTCGGCCCTGAGCGACTTGGCACAGCAAACGGCGTCATCCAAGCACTCACCATCATTGCGATACTTGTTAGCTCATTTTTATTTTCATTTATATTTGAAAATTTATACATCCAAGGCGAAAACTCGGAAGAAATTTTAAAAAGTGTCTATCCTATCGGCATCTTTTTGGTCGTTTTTAGCGCGCTTGAAGCATTTTTTGCCTACAAGCTACCTTATATTAGCGAAACAAACGAACAAAGCGGAGAATTTGAGCTCAAAAAATACATCAGCCTTAGCTACTTAAGAGAAAATTTAAAAGAGGTAAGATCAGATAAAAATATCTGGTTAAGCATCGCTGGACTTAGCATATTTTGGGGAATTTCTCAGATCATCATAGCAGCCTTCCCGGCTCACTACAAGGCGGTTTTCAATGACGATAGCTCTCTAGCGGTGCAAGCGATCCTTGCAGTAAGCGCCATAGGTATCGCATTTGGCTCATACGTGGCTGGCTCTATGTCAAAGCTTCATATCGAGCTTGGCATCGTGCCGATGGGCGCTATTGGTATATTTTTCTCGCTTTTATTTTTCGCATTTGGCTCAAATATCGGCGTAGTGAGCCTTAGCTCATTTGCATTTGGCTTTTTTGGCGGAATTTTCATAGTGCCGTTAAATGCGATGATCCAGTACTTTGCCCCGCAAAAGACGACCGGCAAGATAATGGCGGCAAATAACTTCTTGCAAAACGTCTCAATGCTGCTATTTTTGGCAATTGGCATAGGCTTAGTATATTTTGAAATTTCAACCACTGGGCTCTTTGTCTTTACGGCGCTTGTTTGCCTAATCGGCAGTTTTTACGCCATTTTGCAGCTTCCACATCTCTTTACAAGGCTACTTTTACTACCATTTTTAAAGACAAAGTACCGCTTTTTCGTTGAAGGGCTTCAAAATTTACCGCAAAGTGGTGGCGCGCTGCTTCTTGGCAATCACATCAGCTGGATCGACTGGCTCGTGCTTCAAGCTGCAAGCCCTAGGGGCATAAGATTTGTCATGTATAGAACGATCTATAACAAATGGTATCTAAAGCAAATTTTTAAATTTTTCAAAGTGATCCCGATAGGCGCAGGGGCTAGCAAAGAGTCGATCGAGCTTGTGCGTGAGTGCCTAAAAAATGGCGAAGTGGTCGCACTTTTCCCAGAGGGACACATCAGCTACAATGGCCAGATAAATGAGTTTCAAAAGGGATTTGAGCTTATCATCAGAGATCTAGAAGAAATTTGCATCGTGCCATTTTATCTTCGTGGCCTTTGGGGATCTAGCTTTTCAAGAGCTAGTAAATTTTATAAAGACCTTACTTCTAAAAACGGCAGACGCGACATCATCGTCGCCTTTGGTAAGCCAATAACTACATTTATAAACGCTGCGAAGATGAAGCAAAAGGTGCTTGAGCTTAGCTTTTCATCGTGGGAAAGCTTTATCTCAAGACAAAAACCACTAACGAGCGAGTGGCTAAACAACGCAAAAGAGAGTAAATTTAAAGAGTGTGTGAGCGACAGCACTGGGCTAAATTTAAGCAACTTGAAATTTATAACAGCCGTTTTAGTCTTTATCAAAATTTTCAAGCGCGAGCTAAAAGATGAGAAAAATATAGGCATCTTGCTGCCTAGCTCAAGCATCGCAGCCATCGTAAATATGGCGCTTCTTGCCATGGGCAAAGTGAGCGTAAATTTAAACTACACACTAAATGAGACCTCGCTAAATCACGCCCTAAGAAAGGCAGATATAAACACAGTGATCACATCTAGCAAATTTCTTGAAAAACTAGCACTTAAGGGCTTTGATCTAAAAGATGCGGTGAGTGGCAAGGCTAAATTTGCAGAAGATCTCTCAGCTAGCGTCTCAAAAAAAGAGAAATTTTTAGCGCTTTTAACTGCCTTTTTTGCCCCAACTTGGCTCATAAAACTTTGCTACTTTAAGCGTGTAAGCTTAGAGGATACGGCCACCATTTTATTTAGTAGCGGCAGCGAAGGCGAGCCAAAAGGTATTGAGCTAAGCCATAAAAATTTACTTGCAAACATTAAGCAAATAAGCGAACTTCTAAATTTCAAAAAAGATGACGTGATCTTAAATTCACTCCCTGTTTTTCACTCATTTGGCCTAACAGTCACCACGCTCATGCCACTTTGCGAGGGCATAAAAATGGTAAGCGTGCCTGACCCAACAGACGGAGCGACTATCGGCAAAATGGCCGCAAGACACAGCGCTAGCATCATCTTTGGCACCTCAACCTTCTTTAGGCTCTACACTAGAAACAAAAAGCTTCATCCGCTGATGTTTCAAAGTGCCAGAATGGTCGTAGCTGGGGCTGAAAAGCTAAAACCTGAGATAAAAGACGAGTTTAGGCTCAAATTTGGCATAGAAATTTATGAAGGATATGGCGCGACCGAAACAGCACCGGTGGCGGCTGTAAATATGCCAAATATCCTAGAAAAAGAGAGCCTAAAAGAGCTTACATTTAATAGACCTGGCAGCGTTGGCATGCCTCTGCCTGGCACTATCATAAAGATAATCGATCCAGAGACGCTTGAAGAGCTAGAAACTGGCGCAGACGGGCTCATCGTCATCGGCGGATCGCAGGTGATGAAGGGCTATCTAAATGACGAGGCCAAAACAAACGATGTCATCACTCGCATTGACGGCGTTAGATACTATAAAACTGGCGATAAAGGACACATAGACGAAAACGGCTTTGTTTTTATCGTCGATAGATACTCAAGATTTGCTAAAATTGGCGGCGAGATGATAAGCCTTGGAAGCGTCGAAGAAGAGCTTGCAAAAGTGCTCGGAAGCGACGTTGTCTTTAGCAGTGCAAACGTGCCAGATAGCAAAAAGGGCGAAGCGATCGCACTTTTAGTAAAAAGTGGCACTGAACCTGAGAATATCGAGCAAATTTTAAAAGAGAGCAACCTAGCTCCTATAATGATGCCAAGCTATATATTCATCGTTGATGATATCCCAACACTTGCAAGTGGCAAGGTTGATTTTAAGGGGGTAAAAGCTCTAGCGGTCTCACTTTTAGCGGAGTGAGGCGCCGCCCTTTTATTTTTGTGATAAAATAACGCCCAAATATCACATAGGTCGCAGTTGTGACTGACATTTGCATAAATCTTAAAAAATTTTCTTTTTTTGCAAATTCCATTATTGATTTTATTTTTCTTAATAAGGAGCTTTGTATGAAATTTTCTAGTACTTTTAAATTTGGTGCAACCTTCGTAGTTGCCTGCTTGTTCTCTTTAAATTCTGCCTCGGCAAATTCTTACGAGCAGATCAAAAAAGATGGCGTCATAAGGATAGCGACCGAGGGTGTTTATTCGCCATTTTCATTTCACAATGAAAAAGATGAGTTAATGGGCTATGACGTAGAGATAGCAAGAGCTGTGGCTAAAAAACTAGGCGTAAAGCCAAAATTTATCGAAGCTTCATGGGATGCGATGCTTGCGGCATTTGATGCTGGCAAGGCTGACGTGGTATTTAACCAAGTTAGCATAACCGATGAGCGAAAGAAAAAGTATGACTACAGCGTGCCATATATGCTCTCTTACTCAGCCATCGTCGTGCATAAAGACAATAACAACATCAAAAGCTTTGCTGATCTAAAAGGAAAAAGAAGCGTGCATTCAGTAAATAGCATGTGGATACCAACCGTTGAAAAGTATGGCGCCAAGCTAGTTGTGGCCGATAGTTTGAGCGATCAGATAAATTTGATCATCACAAAAAGAGCTGATGATACGATAGATGATGCGGTGATGTTTTATGACTACATCAAACAACATCCAAATGCCCCTATAAAGATCATCGAAGCTGGTGATGAGCCTATGTATACGGCTGCGATTGTTAAAAAAGGTAACAAAGAGCTACTAAATAAGATAAATAATGCCCTAAATGAGCTTAGCAAAGAAGGAGTTTTAAGCGAAATTTCGCTTAAATACTTCGGCAAAGACATTTCTAAATAAGGAGAATCAATGAATTTTAAGCCCATTTTTGGCTTTATCGCAGGTGCTTTTTTAGCTTTAAATTTAAATGCTTCAACTATCAAAAAAGGCGAGCTTATAGTTGCAACTGAAGGCACTTACTCACCTTACTCATTTTATGACGAAAAGGGCGAGCTAGTAGGTTATGACGTAGATATCGCAAGAGCTGTAGCAAAGAAGCTAAATTTAAAGATCGACTTTTTAACAGCCCCTTGGGATGCGATGCTTGCAGCATTTGACGCTGGCAAAGCGGATGTGGTGTTTAATCAAGTTAGCATAAACGAAGATAGAAAGAAAAAGTATGACATGAGCGTGCCTTATACCATGCCATATCCTGTAATAGTCGTGCATAAAGACAATAACGATATCAAAAGTTTTGCTGATCTAAAGGGCAAAAAAAGCGTACACTCTGCAACTAGCAACTGGGCAGCGATAGCTGAGAAAAACGGCGCAACAGTGGTCGTGGCTGATGGCTTTAGCAAAGGCGTGGAGCTTATCATCTCAAAAAGAGCTGATGATACGATAAATGACAACGTCACATTTTTTGACTACATCAAACAACGCCCAAATGCACCGCTCAAGATCGCATATACCAGTAACGAGCCGATGCCAACAGCTGCACTTCTTAAAAAGGGCAACACCGAGCTACTAGAAGCTATAAACAAAGCGCTTAATGAGCTAAAAGCCGAGGGCAAGATAAGCGAAATTTCGATGAAATATTTTGGAAAAGATATTTCAAAATGATTTTAAAGCCAATATTTTTATTGGCTTTACTTTTTGAGAACTAGGAGAAATTTTGAGCGAAAAAGATACAGATGTAACAAAAGACATAAGCTTTATAGATGAAACCGTAATAGATAATATAAATTTTACGTATATTGCTGAAAGTAAAATTCATGGATTTGGACTTTTTGCTAATAAAAATTTAGATAGTGGCACAATACTTTGCTTTTTAGATGGACAAATAATGAATTGGGATCACTATGATGAAATAGCAAAGAGTATAAATTTAGGAAAATATCAAAACTATATTTTTATGGAGTGGAACGCACTTAGCAATAAAACATTACTTGTACGAGCATTTAGAACAAAATACAGCTATATAAATCACTCAAGTGTGCCAAATGTAGAGATAAAATACAATCCAATTCGCATAGAAACAATAAAACAAATAAATAAAAATGATGAAATAGTTATAGACTACAACAAAGAACCATTAAAAAAAGAGTACCTTGACGATAAAGAAAAAGGGTTTTTGTGATACGCATTAAAACTACAATTATTCAACCAATAGAAATCAATACACAAACATTAATAAAGCTTTTTGATACAAAAATAAATATTGAAAATTTTAAAAAATATAAAAACGTTAAAGCACCTTGTTGGAAACAAACTATGGATGAGCTTTTTAATCTATATAGTTCATTTATAATTTTAGATAACCAACTTATAAATTCTAAAGATTTACAAGCAGAACTGAAAAGTGATCATTTTAATATCAACGACAAATTTAATATATCTGATTTTATAGATGAAAATGACTTGCAAGCATACTTAATGTTTGACTATAGGCTATTTCAATTTTGTATAGTGTATGAGCTTGACTTTGTTTTGCCGCTAAATAATATAGAAAATGTCACTAGACATGAACAAGACAAATTAGATTTTTATAATTGTATTCGCAATATCTTTGTTAAAGAAACCGATAGTTCGTATCTACCGTCTATTATTTTTAATTTACAAGATAGCTTAATCAAAGAGGCAATGAATTTTATAGCTGTAAATTTTAACTTAAAAGATAGTACAGATAGCCTTAAAATACTAAATAATAGCGGCAATATAACAAATGTAGCTATCTTAGAAAACTTAAATGATAAAGAATTTGAAAAATACTCAAATTATTTACTAAATTTAAATTCATTAGCCGAAAGAAATCAAAACTATAGTTCTCCTATAAAAATAAAATCAGTAAATTCAAAACACGATAATTTATACTTTTTCAATGGTCGCTTTCATACGATAATATTACAAAATCAAAAAGATAAATACAGATACATACCAATACAATTTCAAATGCAATACCTTTGGTTTTATTTATCTAAACAGATAAATTTAATACTCGAGTTTTACAATGACAATATTTTAAAAGATAACTCTATATCAAAAATATCAGAATACAGCGATAAAATCGATGCGATAATAAATAAAATAGAAAATCTAAATATTTTTAATCAAAAATTTAAACTTTCTATTGAGGCCGATAGTAAAATTTACCACGCAATAGAAGAAAAATGGAATATAGAAAATATGATCAAAACTTCAAACGAATATGTTGTCTATTTTAAAGATTATTTAGCAAGAATTTACACCAAGAAAAGCTCCAAAATGGAGCAAAGACAAAATAAAATACTCTTATTTATAACTTTATTTCAATTCATTGCGCTTCTAAGTGTTTGGAATGATTATCTAAATTTATTAAGTGTTGAGTTCTTACAAAAAGCAAAAGGCATATTGCCACTATTTGGTTCAGAGAGTAACCTAGAAGCTTTCAACATATATCTACCAATTATATTTTTCATAATAATTTTATGTATGTTTTTTTATATCTTCAAAAATAAGGAATAGCTAAGGCAAAAATGGAAAATTTAGATAGAGTGATCGAGCTTGTTTCAAGCTCGACGCTACCGATGATCATCGCACTTTTAAAAGTGACGATCCCACTTACTTTGCTCTCGTTTTCGTTAGGGCTTGTCATCGCAATTATCACAGCAGTAGCGAGGCTTTCAAATATAAAAATTTTAAAATTTATATTTGCCACCTACGTTTGGATATTTCGCGGCACACCGCTTCTTGTGCAGCTTTTCATCGTATTTTACGGGCTTCCTAGCATCGGTGTCACGCTTGATACTTGGAGTGCTGCTACTATCGCATTTAGCCTAAACGTGGGCGCTTATGCGTCTGAGTCTGTAAGGGCTGCCATACTTTCTGTGCCAAAAGGTCAGTGGGAGGCGGCCACATCGCTTGGCATGACGCACTATCAAATTTTAAAGCGTATCATTGCACCTCAAGCAGTGAGGATCTCACTCCCTCCGCTTTCAAACACATTTATAGGCCTTGTTAAAGACACTTCACTAGCAGCTTCTATAACGATGGTAGATATGTTTATGGTCGCTCAAAGGATCGCAGCAAGAACCTTTGAGCCACTCATCCTCTACATCCTAGCAGCACTCATCTATCTAGTGGTTTGCACACTTTTAACCTATCTTCAATCAAGGCTTGAAAAAGCTGTCTCAAGGTATGTCTAATGGCTATAAATTTTAAAAATATAAGCAAATCTTACGGCGATCATTTAGTGCTAGATAACATAAATACAAGCTTTAAAGAGGGGCAAACAACCGTGATAGTTGGCTCATCTGGTTGTGGCAAATCAACGCTTCTTAGATGCATAAATTTACTTGAGATCCCACAAAGTGGCACTTTAGAGGTAGATGGTAGGAGTGTAAATTTTAAAGAGAAGCTTAGCTCAAAAGAGCTTTTAGAAATTCGCAAAAAAACAGGCATGGTCTTTCAAAGCTTCAACCTCTTCCCGCACCTAACAGCGCTTCAAAATGTCACCGAAGCTCCGATCTACGTTCAAAAAAAGGATAAAAACGAGGCGATAAAAGAGGCAAAAGAGCTTTTAGCCAAAGTAGGGCTTAGCCACAAAGAAGATACCTATCCAAACAGGCTCTCAGGCGGACAAGCACAGCGTGTAGCCATCGCTAGAGCACTAGCTGTAAATCCATACTTTTTACTGCTTGACGAGCCTACAAGTGCGCTAGATCCAGAGCTTGAGGCTGAAGTTTTAAAGGTCATCTTATCTCTTGCAAAAGAGAAAAAGTCTATGATCATCGTCACTCATAATATGAATTTTGCTAGAAAGATAGCTGATAGAATTTTGTTTTTAGATAAAGGCGTGATCGCGTTTGATGGCTTAGTAGATGAGTTTTTTAATAGCCAAAATGAGAGGATAAAAAGCTTTATCTCGGCTATGGATATATAAATTTAGCTAGAAGATCTAGCTAAATTTATTACGCAAAATATGGTTTTATCTGCTCGATCCAAGCTGAAATTCTACCCTCTGTCTTGTCACTTTGGTTATCAGCATCAAGCGCTAGACCTACAAATTTACCGCCTCTTACGGCATCAGAGCCATCAAATGTATATCCATCAGTGCTAACCTCGCCCACTATCTTTGCGCCTGCTTTTACGACCTCATCGTAAAGCTTTGCCATGCCGTTACAGTACTCATCTGAGTAGCTCTCGCTATCGCCCATGCCAAAAACAGCGACCGTTTTGCCACTTAAATTTAACGCTTTAAAGTCAAATGCGTCCCAGTCGTCTTGCAGGTCGCCACTGCCCCAGGTCGATGTGCCAAGAATGAGCTTATCAAAGCCATTTAGCTTCGCTGCATCCACGTCAGAGACGTTTAAAAGCTCGTTTTCAAGCCCCAAACCCTCGCTTATAAGCTTTGCTGCATCTTCGGTATTTCCCATGCTACTTCCATAAACTATACCTATCATTTTTATCCTTTTTAAAAAATTTTACTAATAATCGTATAAGGCACGAGCTTTATGCACCCTCTTGCAAAGCAGTGTCTAACCTCAACGTGCCGCCTAAATTCCTCATTTCTAGGGCAGACGATATAAACCATCTCGCACTCACTACCAAGCGCGCAAACGGCTGCATCGATGTCCTCGTTTAAATTTCTCATATCATCAAAGCTCACCCTTTTAAAGCTTGGCATGACGCTGAGTAAATTTTTGCCATCTTTTTTGACTGAGATGACGCCGCCATTTAGCACGACCTCTTTGTCCTGATGGCGGAGGCGTATTTTATCATAAACAAACTGGCAAAACATCTGCGCTGCGTCAATGAAAAACTCAAATTTCCCGCTTTTATAAAGCATCTTTATCATCTTTGCAGCTGCCATTTTTGGCTCTTTTGCTACAAATTTCAACGCTTTAAAGTCATTTTTCAAATAAGCATTTATGATGATGTTTGAAGGCATGCAAAAGCTATCAACTGGTTTGAAATTTAAAAATTTCTCACGCAGCAAGAAATTTATCCTAGCCTCAAAAATATCTTTGAAATTTAGAAATTTAGCGTAAGAAAGCGGGATCTTTAGCTCGCTTTCTACGCCAACATTATAAAGTGCGATGAAAATTTTTGCACGCGAAAACTTGTCAAGCTTTGCAAAAATACTTGGAGTTATTTCGCCAATATCTGATAAAAACCCGAACTTCATCGATTATTCTTTGCATCCAAATTCCTTATCTAGGCCAAAGACCTTACAATACTCGCAAAATACGCAACTAACGCTTCTTTTCGCACAAACGATAGGGATATTTCTCTTTTTTGCTTGAGTTTTAATGGTCTTCATCGTGTTGTGATTTAAAAAGCTAGTTAGCATCACCACGCACTCAGTATCTTGTGGGATCGGCTTGCGATTTACGCGGTTTTCATTTCTAGCGTCCCAGTGCTCTATCTTTTCAGCTCCCAAATCATGCAAAACAGCCTTAATAGGCGTGATCTCATCTGCTCCGATAACTAAAACTGACATAACAAGCTCCTAAAATTTATTCGTTTTCTGATAACGATTATAAAAAAGTTTAGCTAAAATTATTCTTAGTTATGATATTTATTATCACTTATTTGTAGAAATTTGTAACGTTTTTGGTTTTTTAAAAAGGCTAAATTTAATTAGCCTTTTTAAATTTAATTGCCGCAACGAAAAAAATGACAAGCCCAGCCACTGCAAAAAGGCTGCCAACGTTGCCGATATTTTGCTCGCCAAGATGAACTATCGTTTGATGGCCTATTAGCGCGCCAGCTCCTATGCCGATATTATAAATAGCTGAATATATCGCCATCGCAGCGTCCGTGGCATTTGAGGCTAAGCTTAGCACCTTGATCTGAAAGCTCATATTTATCCCAGCTATGCCAAGCCCCCAGATAAAGGCAAGCGCAAGCATCAAGCTCTCATTTGTAGCGATCAAATTTAGCGCAATCAAGCAGGCTAAAATGATCGCTATTGAGATAGCTGTAAAGGCATTTGGTATGAGCTTATAAAATTTAGAGAAAAGCACGCTTGCTACGATACCAGCGACGCCAAACAAAAGCAAAAATATGGTGATAAATTTACCATCAAAGCCACTAATATCTTTGGCAAATGGCTCGATGTAGCTATAAGTGCTAAAATGCGCGCTGATAACGATAGCAGTTAGCAAAAATATCACCATCAAAAAGCCATTTCTTGCAAGCTCCGGCAAGCTTTTTAGTGAGCCTGAGTTTTTGCTAGGCAAAAGTGGCAAAATTTTATATAGCCAAGCACCAACGCCCACAGCAAAGATCCCTATGAGCCCAAATGTGACACGCCAGCCAAAGGCGTCGCCTAAAATCCTGCCAAGTGGCAAGCCAAGTATCATCGCCATAGATGTGCCAAGAGCCAGCAGTCCCAGAGCTTGCGAGCTTTTATTGATAGGTGCCACCCTAACAGCAAGTGAGGCGGTGATCGACCAAAATATGGCGTGTGAGATGGCTATTAGCACGCGAGCTATGACTAAAACCGTGAAATTCCATGCAACCGCACAAAGTGCGTGAGAGGCGACAAAGATGATAAAAACCTTTAAAAGTAGCGACCTTCGCTCTAAATTTGCAGTTAGAAGCATAAATGGTAGCGAGAGTATCGTCACGCTCCAAGCATATATCGTGATGATGAGCCCAGTGTCAGCCGTACTCATGCTAAAATCCTTTGCTATGTCGCTTAAAAGTGGCACTGGCACGAACTCAGTTGTATTAAATATAAAAGCTGCAAAAGCTAACGCGATAACCCTTAGATAGGCTATTTTATGGACATTTATCAAAATTTCATCCTTTTTACTTTGCCCCTACAATATTAAAATTTGACTTACATCTTAGTTATTTATAAATTTTAATTTTTTAATGATAGAGATTAATGACAAATTTTGGATTATTTCCTTATAATAAAGCCATTTTTAAGATAATTTTAAGGCGGAAATATGTCAAAAATAATGAAAACTATGGACGGAAACGAGGCCGCAGCTTACGCGTCATACGCATTTACCGAAGTAGCTGGAATTTACCCTATCACTCCTAGCTCGCCTATGGCTGACTACACTGACCTTTGGGCAGCTCAGGGCAAGAAAAATTTATTTGGTATGCCAGTAAAAGTGGTCGAAATGCAAAGCGAAGGCGGCGCAGCTGGCACGGTACATGGCTCACTACAAGTCGGCGCGCTAACTACGACCTACACAGCTTCTCAAGGCCTACTTTTAAAAATCCCAAATATGTATAAAATAGCAGGCCAGCTCCTCCCTGGCGTCATACACGTCTCAGCTCGCTCTCTAGCAGCGCAAGCTCTTTCAATATTTGGCGACCACCAAGACATCTATGCCTGTCGCCAAACCGGCTTTGCTATGCTAGCAAGCGGCTCAGTGCAAGAGGTGATGGATATCGCTGGCGTGGCGCATTTAGCAGCGATAAAAGGTAGAGTGCCATTTTTACACTTCTTTGATGGCTTTAGAACGAGCCATGAAATTCAAAAAGTAGAAGTGATGGACTACGCGCACTTTGATAGACTTCTTGACAGAGAGGCGCTACAGAAATTTAGAGACGAAGCGCTAAATCCAGAGAGCCCAAAAACAAGAGGTACAGCGCAAAACGACGATATCTACTTTCAAACAAGAGAGCTAAGTAACCGCTTTTATAACGCAGTGCCAGATATCGTGGCAGAGTATCTAGCTGAAATTTCAAAGATCACTGGTCGTGACTACAAGCCATTTAACTACTACGGCGACCCTGAGGCTACACGCGTCATCGTAGCTATGGGCT
>CAUQCU010000028.1:0-18379 GCA_963516555.1 Campylobacter concisus | reverse complement strand
TTTGCCTACTAAAATAGCGATAAATATGATGTTATCTATGCCTAAAACTATCTCCAAGCCAGTTAGCGTAAGTAGCGATATCCACGCCTCTGGCGAACTTATCCATTCAAACATTCGTTGTTTCCTTTGTTAAAATTTTTATTATGCTTTGGGGCAAAATTTCATGCTCTATGGCGTGAATTTTAGCCTCCCACTCATCTAAACTCATGCCGTCCTCTCGCTCAAACGCCCTTTGCGCGATCAGTTTGCCCCCGTCAAGCTCCTCACTCACGTAGTGCACGCTCACACCGCCTATCATCATATCGCTCTCAAAGCTCTCCTTTATCGCATGCGCGCCCTTAAAAAGCGGTAGGATAGATGGGTGAAGGTTTATGGCTTTGACCTGCGCCGTAAAAACTGGCGTTAGTATCCGCATAAAGCCAGCAAGCACCGTTAGATCAGCCCCACTTTTTAAAATTTGCTCCACCAAAACAGCGTCAAATTCCTCACGATTTTTAAACTTAGCGCTCTCTATTATCGTCGTTTCAAGCCCAAATTTCTTAGCTCGCTCGATGCCAAATGCACCTGGCTTATTACAGATACAAAGGCAAACTTCGATCTTTACACCGTTAAAAATTTGATTATGAACTTTTTTAAGTATCGCTTCTAAATTTGAGCCACTGCCGCTAAAAAGCACGGCTATCTTTTTTGTAAGCATTTTACTCCTTTGATGATGTCTGTTGGCTCAAGCGCGTAGCTGTTTTTGCTAAAATTTTTAAGACTAAGCGCGTGAGCTAAAGTGGCTGAGATAGCAGCACCAAGAGGCTCATAGCCTTGAGCCAAAAGTGCTAGCACAAGACCGCTTAGCACGTCGCCGCTTCCGCCTTTTGCAAGCGCGTTTTTGCCATAAGGCATGACGTAAATTTGCCCCTCTTTAGCGATTATAGTGTTTGCCCCTTTTAGCACAAGAACGGCATTAAATTTCTCGCTCCAAGCCTTAGCGTAAGCGTATCTGTTTTCTTGCAAGGTTTGCACATCTATATCGGATATTTTGCAAATTTTTAAAAGCGAGCAAAACTCCTTTGGATGAGGTGTCAAGACGCAGTTCTCGCTTAGTAGATCAAGCACTTTTTGGCTGTAAAAGATATCAGCGTCAAGGACAAGCTTTTTGCCTTTTAAATTTTGCACCTCAAGCTCTTCTACGCCCTTTTTGCCAAGCCCCATGCCAAGGGCTCCAGCGTTCATTTTCTCACTTATCTTGCTAGCTTGCATGATATGCGTTGGTAAATTTAAACCTTGCTCGCCTATCACGCTAACTAGCCCAGCCCCAAAGGCAAATGCCGCCTTTGCGCAAAGCTTGCTAGCTCCCACGTGCTCGCCAGATATGATAAATGCATGGCCAAAGTCGCCCTTATTTACGCACTGATTTTTTCTATTTGGAAGCATAAGATCGCATTTTTCAAGCAAGTGATAGTCGCTCTCACACTCGTAGTTTTGCGAGCTTACGCCAAGAGTGGCGACCTTTATCTTGCCAACGTAGTCTTTTGCCACGTCGCTATAAAGAGCTAGCTTTCTAGCTCCCATCGTGATAGTGGCGTCTGCTTTTACGCAAGCGCCAAGCACCTTGCCCTCGCTACTTAGCCCACTTGGCACGTCGCAAGCGATGATGTAAGCAGGGCTAGCGTTTATCTTTGAGATGAGATTAGTTAAATTTTGATCCAAAGCTCTATTTAGCCCTGAGCCAAAAAGCCCGTCTATGAGGCATTTTGCGCTATTTAAGCTATTTTCTACCTCTCTGCTCTCACGCACACCAGCAAATTTAGCTCGCTCGAGCTGTTTGGCGGCTAGTGGCTTTAAGCTTTGGCTGGCTAGGATAAATTCGCACTCAAACTCGCCCTCTAGCGTCCTTAAAGCGCAAAGCACGTCAGCGCCGTTGTTTCCCGCGCCGCAAACGCCAAGCACCCTCTTGCCTTTTTTAAATTTCTTACGGATAAAATTTGCTATGGCTGTGGCTGCATTTTCCATTAAAAGCTCTTCGCTAAGGCCAAATTTCTCGCCTGCTCGCTCGTCCAAAACTCTCGTATCTAAATATAAATTTTTCATTTTATGCCCTAAAACTAAGCGCCTCTAGGATATGGGGCTTTAAAATTTGCTCGCTCTCATTAAGATCAGCGATGCTTCTAGCCACTCTAAGCGTCCTTTTTATGCCCCTTTGAGAGAGGTTGTACTTTGTGGCGGCCTTTTGTAAAATTTCACTTGCATCGGCGTTTAACGTGCAAAATTTAGCCACCTGCGCGTCACTAAGCTTGCCATTTAGCTCGTCTTGACCCCTTCTTTTTTGAAAGATAAAGGCTTTTAAGACCATCTCGCTCATCTGCTGTGAGCTTAAACTTGCCCTATCATTTGGAGAGCTCTCGTCCATCGCGACTTTTAAGTCTATGCGGTCAAGCACTGGGGCTGAAATTCTGGCTTTGTAGTTTTTGATCTCATTTTCGCTGCATTTGCAGTTTAGATTGCGGGAGAATAAATTTCCACAAGGGCAGGGATTTTGAGCGGCTACGAAGATGAATTTAGTCTCATAAGTCACTTTTGAATTTACCCTTGCGATGTGGATTTGATTGTCCTCAAGCGGCTCTCTGAGGCTTTCTATTACCTGTTTAGCAAAGTGTGGGAACTCGTCAAAAAATAGCACTCCGCCATTTGCAAGTGCGATCTCGCCGATCTTTGCTACGTTTGAACCTCCGCCAAAGATCGAGCTTTTAGTCGAGGTGTGGTGCGGCGAGCGAAAGGCTCTAGTGCTTGTAAATTCGCTATCTTGCAGGTTTAGCGAGCGGTAGGCTGCGGACTTTAGCACCTCTTCTAGGCTTTGTGGCGCCATGATATAGACGAGGCGTTTTGCACACATGCTCTTGCCGCTGCCTGGGCTGCCCTCAAATAAGATATTGTGCATGCCAACGGCTGCGATGACGCAGGCTCTTTTGGCTCTTTCTTGACCCAAAACGTCCTTAAAATCAAGCTCGAAGTTTAAATTTGGAACGTATCTTTTGCCAGAAATTTCTATCACATTTGAAAATAGCTCGTGTGTGGCGCTAAAATGCGTGCTTTTAGCAAATTCTTCGTCACTAAAAAACTTTATCGCCTCTTCTAGTGTGCTAACGCCATAAACCTCTAAATTTGGTATCATCGAAGCTTTTGCAGCTATCTCACTAGGCACTAAAATTTTTGCCTTTTGCACCTGTGTGCTTAAAAAAAGCAGGATTGAAAACAAATTTGCCGTGCTTTTTACACTGCCGTCAAGTCCAAGCTCGCCAAAAACAAAAATTTTCTCCAAGCTTTTTGCCTTTTGAAGAGCGATTAAAAGGGCGATACTTAGATCAAAATGCGAGCCGCTTTTTGGCAGGTCTGAGGGGGATAAATTTATAGTTATTTTTTGCGCTGGAAAGGCAAAGTCAAGCGCCAAAAGTGCTGCCTTTACACGCTCTGTGCTCTCTTTGATACTGGTGCTTGCAAGACCCACGATGCTAAAGCCAGGAAGCCCACGAGAAAAGATCGACTCAACATCAATGATCTTTAGTCCGTCGCCGTAAGTAGCACATTTTAGGGACTTCATGATGTCTTTTCTTTTTTCTGCTTTTTGTATTCCTTGTCGAATTTTTTGCGTTTGTTAAAGCCTATTTTTTCTATAAAAAGATGTCCGTCTAGGTGGTCATTTTCATGCTGGATAGCGATCGCTAGTAGCCCATCAGTCTTTAAGGTCTGCTCTTTGCCAAAGCGGTCTTGAAATTTGATGCTAACTACCTCACTTCGTTTAACGTCCTCGTAGTAGCCAGGCACGCTAAGGCAGCCCTCTTGATAGACGCACTCGCCCTCACGTAGCTCAAATTTTGGGTTTATGATCTCGATTAAATTTTCTTTATCTTGCACACCCTCTTCGTTGGCTAAATTTATGATGAAAATTCTCTTTGCAACGCCTATTTGTATGGCTGCAAGACCGATGCCTTCTTTTGCGATCATCGTCTCATACATATCATCAAGAAGTTTGTGAAGCTTCTCATCGAAAACCTCAACCTCTTTTGAAATTTCATAAAGTTTTTTATTTGGATAGGATAAAACTTCTAGGATCAAACTAGCTCTCCGCTTTCTCGTCTAAAAATAGTGGCTCGTTTAGGTCTTGGTTGGTCTCTAGCTTGTCAAGCGCGTGAGAGAGCAGCTCTTCGGTGCTTTTCGTCTTTGAGATCATGCTTGAGACGATCTGCACATCTAGTTTGCACTCTTCGTTGTCGATCTTCCAAGGCATAGATGATAGCATGTTTAAAATTCTAGCGCACGCTTGCTTTGTGCCGTTTTCGTCGGTGTATTTCATCACCATAGCAAAGCAGCCATCGCCGTAGTGTGCGACTATATCGCTCCTACGTGATGTCCTTAAAAGAAGCTGCGACATGCTTTTAAACATATTGTTTCGCTCTTTTAAATTTTTAACTCGGTTTGCAAATTTATCTTTTATCTTGACTAGCAAAAATGAAGCATTATAGCCGTAGCGCTTAACAGACTCGATCTCGCTGCTTATGGTCGCTACTAGAAATTTCTTGTTATAGACCTCGTATGTTGTGTCGTAGATCGACTGCTCTTCGATCGCCTTAAACATCTTGCCGACCTCTTCGTAGCTCATCTTGATGACGTCAAGATGCTTGTCCATGAGATCGTTTAGCTTGATAAGATCTTGGTTAAAGGCGCTTAAGACATTTTGCAGCGCAAGGACATTTGTGTTGTTTTTAAGCCCATCCATACGCTTTTGTACTAGGCTTCTCATAACGCCTAAATTTTTATAGATGAGCACGACTGCTTGAAGCATGCTCTTTATCTGGATAAAGCCTTGTTTTACCTCTTTTTCGATAGAGATGTTGCCATTTGTCGGTACTGAGCTTTCAGAATTTGCCACGATGATATCGCCGATCTCTTTTCTAAACTCATCTGACTGCCCATCAAGCATCTTTTCAAAGTAGATAGAGTAGTTTGTCGGCGTAGAAGGGACGTTGTCGTCACTTAGTTCGTGCAAAACGTCCTCTGAAAATTTATAGATATTTACCTTTTCTTTTTTGACAGCTGGCTTTGCTTCAGCTGCTTTTCTTTTTGGATCTGGTGCGTTATCTATCTTTATCACTTTGGGCCTTATTTAAAACTTTTCTCCAAAATTTTATCGACAAGTCCGTACTCTTTAGCTTCAGCTGAGCTCATAAAGAAGTCGCGCTCAGTATCTTTTACGATCTTGCTTAGTTTTTGACCTGTATTTTTTGCCAAAATTCCATTTAAAATTTCTTTCAAACGTAAAATTTCGCGAGCTTGTATCTCGATATCAGTCGCTTGTCCTCTAGCACCGCCGAGTGGTTGGTGTATCATGATGCGAGAATTTGGCAGCGCATATCTCTTGCCAGGTGCGCCACAGCTTAGTAAAAATGCACCCATACTAGCGGCCTGACCGATGCAGATAGTGCAAACATCTGGCTTTATGTAGTTCATCGTGTCATAGATGCTAAAGCCACTTGTTATCACGCCGCCTGGTGAGTTTATGTAAAGGTAGATGTCTTTGTCTGGGTCTTCAGCCTCTAAAAATAGCAGCTGAGCGACGATAGAAGCAGCCATGCCGTCCTCTATCTCGCCACTTAGCATAACGATCCTGTCTTTTAAAAGACGGGAGTATATATCATAGCTTCGCTCACCTCTACTAGTTCTTTCAACTACGACAGGAACGTAATAGCTCATTACTCAGCCTTCTCTTTTTTGCTTGCTTTTTTCTCGTCTTTTTCTTTGTTAAAAAGCTCGCTAAATAGCTTCTCTTCGATCATCGACATCTTTATGGCTGGTAGCATGCCTTGGTTGCGGTACATCTCAAGGTGTGCTTTTGGATCTTGACCGCTTCTATATGCCTCAAAATAGATCGCTTGAACGACCTCTTGATCGCTCACTTTCACGCCTCTTACGCGAGCTAACTCATCGATGATGAAAGTTAGGCGAACGCTATTTTCAGCATCTTTTCTATACTCGTCACGTTTTTTAGCTAGAGCATCTTTGTCTTCTCTAAATTTCTTCATATCGTCTGGAGTAAATGAGCTCCATGCGTTTCTAAACTGCATATCGATCTCTTGCTCGACGATATTTTTTGGCACATCAAATTTAAATTTCTCAACCGCAGCTTCAGCAAATTTTGGTTTTAGCTCTTCGTTTATAAGTTTATAAATTTTCTCTTGGCGAATTTGCTCTTTTATGCGCTCTTCAAGTAGCTCTTCAGTTGGTTTTTCTTCGTTTGGAAGGATAGTTTTTAGCATCTCTTCGTCTAGCTTCTCAGGGATCTTTCTCTCTTGAATTTCGTGAAGTTTGACTTTAAAAACAGCGTCTTTGCCAGCTAAATGTGCAGCGCCGTAGTTTTCTGGGAATTTAACGTTTATATCTTTTTCTCCGCCAGCTTTTATGCCTACCATGCCATCTTCAAAGCCTGGGATGAATTGATTTGAGCCGATCTCAAGCACGTAGTTTTCAGCCTTGCCACCTTCAAATGCAACACCATCAACAAAGCCCTCAAAGTCAAATTTAGCAAAATCGCCCACTTTTAGGCCTCTTTTGCTATCTACTTTTTCAAGCGGAGCTATCATTTTTAGAAGCTCAGTTTTCTTCTCATCGATATCTTTTTTCAAAACGCGTGGGTTTGAAAACTCAGGTATCAAGCTCTCATAACCGCTCACATCGACACTTGGCTTAAATGAAACTGTTAGCTCAACGTCGATCTTGTCATCTTTTTTGTCAAATTTTGAAACGATAGGCTCGCCGATAAGGTCGTCATTTTTCTTGCCTGCTTGTTTGATAGCCTCTTCGACTACATCTCTTAAGACATCTTGCTCAGCGTCGTTTGTTAGCTCTTTTTCGTAGCGTTTTAGCACAACAGCGACTGGCACATGGCCTTGTCTAAAACCATCTACTTTCATAGTTTTTGCCGCTTTTTTTGCTAGTTTTTCTACGCTAGACTTTATAGCATCTGCACTTACAGTTGTGCTTGCTAGGGTATTTACGCTATCTAGAGCTTTGATTTTGATTTCCATCGAATTCCTTTATGAATACAAATTTTTAGCCCAAAATATAGCAGAATTTTCCTTATTTCATTGTAAATTTGTAAATTTTTATAGATATAAAAGGCGTTTTAACGTAGAATTTGGCGATAAAATTATGGAGAAAATTTATGCAAGAGAGTTTTGAAAATTCAGTTAAAAATATGCTAACTATTATCGGCGAAGATCCAAACAGAGAGGGGCTTATTAAAACCCCAGAACGCGTTTATAAAGCTTTTAAATTTCTAACTAGCGGATATGATCAAGACCCAAAAGAGGTGCTTGGTGACGCGCTATTTACTAGCTCAAATAACGAAATGGTTTTAATGCGAAACATCGAGTTTTACAGCCTTTGTGAGCACCATTTGCTGCCAATAATTGGCCGTGTGCATGTCGCATACATTCCAAACGGCAAGGTTGTTGGCCTTAGTAAAATTCCACGCATGGTAAATATCTATGCCAGACGCTTGCAAATTCAAGAGCAGATGACCGAGCAGATCGCAAAGGCGCTTGAGGACGTGATCGCTCCAAAAGGCGTTGGAGTAGTCGTCGAGGCTAGGCATATGTGCGTTGAGATGAGGGGCGTGGAGAAGATAAACTCAACTACCACGACCTCGGCGCTTAGAGGCTGCTTTATCAAAAATGCAGACACAAGAAGGGAGTTTTTTTCGCTGATAAATTCGCCTAGGGAAACGCATTTTTGAGCTTAGAGCGTATAAATTCAAGGCTTAAAGAGGGCGTGAAGCTCTCAAATACCTTCGGCGTCATCACAAAGATCACAGCTACTACGATAGAGATCACTGGACTTCGTCCAAGTATCGGCGACATCGTGCGCATAGTGGCAAAAGACAAGAGCAAAAACGGACTTGGCATGGTCACGCAGATAAAGACAGATGGCGCTTATATCAGCCCATTTGGCTTTGTCGAGGGCTTTAGGATAGGCGACTTTGTCTATGAGAGCGATCAGGGCATGAGCATACCGGTGGGGCCAAATTTACTAGGTCGCGTGGTCGATCCATTTATGAAGCCAATTGACGGCAAAGGGGCGATTGATACGACTGAATATATGCCGATCATGAGAGCGCCGATAGATGCGATGAAAAGGGGGCTTATAAACGAGCCTTTTAGTGTTGGCATAAAGACGATAGATGGGCTACTTACTTGCGGCAAGGGGCAAAAGCTGGGGATTTTTGCAGGTTCAGGCGTAGGCAAATCAACCCTTATGGGGATGATCGTAAAAAACACTCTTGCGCCCATAAAAGTAGTCGCACTAATAGGCGAGCGTGGCCGTGAGGTGCCAGAATTTATCGAAAAAAACCTAGGTGGCGACCTGGAGGGCACGGTCATCATCGTAGCGACCAGTGATGACAGCTCACTCATGCGAAAGTACGGCGCATTTTGTGCGATGAGCGTGGCTGAGTACTTCAAACAGCAGGGCAACGACGTGCTTTTCATCATGGATAGCGTCACACGTTTTGCGATGGCGCAGCGTGAGATTGGCCTTGCGCTTGGCGAGCCACCGACCTCAAAGGGCTATCCGCCAAGCTCGCTCACACTCTTGCCACAGCTAATGGAGCGCGCCGGCAAAGAGGAGGGCAAGGGCAGTATCACAGCGTTTTTCACCGTGCTAGTCGAGGGCGATGATATGAGCGACCCGATAGCTGACCAAAGCCGCTCTATCCTAGACGGCCACATCGTGCTAAGCCGCGAGCTAACGGACTTTGGCATCTACCCACCTATCAATATCCAAAACTCGGCCTCGCGTGTCATGGGCGACGTCATCGGCAAAGAGCACAAGCTAAATGCGATGAAATTTAAGCGCCTTTACTCGCTTTTAAAAGAAAATGAGGTCCTGCTTCGCATCGGCGCATATCAAAAGGGCAGCGACAAGGAGCTTGACCTTGCTATCTCAAAGAAAGAATTTATGGAGAGCTTCTTAAAACAAAGCTCGGAAGAGGCCTTTGCGCTTGAAGAGGTCGAAGAGCTGCTTGATAAGATCAATCAGTAAATTTCTATATAAATTTGACTACTAAAATTTCATAGCCTTTTAAATTTATTATTAAAAAGATCGGTAAATTTTGCATTTTTTGGTGCGAAAAAGTGATGTTGCAAATGTCGCGGAAGCAAATTTGAAATTTACTGGGTTTTTTGGCTAAATTTCGTGGAGTAAGCGACTTTTGTATTAGGAGAAATGATAAAGCGTTATAAAAAAGCACTCACGCCCACGCTTCAAACGGAAGATAAATTTAAAATTTTTGGCTTTTTGATAAAAAATGCAATAGTAAATTTGAAGCGGTAAGACAAATTTATATTAGTCGGTTGTGAGTGCATTTATCATGCTTGTGGCCTTTGCAAATTTGCATAGATAAAAACAAAATTTAATGCAAAAACATACGCAACTAGAGATATGCACTTTGTGCGCTTGGTGTTTAATGGGGAGTGGATAAATTTCAAAATTTTGCGGTTTTTTGGATAAAAGCTACCCATTAGCAAAGGTTGCGGTAATAAATTTATAGCAGACGAATAGTTAAAATTTCTATAAGTGAGTATCTGCCGTGCTGTGATTTTTCGCTCAAATTTAATTTCATACTTTGTCCTGCAGTCATCTACTTTAATGAAAAAGTGAAGAAACATCTTATGTAAAAATTTATCTGCCTAAACGGGAGTTACAGAGCAGATAAATTTTAAAATTGAAAGCAAACGAGCTAGTTAAATTTATACAAAGAGCCTATGAGTGACATCATCCTGTCGTAGTTTTTTACGAAAAACTAGTTGTAAAAAATTCCACATTTAGTTTGACAAGTACCGATATTTTAGACTTTGTCTTGTGATGCAAAGCGTATATTTAAAAAAGCATAAGAGAATTACGCCAAAGATCAAATTTATTTGCGTTTTCTATAACTTTAGTGGTAGGCTTCGTGTAAATTTGACTATAAAAACAAATTTGATATCCGCCTTTGGTCTTTGTTGCAGCGCAAACCTTGTAAGATAGCTTTAAAAAACCCAAGAGCAAGCCTATCCTTTTTCTTGTCAAAGCTCAAATTTAGCTCACTTTCCATGTTACTTTTATGGGCATGCTCCGTATAAAAATAAAATTTAACACTCTCGGCACTTATCTGCATTTTTCATCGCCAAAGCTTAAATTTAACTCGCGTTTTTCATGTTTTAGTGATAAAACTCGTCTAAATTTTATTGAGTGAAGCAAATTTCTTATAAACGTCAGTGATTTTTGTAGTGCAAAGTCAAATTTATAAAATAAGATAAGGCTTAAGAGCCAAATCCCATCTTTTTATCCTCGCCAAAGCTTGAGTTTAGCTCGCGCTCTATCGTGGTTTTAAAGTCCTCAAAGGTAAAAATCCCATCATCTTTTATCGCCACTTTTAAAGCAGTGTTTTTTAGCGCAAGGACGATCTGAGCGCCACTTAGGTTAAACTCAGCCAGCCTTTCCACGCTAAAGCCATCTTCAAAGCTCGCATTTTCAGGCAAAATTTTACGCCAAATGGTAAGCCTGCCGTTAAAATCAGGCTTTTTAAACTCGATCTTGTAGTCAAACCTTCTAGAAAACGCCACGTCAAAGCTTTGTAAGAAATTTGTCGTTGCGATCAGCACGCCCTCAAAGCGCTCGATCTGCTCTAAAAAGATATTTTGCATTTGATTGTGCATCTTTTCAGCCCCGCTAGAGCTCTCCACTCTCGTGCTTAAAAACTGATCGGCTTCGTTTAGCAAGAGCACTGGCTCGTTGCCACTTTTTTTGCAAATTTCTTTGTAAGTATCAAAAATTTTCCTTACATTTTGCTCGCTCTCGCCGACATATTTGCTTAAAATTTTTGAGCAGTCAAAGCTTAGAATTTGCTTCTTTAGGCTCTTGGCAAGCCCAACGGCGCTCATGGTTTTACCAGTGCCAGGCTCGCCGTAAAAGATGATCTTAGCGTCTATATTTTTTCTAGTTTTTATGCCCCAGCTACTTAGTCTAGCGAGCACTTTTTTATCGACTTGCTTTAGTATCGTGCTTAAAAGCTGCTTTGTCTTTTCGTTTAGCACGACGTCTTCTAGGCTCGTTACTGGCTCTATTAGCTCAAAAATTTCTTGCTCTTTTACTAGGTTTTCGATCTTGATTTTCTTGCTGTTTTTGTCATTTTTTGGGTGCATTATGCTTTGCAAAATTTCTTCGTTTATAAAAAAGCTTTTGCTTACATTGCCATAAGCGTTTAAAACCTCGTCGTAGTCGATTAGAGCGCCTTCTATGAGCCTTGAGCCGTCCTCTAAAAGAGTGCGATTTTTGATGCGTTCAAGCTCATCTTTGCTTATTAGCCCAACTAGCGTGTTTAGGTCGCGGCCGTTTTCAAAGTCGCCCGCATACTCCTCTTTTAAAAGGGCTAAAAATATGATCTGCTCTTTTTCATCAAGCGAGTTTTCTTTAAAAATTTGCTCTATTTTTAGGCTGATCTTGCTTAGTTTTACGCGCTCGTTTATGCGCTTTGTAAGCTCAGAAATTTGCTCGTTTATGCGCTTTTTAGCGTCATTTGAGCCACCTTCAAATATCGCAGCCTTAGAGTAAAGCTCTATCTTTAAAAACTGATCTTTTAAATACTCCAAATGATCTTCATAAGGCGCAAGCTCTGGCAAATTTATATCAGCGTTGCCATCTTCAAGTATCTTTAAAAATGTGCTTGAGAGTGAAATTTCAGAGTGAAGTAGCGAGAGTAGCCCTTGGTTTGAGCTTTTTTGCGAGTTCTCTGGCATTTTAAAGAGGCTGTAGTTTTGCACTATCCAGCCGCTACCCAGCAAATTTTTTATAAATTTAAGGTATAAAAGCTGCTTGTCATTTTGCGTGCCAAAAACAGCTCCAAGTAGCTCAAAAACGCTCATGCTAGCCGTGCCTTGCACATAGGCTTTGCTTAGGTATTTTAAAATTTCTCCCTCTTCATCGCCGCACTTTATAAGCTCGTAAATTTTGCTTTTTTTGAGGTCTTGGTTTAGAAAATCAAGCAAATACTTCACTAAATTTTATCCTTTATCTGCTCTTTTAGCACGCGTTTTAGCACCTTGCCAGTGGCGTTTCTAGGCAGCTCCTCGGCAAAATAAATGCTTTTTGGAATTTTGAAATTTGCTAAATTTTTCTTTAGATGCTCTCTAACAGTCTTTTCATCAAGATCCATGCCATCTTTTACCTGTATGAAAGCTACGACCTCTTCGTCTGCATGCACGTCTTTTACGCCGATGACTGCTGCAGCTTCAACGGCTTCAAGCTTATAGATCACCTCTTCGATCTCGCGTGGATAGATGTTTATGCCCTTTGATATGATGAGGTCTTTTTTGCGATCAACGATGTAGATAAAGCCCTCTTCATCGATCTTGCCAAGGTCCCCTGTCTTTAGCCAGCCATTTATGATGGTCTCATCAGTCACACCTGGCATGCCGTAGTAGCCTTGCATGACGCAGTCGCCTTTTACGATGATCTCGCCGATCTGGCCGACTGGTAGCTCCATCATCTCATCATCTACGATCTTAACCTCGTAGCCATTTAGCGCAGGGCCGACGCTTAGAAGCTTTTGCTTGTCAAATAAATTTGCCGCTACGACTGGCGAGCATTCGCTAAGGCCGTATCCTTCAACGAGCGTTGCACGTGGGAATTTCACTCTAAAATCATCGATCGTTTGCTTAGCAAGCGGAGCAGCGCCACTTACAAATAGCCTTATGCGGTTAAACCATCTAAAATACCAAGGAATTTTTGCCTTGCCGATGGCTGTATAGATGGCTGGGATACCCAAAAATACAGTGACTCTTTTAAGCAGCGTCTGTTTTAGCACGTTTGAAAATGGAAAGACTGATCTTACAAGCACCATCGAAGCGCCCGCATATATCGGTAAAAGCACCATCGCTGTGAGCGTAAAGCTATGAAACATCGGTAAAAATACGATAAATCTATCGCTTTTTTTAACCTTAAAACGCTCATGAGCGCCGATGACGTTTGAGAAGATATTTTTATAGCTTATCATCGCACCCTTTGGCTTGCCTGTGGTGCCTGAGGTGTAGATGATGTGCATGAGATCGTCTATTTTAGGGTATTTTGTGATGCTTAGGGTGTATTTGTGATTTAGCGCTTCGCTGAAATTTACATTTTTTACAACGCCGTTATTTTCGTAGCCCTTGCTCATATCCTCTTTAGAAATTTGTGGAGTTGAAGATAGATAGGCACTCTCGCCATACTCCTCATCAACGCTTACATAGTCGTCTTTTGAGGCGCTTTGAAGTTTTTTTGGAGTTTGACCGATCCAGATGATCTTTCTTAAAATTTCAAGCTCGCTAAGTGCTATTAGCTCCTTTGCAAGAGAGCTAGAGGCGAAAAGCACCCTTGCACCGCAGTCATTTAAGATATACTCAAACTCATTTGTTTTTAAAAAGGTATTCATCGGCACCGCAACCGCACCGATAGTCGTGATAGCAAGGTATGAGATGATAAATTCTTTCGAATTTGCCACCGCCATAGCCACCTTGTCGCCAAAATTTACTCCACAAAGCTGCAAGTAAGCCGCCACTTTATCGACGTTTTGCTTTAGTTCGTGGTATTTTAGCTTCTCTTTTTCATCAAAGATCGCTATCTGGTTTGGACTCTGCTTTGCTACTTTGGTCAAAATTTCATAAAAATTATTATAAGAGTATTGCATTTTTAGCCCTAGAAAGAGTATTTAAATGTCATTGCAGCTATCTGAACGCTACTTGCGTCAAATTCGCCAGACATTGAGCCAGTGCCAGTCTTTATATCTGTCGCACGTTTTTTGTCTCGGTGCTGATAGAGATAGCCTAGTCCTAGCTCTAAATTTGGCGTAAATTTATAGTTTGCCCCAAACGAATATGCCTGAGAGGTGGTGTTTGGAAGCTCTAAGCCAGTATGCTCGCTGCTAGTGATATCCTCATCGTATGAAAAGCCAGCCATTAGTCTAAGCTTCTCATTTACGTCGTAAGCAAGGCCTATCCTATATGTGTTTGTATCTCTTGCGTTTTTAACGACTGGATCGTCCATAAACATTTTAAAAGCAGGGTGGTGTGAATGAATAGCCGTCTTATCATCATATTCAAAGTCATAATCTTTAAATTTAGACCAGTAAGTCCTCTCGAAAGCTAGCAAAAGGGTAAAGTCGCTAAATTTATATCCAGTAGCAAGCACTAGCTGTGCAGGTAGAGGGATCTCAACTTTTGTCTTGCCATGATAACTTATAGGTGCGAGCTGCCCGTTAAAATCAGCATCAGCACTACCTTTAAGCTCTAAATTTACCTTCGAGCGGTAAGTCACTGCAAAGCTTAGATCCTCGATAGGTCTATATGTAAGAGCGACGTTGTAGCCGTAGTTTATGCCATCACCTTGTATCTCTCTGTAGCCAAAACGTCCAAAATCACTTGCTATCTTGCCCTTGCTATAAACGCCTCTAGCGCCTACTGCAACGGCAAGCTTGTCATTTATGCGGTACGCCACGGTTGGGTTTAGCTCGACAACTTGTAGTTTAAATCTCTTTCCAGTAAATGCCGTCTCTGGATCCTCCCACGAGATGCCAACAGCAGCGGGCACAGCAAGGGCTAGTCCAAATCTCCAGTTTTCATAAATTTCTGGCGTTACAAAGCTAAATGTGCCAGCTAGTGAGTCAAATTTCTCTGAGCTGTAGCTCTTGCCACCATCGCTTTTAAAATCGATGGAATTTATATGAAACCAACCAAGCGTGCTTTCAAAATGGTGAAGCCCGTCTAAAAACATCATATTTGCAGGGTTAAAATAAGCCGCATCAGCCCCAAAACTAAAGGCTACGTTGCTAGCAGCAAGCCCTAAAGAGTCAGCACTTTGCTCAGGGACCTTATAACCCCCAGCATTTAATAATGAACAAGTCGCAATAATGCTTAAAAGCACTCTTTTCATAGCTTTTCCTTTTCTAGGTTTCTTAAAATTTTGATCTCATCTTCCCAAATACTCTCATCAATCGTCTCTAAAATCAAGGGAATTTCGCCTATTTTATCATCATTTATTATATTTTCAAAAGCACCAAGCCCAAGCTCGCCCTTGCCAAGGCTCTCGTGTCTATCTTTTTTTGAGCCAAGCCCAAATTTAGCGTCATTTAGGTGCATGCCAGATAGAAATTTATAGCCGATGATCGCGTCAAATTCGCCCATCGTCTTAGCATAAGCCTCTTTGCTTCTTAGATCGTACCCAGCGGCAAATGCGTGGCAAGTGTCGATGCAAACGCCAACTCTGCTCTTATCATCCACTCGCTCGATCAAATACGCCAGCTGCGCAAAGTCAAAGCCTAAATTTGAGCCTTGTGCGGCTGTGTTTTCGATGACAAGCTTTACGCCACTCGTGCGTTTTAGCGCTTCGTTTATGCATCTAGCGATGTTATCTAGGCACTCATTTTGGCTTATTTGTTTTAGATGTGAGCCTGGGTGAAAATTTAAAAGCTTTAGTCCAAGCTTGCTAGCTCGCTCTATCTCGTCTATAAAGGCTTCAAGGGATTTAGCTCTTGCCTCTTTTTCTGGATGGCCTAAATTTATGAGGTAGCTTGCGTGTGGCAAGACGTGATCAGTACTTATGCCAGAGGCCTTTAAATTTGCTTTAAACTGCTCTATCTCGCCCTCACTTAGCTCTTTTGCGCTCCATTGGCGCTGATTTTTTGTAAAAAGCGCAAAGGCATTTGCTCCTATTTTTGTAGCATTTATCGGTGCGTTAAAAACGCCTCCAGCCGCACTTACGTGAGCTCCTATGTATCTCATTTTAACTCTTTTATTATCACTTTTATTTTATTTTTGCTGTCGATAAATTTGACGTGGTTACCACAAACTTCGTATTTTATAAAATAAGAACTTATATCTTGTCTAAAGCCGCACTCTGTGGTGCTTAGATCCTTGCCGTCATAAATTTTTTGTCTTTGTAAAATCTCTTCAAAAAGGCTCTCGTAATGCGGCGCTAGAAAAAATTTCTCGTTAAATTCAGTCTTTTTAAAACAAGCGCTATTTACGCAAATTTTGTCCTTTATATTGATATTTGCGGTATTTACGCCAGAGCTATAAATTTGCAAATTTAGATCATTTTTATAAATGTGAAAAAATCCAACATCATTTATCTTTATCATCGGAGAAAATAAAGTGACCTGAAAGGCTTGTGAGCTTTGCGGTGTTTTAGTCGCAACACAGCCTAAAAAAATGAGAGCAGATAATAAAACAAGTGAAAATTTCTTCAACGATTTGTCCTTTTATGTAAATTTAAGTTAAAAAGTAATATAATCCCAATTTCATAACCGACCGTGGCCCATTCGTCTAGCGGTTAGGACATCGCCCTTTCACGGCGGTAACACGAGTTCGAGTCTCGTATGGGTCACCACTTCTAAAAGACAAAATCTTATCCACATAAGCTTTAAAATCTAGTTAATCCAAATTTCAAGCCTTTTAAAAATAAATTCTTAAATTTTCGTTTTGTAAAAAGAGATCAAATTTCACGTCTAGTAAAATTTAAAAAAGAGGTTTCGCGCGAGTATAAAAGCAAAAAGCAGTTAAATTTAGCCCTTTAAAAGGCTCTAAATTAACTGCAAAATTTACATCTGATGTGGCTTGCCTAGTAAAAATCCCTGCGCATACGAAATTCCAAATTTCTTTATATATTCTAAGATTTCTTCGTTGCTCACAAACTCAGCCACTATCTTATAGCCTTGTCTTCTAGCAAAGCTCACGATAGTCTCAACCAAAACCCTTGCGTTTTCATCGGTTGGTAGCTTTTTGATGATCGAGCCATCTATCTTGATGTTATCTATATCAAGCTCTAAAATTCGGTAGTAGTTTGAGTAGCCAGAGCCAAAGTCATCGATCGAGATTTTACATCCATATTTTTTAGCTCTTTTTATAAATTCATTTGCCATGCCGTAGTCGCTAAGCTCTTCGCTCTCTAGCATCTCAAAGCAAACTCTACTAGGATCTGGGCAGCTCTCTAGCTTTTCATCTAAAATTTCTCTCACGCCAGGATCGGTTAGATCTGAGCTTGAAAGGTTGATAGAAAATGTATAGTCTGGATATTTTTTCACTAGATCAAAGGCTAGGGCGATCACTTTTTTTGTTATCTGAAGATAAAGTTGCGTTTTCATCGCGATCTCTAAAAATTCGCCTGGGTAGCGGATCTTTCCATTTTGATCGACTATGCGCACCAAAACTTCGTAGTATTTTGCCTCTGTCTCATTTTCATGCACGTTAAAAATTCCCTGACACTCGACTATCACCTTGTCGTTTTCTAGGGCGTATTCGATGAGTTCAGTTATGAGTTGGTTTTTATAGTATCTCATCTCGATCGCGTCGTTTTCGAGATAGTAGTAGATCTCGTTGCCGCTATCACTTGCTTGTTGATTAGCTAGGATTGACTGCATTAGACGGTTTGTTTGCGGTGTGTCATTTGATAAAGATACGCCAAGAGTTATCTTGATACCAGGTAGGTTTTCAAATTTACCATCTATCTCGATGTTCATCCTGCTAAAGTTAAAATACTCTTTTATAAAGCCGATATCTCTAACGATGTCATCGCCTTGATACCAGATGTAAAACGCATCATCTTGAAATCTAAATAGTTCAGCATTTATAGAGTAGGTATCAACACAGAGTTTTAGTGTATTTGCCACCGCTTTTAACATAGCGTCAATAACCTTTGTCTGGTAGAAAAATCTTAGCATCTTGTAGTTTTTGATGCTTATGCTGATCACAATTCCATCTTTTTTCGCCTCTATCATCTCAGTCAGAGCAAAATAGTTTCCAAAGCCAGTTAGCTTGTCGATTGAGGATTGAATTTTTATCTGCTCATTTTTTTGAGTTAGCTCTTTAAGCATGCTAAGCTCTTTTGTCCTATCAAGCTTTATAGCCATGTAGCCCTCTAGCTTGTCCTCAAAGAAAAATGGCGCAAAACGCACCTTTTCATAGAGCAGTTTGCCACTTTTTGTTCTGCTTATCAGCTCGTCGCTTTCCCAAGAAGTATGCTTATTTATGGCATTTCTTATCTCAGCATAAAAGCTCTCTGGGTGCATATTTGATTTTAAAATTTTAGGGCTTTTTCCGATAACATCTTTTAGTTTATAGCCAGTTTTTGACTCAAATGTTTTATTTACATATAAAATTTTATTGTCATTGTCACAAAAGACTATAGAGCTGTGTCCAGCATCCACTGTCGTTTTTAGTAGTTTTATCTGTTTTAACTGCTTAGCTAGTACCCTTGCTTTTTAAAAAGTTAAAGCGCAAAATAAAAAAAAAATGATAAAACAAAGCAATTTCATTATAACTAAAATTAG
>CAUQCU010000027.1:0-18941 GCA_963516555.1 Campylobacter concisus | reverse complement strand
CATCATCTAGGCTGTTTGCACCGCCCATATTTAAAAGCAAAAGAGCTTTTTTCATCAAAATAGTTCTCTTATTTTTATCGCGTCATCGATGTTTGAAAGCTCGCTGCTTTCGCCACTTTGGCAAAGATCATAAAAGGCTTCGTATTGCGCTTTTAGCTCGCTATTATTTGTATCTATCTTTAAATTCATCTGTCCATTTTCGCTCACTTGATGAAGTTTGTGATCGATAAGATCGCCAAAATAGACGCCATTTTTCGCATTTACCTCTATCTTAAAGCGCTCTAGTGAGCCACAAAATGAGTCGGTGATATGCACTAGAATTTGATTTTTACTTTTAAAGCTTATCGCCGCGTTATCGGCACTTTTGGCATTTGTCTTGTTTGTTTGAGTGTAGTAAAAGTCGCTGACTTCAGAATTTATGATATTTTTTGCTAGGTCGATGTCAGAAACTGAGAGCTCATTTATGATATTTCCGTCGCAAAGTGGTTTAAAATGAGCGATAGAAATGCTATAAATTTCCTCTTCTTTTAAAAGTGCTTTTTTAAGTGACAAGATAGTTGGATTAAAACGCTCTGAAATGCCTGTGCAAACCCTAGTTTTGTTTGTTTTGGCGGCATATTTTATCTCTTTAAGATCGGCGATACTTTTAAAAACTGGGCGTGAGATGAGGATATTTTGACAATATTTTGCACACTGGCAAAATGCCTCCACCATCTCCTCTCTTGGCGAGCAAAGTACGACTGCTTGAGGCTGGGCAACCTCTATAAATTCTTTAAAATCAGTATAAAAATCAGCTCTGCAAAACTCATCAACATTGTCTTTGTCAAAAATGCCACAAATTTCAAACTCGTTTGAGCGTCTAAGCTCTAAATAATGTTTTTTACCTGTGCTGCAATAGCCGATAATGCCGATTTTTAGCTTCACATTCACCCTTTAAAACTTTAGAAATTTTTAATTATTTTATTTACAAATCGCTTTTAAATAGATAAAACAAGAGATAGTTTTCAAAATATCACTATTTTTTCTCTTTTTAGAATTTCGCAAACGAATTTTGGCTAAAATCAAGCAAAATTTTAAAACTAACGAGGATAAAAATGCAAAATTTAGATATAAGAAAGGCATATCTTGATTTTTTTAAATCAAAAGGTCACGAAGTCGTAGCTTCTGCACCACTTGTGCCAAACGATGCAACACTACTTTTTACAAATGCTGGCATGGTGCCATTTAAGAGCATTTTCACAGGCGAAGTTCCACGCCCAACACCACCTATCCGCACTAGCTGTCAAACCTGCATAAGAGCTGGCGGTAAGCACAACGACCTTGATAATGTCGGCTATACAGCGCGTCACCACACATTTTTTGAGATGCTTGGTAACTTTAGCTTTGGCGAATACTTCAAAAAAGAGGCGATCTCTTACGCTTGGGAATTTGTCACAGAGGTGCTAAAACTACCAAAAGATAAGCTTTATGTAACCGTTCACGAAAGCGACGATGAGGCGTTTGAGATTTGGAGCACTCACATCGCAAAAGAGAGAATTTACCGCTTTGGCGATCATGATAACTTCTGGCAAATGGGCGATACTGGACCATGCGGCCCTTGCAGTGAAATTTTTTACGATCAAGGCGCTGAACACTTTAACACACCAGAAGATTACATGGGCGGCGATGGAGATAGATTTTTAGAGATCTGGAACCTTGTTTTCATGCAATATGAAAGAAGCGCGGATGGCAAACTAAGCCCACTACCAAAACCAAGCATCGATACTGGCATGGGACTTGAGCGTGTTACTGCTATCTTGCAGGGTAAATTTGGCAACTACGACAGCACACTTTTTATGCCGCTAATTAACGAAGTGGCAAAGCTTTGCGGCAAGCCATACGTCTATGAAAGTGGCGCTAGCTACCGCGTCATAAGCGACCACATCCGCTCAGTCACATTCTTACTAGCTCAGGGCACGACATTTGACAAAGAAGGCCGTGGCTACGTGCTTCGCCGTATCTTACGCCGCGCGATCCGTCATGGATACTTACTAGGCATAAAAGAGCCATTTATGTATAAGCTTGTCGATAAAGTTTGTGAGCTTATGGGCGGACACTACACCTATCTAAACGATAAAAAAGCGGCTGTGAAAGAGCAGATCAAGCTTGAAGAAGAGAGATTTTTAGCAACAATCGCAAGCGGGCTTGAACTATTTGAGAGTGAGCTAAAAAATACAAAAGAAATTTTTAGCGGAGAGGCTGCCTTTAAACTTTATGACACATTTGGCTTCCCACTTGATCTAACGGCTGATATGCTTAGAGAAAAGGGCTTAAAGGTCGATGAGGCAAGGTTTGATGAGCTTATGAGCGAGCAAAAAGCACGTGCAAAAGCTGCTTGGAAAGGCAGTGGCGACAAGAGTGCGAAGGGCGATTTTAAAGAGCTACTTGAGAAATTTGGCGAGAATAAATTTATAGGCTACGAAGAGCTTAAGAGTAAAAGTAAAATTCTAGCCCTACTTGATGAAGAATTTAAAAATGTAGATAGCTTAGATGCTGGCAAAGAGGGCTGGGTGATGTTTGATGTCACTCCATTTTACGCTCAAAGTGGCGGTCAGTGCGGCGATAGCGGTAAGATAGCAGGCAAAGCAAATGTGCTTGATACGCAAAAATTTCATGGGCTAAATTTATCTTTAGTAAAAACTAGCGCGGCGCTAAAAGTTGGCGACGAAGTAGAGCTTGAGGTGGGCAGTGACAGAGCGGAGATTGCACGTCATCACAGTGCTACACACTTGCTTCACGCAGCCCTTAGAAGCGTGCTTGGCACACACATCGCTCAAGCTGGCTCAAACGTCGAGGCAGATAGACTAAGGTTTGACTTTTCTCATCCAAAGGCGCTTACTAGTGAAGAAATTTCAAAGGTTGAAAACCTTGTAAATGAGTGGATCTTAGACGGTGCAAATGCAAAAACACAGGTTATGGAGCTTGAAGAGGCTAAAAAAAGCGGAGCGATCGCACTATTTAACGAAAAATATGCCGACAAAGTAAGAGTTGTAAGCTTTGGCGATGTCAGCAAAGAGCTTTGCGGTGGCACACACGTGAAAAATATAGATGAGATCGGATCGTTTTTCATCACAAAAGAGAGTGGCGTAAGTGCTGGCGTTAGGCGTATAGAGGCTGTTTGTTCAAGGGCTGCGCTAAATTTAGCAATGTCATTTAGAGCTGAGCTTGAAGAGCTAAAAGATGAGCTAAAAAGCACAGAGCCGCTAAATGCCGTTAAAAAGCTAAAGGGCGAGATAAAAACGCTAAAAGATAAGCTAAAAAACGCTAAAAGCTCTGAGGAGCTAGCCTTTATCAATGTAAATGGCACCAAGCTTTGTGTGGCACACATCGATGGTGGCGACATAAAAACTTTGATAGATGAGTTTAAAAACGAGCACGAAAAGGCTGCTATTTTGCTGATCCAAACAGATGAAGAGGGTAAAATTTCTCTTGCAGCTGGCGTAAAAAATGCTCCACTAAAAGCTGGCGCTTGGGTTAAATTTGCAGCGCAAATTCTAGGCGGCAATGGCGGCGGAAAAGACGACTTTGCAACAGCTGGCGGCAAAAACGCTCTAGCCATCGAAGACGCCATAAAAAGCTCACTTGAGTATGCAAGGCAAGCTTTAGAAAAATGATTCATCAAGAGATCGCTTTTTTTAAATTTGATCAACTAATCATCTTCTTGCACATTAGTTTCGTAGCTCTTTTTATAGGGCTACAAGCTGGTTTAGTGCTTACTGGAAGCTATTTTATAAAAAATAAATTTGAAGATAAAGAGCGCTATCACATCTTGCTTCACATCATAAGACGCTTTGGACTAGCTATCTTTGCGCTAGTTCTTGGCATCGCACTAACTAGCCTGATAATTGTCTTTTACTTTGATGATGGCAAAATGCAAAATCCAATGACAAGTGCGATAGTAGCGACCAAATGGGCGATAGAGCTATTTTTACTCTTAAATTTAAGCTATATCTTTTATAGATACAAAAAGGCTTTAAAAACTCTAAGATCGCACGAGATGATCGAGCTAAACGAGAGCCTAATCGTCATCATCTACTACTTTACGCCTCTAAATTTACTAGCCTCGCTTGCGGCTGTCTATCTTGGCGTGAGCTATAGGGGCTTTTGATGATCACTCTTGCTTCTAGCTCGCCAACAAGGGCAAATTTACTAAAAAATACTGGGATAGAATTTAAACAAATTTCTTGCAGCTTTGATGAGAGCATGATAGCAAAGAGCCTAAGACCAGAAATTTACGTCCAAAACGTCGTAAAAACTAAAAAAGAGCAGTTTTTAATGGCAAATGGCAAGCTTACAAATTTACTCTTTGCAGATAGCTGTGTGGCTTGCGGGGATAAAATTTTAGGCAAGGCAAAGGACAAAAACGAAGCACTTGCTATGTTAAATTTACAAAGTGACAATGAGTGTAGCGTCTATACGGCGATGATATTTTTAGGCGAATTTGAGCTTATAAATGTGAGCAAGACTACATATAAATTTGCTAAATTTAGCGAGCAAGATCTAAAAAGCTACCTAGAAAGTGGCGAGTGGCGAGGCAAAGCTGGAGCCATGACGATAGAAAATTTTAATAAAAAATACATCATCTCCCAGCACGGCGAGACAAGCACGGCAATGGGGCTAAATTTAAAAATATTAAAGGCATTTTTATGAAATATATCTTGGCATTTATCTTTGTAGTTGCCATCGCACTTGGTGGAGCGTTTTTATACTTTTATTCGCAGGTGAGATTTGACGCTTATACCATCATCGACTACAAGCCAAAGCTTGCGACACAAATTTTTGATAGAAACAACGAGCTTATTGCAAATATCTTTGAAGAAAATAGAATTTACGTAAAGTATAACGACATCCCGCCACGTGTCATCGAAGCACTCGTGGCTATCGAGGATACGAGCTACTTTGAGCATGGCGGTATCAACGTAGAAGCCATGGCAAGAGCTGCGATAAAGGACATCAAAGCTAGAAAGCTAGTTGAAGGCGCATCTACGCTAACTCAGCAGCTCATAAAAAACCTAGCCCTAAGCCGCGAGAAGAAATTTACAAGAAAGATAAAAGAGGTTGTGCTTGCTATGAAGCTTGAAAGCGAGCTTAGCAAAGAGGACATCATCGAAAGATACCTAAATCACGTATATTTCGGGCATGGCTACTACGGCATCAAAACGGCTGCGGAGGGCTACTTTAGAAAAGAGCTAAATGAGCTAAGCATAAAAGAGATAGCGATGCTAGTTGGCATGCCAAAAGCGCCAAGCACCTATGATCCTACAAAGCACCTAGACCTCTCGCTTAGCCGCGCAAACAGGGTTCTTGAGAGGATGTATAGTATCGGCTGGATAAACGAGGACGAGTACCGAAAGGGCGTGCTTGAAGAGCCAGCAGTCTTTGACGATACGCTCACAAGAAATAAAGCTCCTTACGTGGTCGATGAGATCATAAAAGAGGCTTCAAAGAAATTTGACGATATAAAAACTGGCGGCTACAAGATACAAAGCACAGTCGATCTAAACGTGCAAAAGATCGCTCAAGACGCTCTAGTCTATGGCTACAATGAAATTTTAAAAAGAGATAAAAAGGCAAATCCAGAGATGCTAAATGGCGCTATCGTCGTCACTCATCCACAAAGCGGACAAATTTTAGCTCTGATTGGCGGCATCGACTACGCAAAAAGTAGCTACAACAGAGCGACACAGAGCAAGCGTCAGCCAGGATCAAGCATTAAGCCATTTATCTATCAAATAGCCCTTGATAGCGGCTACTCTGTCGTCTCTCAGGTAGCTGACATCGCTAGGACGTTTGACATGGGCAATGGCAAAGAGTGGACGCCAAAAAACTATAGTGGCGGCTTTCAAGGCTACATCACGATAAAATCAGCCTTAACCCAGTCTCGCAACCTCGCAACCATAGATTTACTAAACGATCTTGGTCTTAGCTCGGTTCGCAAACAGCTTACAGATATGGGCTTTAACGACATCCCTGAAAATTTGTCAATCGCACTTGGTAGCTTTGGAATTTCGCCACTTGACTTTGCGAAATTTTACTCGATGTTTCCAAACGATGGTGAAGTGGTCGAGCCTACACTCATCAAGCATATAGAAAATAGCTTTGGCGCGTCGATGGACTATGAGCCTCAAAAGAAGCAGGTGCTAAAACCTGAGCAGGCATTTTTGATGACTACCTTGCTTCAAAACGTCGTAAATAACGGCACCGGACGCAATGCAAAGGTAAATGGCATCCAGATCGCTGGCAAAACTGGCACGTCAAACAATAGCATCGATGCTTGGTTTTGCGGATATTCGCCTGATATCGAGGCCATCATCTGGTACGGAAACGACGATAACAGCCCTATGAAAAAGGTCGAGGGTGGCAGCAGGACAGCTGCACCTGTCTTTAAGAAATTTATGGAGGGCTACATCAAGCTCTACCCTACCCTAAGACGTGCGTTTGAGCAGCCTGATGGCGTCTATAAAGGATACTATAACGGCGCTGATGAGTACTACACAAACGACTCGCCGTTGCCGCAAAATACGCCAACAAATGACATCATTCAAGATCAAGAAAACGATGGATTATTATTTTAGGAGATAAGATGAAAAGATTAAAAATTTTACTTTGTCTAGCGCTTGCAAGCCTTGCATACGGCGCTGATCTAAACACAGCTAGCAAGAGCGAGCTAATGAGCCTTGGACTAAACAAAAGCCAGGCACTAAACGTCATAAAGTATAGAAAAGCTCATAAATTTACAAGTGTCGAGGAGCTTGAGAAGGTTCAAGGCATCGGCTTTAACGACATGCAAAAGGTCAAAGAAAAGCTTAGTGTAAAAGATGGCCAAAAGACGAAAAAGACTGAGCCTAAAAAGAAGTCAAAAAGCAAGAAGCTAAAAAGCAAGAAAAAGAAAAAATAATTTTTCTCTTCTAAATTTCTAGCCATTTACATTTTAGCTCTATCATTACGCCCCTGAAAGAAGGTGGCTAGAAATGCTAAACATCGACAAAATAAGACATATAAGCTTTTTGTAATTTTTAATTTTATTTGTAGCTTATATGTTTTTCATAAACTACATATTTTTATTCAAGGGCGTGTTTTTAGGATTTTTATCAGACGATACCTTATCTTTTTTCTATACTGCTTTTTGCTCTACTTAGCATATTTTTTCTTTTGCTCTTTGCTGGAGTTTTTTGCATTTTGCTTGTGCCATTTTTACTAAAGCCTCTTGCTATCTTTCTCATCATGATTAGCAGCATATCTACTTACTTTATGCAAGCTTATGGCGTCATTATAGATAAAGGCATGCTATTAAATGCCTTGCATATATGTAGCGCTTGTAAAGATTAGCTATGGAGGTTTTAAAAGTACGCTTAGATCAAGGGTAAAAATAGCCCTTAGCACTTTAGCAAGTGCAGCTGTAACCTTTGCACTCACTCATGTCTAAAATTTTTATACCATTTTTTAGAGAGCATAACGCCTCAACCATAAGCGTTTTACTCCCATACTATCTATCTACTCTAGCATAAGATTAGCAAAGTTTTTGACGCAAAAACCGCTCCCTTTTACCTACGTGGCAGATGACGCAACTCTTACTAATGATAAAAAGAAAATTTTAGTTTTGATAGTTGGAGAGACGCAAAGGAGCAAAAACTACTCGCTAAATGGCTACGCTAAAAACGATACAAACAAATTTACTAAACAAAAAGATGTGGTAAGTTTTACAAATTTCTACTCATGCGGAACCGCGACAGAAACTAGCGTGCCTTGCCTATTTTCAGACTTAAAGCGAGAAAATTTTAGCAACCGCGAAGCCAAAGCTCGTGAAAATTTAGTTGATATCATCAACAAACTTGGAATAAAAACATACTTTTTTGGCAATAATAGTGGCGGCTGCGAAAAAAATAGGAGTAGTGGTTTGCGACAATCTTGATCAAAACCACACTTCAGAGCACAAAGCAGAAGGTTTTGATGAAGTGATATTTGACGAGGCAAAAAAGGTTATAAAAGATGCAAACTCCACTACATTTATCGTACTGCATTTGCAAGGCTCGCATGGCCCTATCTACTACAAAGGCTATCCGAGTAAATTTAAAGAATTCACCCCAACCTGCGATACTGCCGAGCTAAACAAATGCACGCCAGATGAGATAGCAAACACCTATGACAACACCATTTTATACGAGGACTATCTACAAAGTGAGCTGATAAACGCCCTTGAAGCAAAAAAAGATAAATTTGAAGTCACTATGTTCTTTTTCTCAGATCATGGAGAGAGCCTGGGCGAAAATGGTATATATTTACACGGACTGCCTTACTCCATCGCTCCAGACGAGCAAAAACACATCCCAGCCATCATCTTTTCAAGTGATAGCGAGCTTTTAAAAAGGCTAAAAACTAGAAAAGGCGAAAGTCTTTCGCATGATTTTGTCTTTAGCTCAGTTCTTGGATATTTTGGGGTGAAAACTAAGGCTTATGAGCCAGAATTTGATATTTTTAGGCAGTAAATTTAAAAGCCAGCCTAGGCAAAGCCCGAAGCTGGCGCGAGCCTAAAAGCTGATCTCTTTTATATCAGCTACTTTTAGTATCTCACTATAAATTTGACCGATGATCGCGACGCGGTTATTTCGCACTTTCTCGTTTTCAACGTTTATCATAACTTTGTCAAAAAACTCATCTATCTGCGGCTTTAGTGCAAATAGCGCTTTTAGCCTTGGCTCGTATGCTAGGCTCTTATCGACCGCTTTAAACGCCTCATTTAAGGCCTTTTCAGCATCTATCTCAAAGAGGCTCTCGTTCACCTTGCTAAATTTATCATCTTTTATGATATTTGCAAGGCGCTTAAATGTCGAGAAATTCTCTCTAAAATTTGCCTCACTTGAAATTTTAGCAAGTGCATCTATCATCTTAGTTAGCTCTAAGATGTCCTTTTCGCCGCTTTTTATGCACGCTTTTACAATAGAAGCGTTTACGTCAAAGAAGGTATAGAGCCTATCAAGGATGAAATTTATAAGCACTTCAACGTCAAATTTCTTATACTCTTTTGCGATATCTTCTAAAATTTCTTTTACATCAAATTTCAAATTATGCGCCAAAACGATCTTTATCACGCCATTTGCCGCGCGTCTTAGAGCGTATGGATCTTTCGTGCCGCTTGGGATTTTGCCAATGCTAAAGAGCCCCATTAGCGTATCAAGCTTATTTGAAAGCGCCACAACCGAGCTAAAAACCTTGCTTGGGCACTGCGCCTCCTCTCCGTCTGGCAGATACTGCTCTTTTATCGCTAAAACGACATTTTCGTCCTCATTTTTAGCCTTTGCGTAGTAAGCACCCATGACGCCTTGAAGCTCGGTAAATTCATAAACCATCTGCGTTGTAAGGTCAGCCTTGCTTAGCATTACAGCTCGCTCTAGCTTAGCCCCGTACTCACCAGCCTCTTTTTTAAGTAGCTCATCATAGTTGCAAGCTAGTTTTTTAGCCACTTTTAACTCTCTAAGCTCTTTTTCGTAGATACTTCCAAGCTCTTTTAGGTAGGTTATATTTTTTAGTTTTTCTGGGCTAAATTCTGCTTTAAGGTCGCTTTGCCAAAAGAACATCGCGTCGCTTAGCCTTGCTCTTAGCACCTTTTCGTTGCCCTTAATGATGAGCGAGTAGTCTTTTGTAATAGCGTTGCTAACGACAACGAAACCATTTGCGAGCTTGCCGTCCTTAAAAACTGGGAAATAGCGTTGATTTTCTTTCATAGAAGTGATAATGACCTCGCTTGGCACCTCCAAAAACTCCTCTTCAAACGAACCAAGAAGCGCTGTTGGATACTCGGTGATCGCCACGACTTCAGCCAGCAAGTCTTTATCGATCTCGATCTTTAGCCCACTTTTTTGACTGATCTTTTCAAACTCATCAAGTATAATCTTCTCTCTCTCGTCCGCTTCAAGCACGACGCCACGGCTCTTTGAGCCATCAAAATACTCTTTTATATTTGAAATTTTTATCTTGTCGTAGCGAACGCTTCTGTGAGGATACGTAGAGTTGCCACTTGCCACGCCAAATTTGTTAAATTTAATGACCTCATCGCCGAGCAAACATAAAAACGATCTTACCGGTCGGATAAACTCAAACTCGCCATTGCCCCAGCGCATAGACTTGCCAAAGCTAAGGCTCTTTAAAAACTCCTCGACCATGTCGCCCATTATCTTAGCGACTGGCTCGCCCTTTACCTCTTTTTCGTGATAAAGCACCTCTTTGCCGTCTATCTCTTTAAATTTAAGCTCACTCTCGCTTATGCAGCATTTATTTGCAAAGCTAAGCGCAGCCTTTGTAAAAGCTCCGTCTTTTAGCGCTACTTGCTTTGGCGCACCAACGAAACTAGCCACGCTATCTGGTTGAGCTAATGGAAATTTCTCATGAAAAAAGACCAAACGGCGCGGCGTGTAGTAAAATTTAAACTCGCTTTTGATGTTGTATTTTTCAAGTACAGCCTGCCATTTAGCATTGATGTTTGGCAGCTCCCTTAAAAATGGTATCGCTGGAAGCTCCTCGACTCCGATCTCTAGTAACAACTCTTTCATATCTCACTCTTTTTATTAAAATTTTCTCTTTTTTCTCTTATCATCTCTCTTACCCTCTCCTTCTCTTGCGCCTGCAAAATGACGCCTCTTATCATAAATATCACAAACAAAACAAACGCTGCGATCATAAAAATATCTAAAATTTGCACCATCTACTCCACAACGATCTCTTTTTCGTTTTTATAAATTTTCACCCTCGCCCGCTCAAAGCTATACTCGCCATCTTTTAGCCTTTTTTTGCTATAAACTCTGATCTTACCATGTGGCGTATGCAAGTAGCCACTCTCTAGCCTACCTGAAATTTTAGCGATCACGTCGCCACTTCTAGCCTCACTTAGTTTTGAGCTATCAAGTAAATTTTCACTCACATCTTTTATGCCATGCTCATTTATGATCTCATAAGAGCTCACTTCAAGCGCCTCTTTGTAAAATTTCACTCGTCTAATCAAAATGTCAAGCTCATCGCCGACGCCGACGCTATTTTTAGGATCAAAAACGTAAATTCCACGGCGATTTTTCGAGATGATAAAGCCATGTTTATCTTTTAAGATGACAACGGCTCTTTCAACTAGCGCTGGCACATCCTCAGGATGCTCAAAAAGCGTGTCAATATCAGCTTTTTTATAGTTTTGATCCTCTACTTTTTTAGCTTCTTTTTTTAAATTTTCATTTGCAAGCATACCACTTTTAGCAGGGCTAGGTTTGGTTGAGATTTTAAATTTAAGCGCAAAGTGATCTGAGTAAAGATCGCTCTTTGCAAAGCCATGCTCATCGACCACAAAGCTTGGCTTAAAGACCTCAAAACTACCATCAATGTAGCTTAGATCGCCATTTGCCATAAAGCTAGGCGAGAGCAAAACGTGATCAATGGCACGCTTTTTGCCATGGACTGCGTGAGAGTATCTATCTTTTGGGGCTAAAAAGCTATAAAGATCGTAAAATCCACGAGTTGCAATGATATCGTTTAAGATGGATTTTTGCCCATAAGGTGAGTTAAAATCGCCCAAAACAATGGCGTTTTGCTCATTGCCTAGAGCTGTTCTTAGCGTTCTTTCGGCCTTTTTTTGCATATTTATGCCGTTTTTGTAAGCTGGGAAGTGATTAACAAAAACGCTAAATTTCTTACCATCCACCTCAAAAACGACCTTTAAAATGTTTCTAGTTTTTACATTTGGCACTTCAAAAATTTCACTGCCACTTGGCTTTATTTTTGACACAAGAGCTAGTCCAACTGGAGAGTTTTTTGCCTTGCTAAAGGCTATAAATTTATACTCACTGCCACCAACTAAAGCCTTTAAAACCTGCTCGTTTTCAACCTCTTCAAGTGCGATGATGTCGGTATCTATGGCGTCTATGACCTGCCTTGTTCTTTTTAATTTTGAGCTGGCCGCCTCGCAGTCCCACTTTGAAGTGCTAGATTTAAAGTCAGAATATTCGCTGCCATCATCCTTGCAGTCAAATAAATTTTGCACATTATAAGTTGCGATGCTTATATCGCTTGCAAACGCCATCAAAACGGCAAAAACTAATGCAAAAAGCGCTCTCAAACCTCGCTCCTAAAGTCAAATTTAGAGATGTTTTGTCTGATCGCCTCATACGCGATGATGCCAGCACTCATGGCTAAATTTAAGCTCCTACCCTCTTTTCCCATCGGGATCGTTATGGCGTTTTTGAAATTTATATCCATAAATTCTCTTGGCAGTCCCGTGCTCTCTCCACCAAAAAATATAAAATCTCCTGGCTCAAATTTAGCGTCGTAGTAAAGCCTATTTGTCTTAGTCGTAGCAAAGAAAAATCGCTCTTTGTGGCTTAAATTTGCCTCCAAAAACTCATCTAAACTCTCCCAAATTTTTGGATCTAAAATTTTCCAATAATCAAGCCCAGCACGTCTAACAGCCTTTTCGCTCAGGTCAAACACGGTTGGCTTAACGATGTGCAGCTTTAAATTTGCATTTACGCACATTCTGCCGATAGCTCCGGTGTTTTGCGGTATCTGAGGATGGACTAGGACTATGTTAAACATAATTTTATTTTTGCCTTAAAAAGTGTTATAAACTGCCTTATTCTAGCTAAAATGGGCTTTTAAGAGTTTTAAAATTTAAATTTTATTTATCTATAAATTTAGCGTTTTGCAAGAGCTTCAAGGTGCTTTGTGATAGCAAGCAACTGCCTTCGTTTTATCTCAGCGGCAATCATCTCATTTTTAAAGCCAGCCGATAAGATCTCGCTCATATCGACCTTTGCGTCAAATTTAGCCTCATAGACCCCAAGCTCTTTTGCACGCTCTATGCGCTCTTTGCTATAAGCTCCAAGCCACGATTTTAAGGGCATATTTAGGGCAATTTCTAGTAGCTCATTGTCGCTTGGCATCTCTTTAAAATATGGCTCTTTTAAGATAGAAAAGTAGCTCTTTGGCAGGCGCATTTTCTCTAAAATTTCCTTTGCGTCAAGCTCAAATTTACCAAAAAGCATATACAAAAACAGCCTCTCGTTATCTACAAATTTCCTAGCGCTCTTTAGCTCAGCTAAAAACTCATCATTCTTGCGAATTTGCACGCCAAAAATTTGCTCAAAAAGAGAGAGCTTAAAAAGGTAAAACGCCCCTTTTTCAAGATACTCTGAGCGAAAAAATTTAATGAGCTCGGTATTTATCCTATCACGGCTTAGATGCGCTAGATCAAGCGTTTTCATGAGTGCGATCGTCTCGTCCGCTATGCTAAAGCCAAGCCTTGCGCTAAACTGCACGCCTCGTAGCACCCTTAGTGGATCTTCTTTAAATTTCTCACTATCGATGTGCCTTAGCGTCTTGCTCTCAAGGTCCTTTTTGCCACCATGAAAGTCTAAAATTTCGCCGTCAAAGATATTCATCATCATGGCATTTACCGTAAAATCACGCCTAAGACTTGCAAGGCTAGGATCGTTTATGTAGCTTACAGCAAAGTCTTTGTGCGAATTTCCAGTCTTACTCTCGCTTCTAGGCAAGCCAAGATCGTAGTTTTTGTATTTGTAGATGAAGTAGCTTTTGCCAACACCACTAGCCTTTATGCTAGCCATCAGCTCGTCAAATTTAGCAGGTTCGATATCGTAAATTTCGATGTCGTAGTCATAAATTTCTCGCCCCAAAAGTGCGTCTCTCACGCAGCCACCGACTAGATAGACACGCTTAGTAAATGGGGCAAATAGCGATCTAAAAAAGTCTAGCTCGCTATTTTTGTAAATTTCTGTCCCAGTTTTTGCCTCAAATTTATTATTTTGAGAGATTTTGTAGTCTATTTTCAATGTTTGCAAGGGTAAATTCTAAAAATTTAGTCGTTAGCTCTAGCCTTTGGCTAAGCTCTTGCTCGCTAGTTTGCTTAAGTCCTTCAAAAAGCACCTCGATGCGCTCAGCAAGGTTTGCTAAGAAAATTTCCTCCTCGCTTATCTCCCTGCTCTTTGGAGAAATTTGCGCCACCTTTGGCTCTGGCTCGCTTTGAGTTCTTGTTTCAAGCTCTGGTTCTTCAGACGCCTCTTGTTCCCTGGTCTCCATAGCCAAAAGCTCTTTTTTTAAATTCTCCCTTTCAAGCTCTTCTTGCTTTTTGTTTTGCAGCGCCTCTATCTTCTCAAGCTCGGCACTAACCTCACTAATGGCCATCCTAGCGATATCATCAAGCTTCATAATCTTATCAACCACCTTTTAAATTCATTTATCTCTTCGTCACTTTTCATCCTGATAAAAAACTCTTTCATCTGCTCATTTTTTATCGCGCGCTCTTTGCGAAGTCCGCTAAGGCGGTTTATCGCGCTAAGGGCGTCCTTGTTTGATGGGTCTTGTTTTAAGATGTTCTTGTAAATTTCAAGCGCATCATCTTTTAGCCCCTGCGCCTCGTAGATCAGTGCTTCAGTGATCGTGTTTTTCATTTTTTGATAAATCCTGCTATCACGTCGCCTATCTCGCTTGTTGAGCAAACCTCAACTGCGTTAAAAGCGGCGATATCTTTTGTCCTATATCCCTTTGCAAGAGCTGTTTTTACGGCACTTTCTATCGCGTCTGCCGCCTCGCTCTCGCCAAATGCGTATCTTAGCATCATCGCTGCACTTAAAATAGTAGCGATAGGGTTTGCTATGCCCTGCCCTGCGATGTCTGGCGCTGAACCGTGGATAGGCTCATAAATTCCCACTTTACCGCCCATGCTAGCACTTGGCAAAAGTCCTATCGAGCCACAAACCATGCTCGCTTCGTCGCTTAAGATGTCGCCAAATAAATTTTCAGTAAGTATGACGTCAAAATTTGCAGGCGCTCTTACTAGCTGCATCGCTGCGTTATCGACATACATAAAGCTAAGCTCTACTTCAGGATAGCCTTTTGCCACCTCGCTAGTCACCTCGCGCCAAAGCTGGCTTGTCTCAAGCACGTTTGCCTTATCGACCATACAGACCTTTTTCTTGCGAAGCATAGCCGTCTCAAAGGCGATCTTTGCGATGCGCTCGATCTCAAATTTAGAATAAACCATCGTATTAAAGGCTCTATCTTCGCCTTTTTCTCTAGGCTGTCCAAAATAAAGCCCGCCAGTTAGCTCGCGAACCACGACAAAATCAACGCCCTTTAGTACCTCTGGCTTTAGCGTGCTAGCATCCACTAACTCGTCAAAGATGATGGCTGGGCGTAAATTTGCATAAGCCTCTAGCTCTTTTCTGATCTTTAAAAGCCCGCTTTCTGGCCTTAGGTGTCTTGGCAGGCTGTCCCATTTCTCGCCACCTATCGCACCAAAGAGCACTGCGTCACTACTAAGCGCTGAGCTTAGCGTCTCATCTGGCAGTGGCTCGCCAAAAACGTCGTATGCTGCGCCGCCCATTAGCTTATAGTCGTACTCAAATTTGATACCAAACTCGGCACTTACGACGTCTAAAACTTTTATCGCCTCGTCGATGATCTCAGGGCCGATACCATCGCCTTTTATAACGCAAATTTTATAGTTTTTCATTGCCGTTCCTTAGTTCATCTTCGCTTTTGCGTACTCGATAAGGCCGCCAGCGTTTAAAAGCTCTTGCATAAATGGCGGTATAGCGTTAAATTTATACTCTTTTTTTGTGCTTTCATTTATGATGACGCCGTTATCTACGTCGATCTTTAGCGTGTCGCCCTCGTTTATCTCGTCGGTTTCTTTTATCTCTAGTATCAAAAGCCCTGTGTTAAAGCTATTTCTGTAAAAAATCCTCGCAAAGCTCTTAGCCACAACAGCTGCTATGCCAGCCTCTTTTAGCGCTAATGGGGCGTGCTCTCTTGAGCTGCCGCAACCAAAATTTTCGCCAGCTACAATGATGTCACCTTTTGCTATTTTTGAGCTAAATTTAGGGTCGGCGTCTTCCATGATGTGTTTTGCTAGCTCTTTTTCGTCTGAAGTGTTTAAATATCTTGCGGCGATGATGATATCAGTGTCGATATTATCGCCAAATTTCCAAACTTTGCCTTCTTTCATTTTTAACCTTTAGTTTTGTAAATTTGGGCTGATTTTAACCAAAAGAAGCTAAATAAATAATCAAAACTCGGCAGCTATCGGTTAGTGTGGGTAAATTTAAGGTCTTTTAAGCGATGCGTATGAGCTAAGAATTTAAGTCTTACTAAATTTAGTGGCAAAATGGCTAAAAAGTAAAAATAAAAACATGCACCGCCTAGTTTAGCAGTTAATGTCGATGCTCAGTTTTATCAAGCCAGCTAGCCTCCGCCAGCAGGATTGTAAATTTAAGAGCGGTTATTTTATTCGTAGTATTCGTAGCTGATTTGTAGCTTTTTGTATAGACCGATCTCTTTTATGTCGCCGTTTTCGTAGTATTTGTCCGCGGGCTTAAATTTGACCGAGGTTTTATGCGTCAAATTTCCACGCTCGTCCCTCGTTATGTCTTTAAACTGCAAAATTTGCCAGATTTTTGCCTCGGAGCCGAAGTAATTTAGCGACGTATACTCCATTTCATCGCCGTTTGCGGCGTAGTAATAAACCCATTTTGAGTTTGGGGCTTGCGTGATTTTTTCGTATTCGCCGTTTGGCTTGCGCTCGAAGCTTATCTCTATGCCGTTGCGCGGCTCCATATTATCTTCTATCCGCGTTAAAACGCCCTTTTCGTCGTAGACGTAGCTATCGTCTATCACTAGTTCCCTGCCCGAATAGACCGCCTGAGCGATCATTTTGCCGTCCTTGCCGTAGGTGGTTTTCTCCGTGCGGGGGTAAAATCTATCCTCCACATGCTGTTCTTTGGCCGTCGCGACTAAATTTTCGCCGTCAAATTCGTATTCGTATAGATAAACGGCGCTGTCTTGATATTTTTTGCGCACTAGCCCGTCTTTGCCGTATTCAAACAAAACCGAGCTATTTGGCGTGCCATTTATTTGCTCACTCTCTTGCACTATATAGCCATTTTTGTTAAACTCCGTCTGCTTCACGCGCGTATTTTCTAGCGTGCCAGAGCCATCCATAGAGTATTCATACTCCGTAGCAGTCATGCTCTTAACCTTGCCTTTTAGATCCTTTTTGCTCCAGTCGCTTTCTGGCAAAATGGCCGAATTTAGAAAGCAAATCGCTGATGCCGCCACTAAGATAGCCTTTAAAATTTTCATTTTTATCCTTTTTAAACCATGCGTATCATACTCAAAAAGCGGCATAGTCAGTAAAATTCTGGCTTTTACGAGCTTGAAAATGCACTTAAACTGGCTTAAATTTTAAGCAAGTCTGAGGTGAATTTACATTTTTTGGGGTTTAATAAATTTAAGCCTTTGCCTTTTGTAAAATTTCTCTCATCTCATCTTCACTAAGTGGCTCAACAAGCACGTTTGCAGCGTCAATGAAGTGGTATTTTTCTTTTGGTAAATTTGCCATGAAAGCTCCATATTCACACTCATCAAGCACGTGAGCGTTACTATCATCCACGCCCACAACTAGCGTAAGCACCCAGCGCGAGACCTTGCGATCTCCAAGCGCCTCTTGTGCCTGCCACGACGGAGATGGAGCATAAGGTAAGATGGTCGGTAAATTTTCACTAAGTGTATATGTGCCAAGAATTTCGTTGCCGTCTTTGTCTTGATAGAGGTGCTCTCTTGCGCTGTATGCGTCAAGATACTGCACCTGCCTCATCATCTCATCGAATTTAGCCGCAGGGCTGGCACTAGCAAAAATTTCATCTACCATAACCGCGTCAAACGCCACGTCTCGCTCCACGCCAGAGATGTAAAGCGTTTGATTTTTCTCTTTTATATCTTTTAACGCTTCAAGCCCCCACATGATGTCAGCCTCGTAGTCAAATTTTAAAATTTGCTCACTATCATAAATTTCTTCATTGTCGCACTCTATTTTTGAGCCAGTTTGAGCCGAGAGCTTTGAGAGTAGATCGAGCGCGATCTGCCAGTCGCCGACGCCACTTGGAGTATAAACACGCACGATATAGCAGCCATCTTCGTAGTTTAGTTCAAAGCCACGAACGCTCTTTTGCCACACGCCTGTTATCATCACGTCAGCGCCAAGTTCATTTGCGCTTGGCTCTTCTTGCTCGCTGTTAAAAAAGAAAAGCCCCTCAACAAGAGCTGAAATTTCACGCTCGCTTAGCGCCTTTGCGTATCCGCCAAGTAGCTTCTTTTTATTTTTTACACTAAATGTCAAACTCATAAATTCTCCTTTATCTAAATAGTAAAAGCACGCCGATCGTGCAGACTATGACGGCGGTGCAAATTTCAAGTAGTCTTAGGTGCGTTTGTAAAAATTTCTTTAGCATAGCTCCGCCAAGTGCGTAGATATTTAGCGATAAAAACTCGATGAAAACAAGTGTTACGGCGATAACGCACATGCGAACTAGGCTAAATGGGGCGTCTTTGTCTAAAAATGTAGGCAACAAGGCTGATAAAAATATCCACGCCTTTGGGTTTGAGGCGCTAACGATGAAGCCATTTATAAACATCTGCTTTTTGCTTGGCAAATTTGAGACCTTTGTGATGCTAAGCTCGCCCTTGCCAAAAAAGAGCATAGCGCCAAGATAGAGCATATAAAGGCCTGCGATGATATTTAGCGCCTTAAATGCGTACTCAAAGTGATGCAGCACCGCGCCCACGCCAAGCATACAGCTAAATGAGACAAAAGCAAGTGCTAAAAGCTGCCCAGCCATCACGAAAAACGAGTGTTTGTAGCCAAGGCTCATGCCAACGCTCATCGCATAGGTCATGTTGATGCCTGGCATCATCGAGATCGGAAAAATCGTGACAAAAAAGAGCAAGAAATTCATTAAGCGCCTTAAAAATTTAGTGAAATGCTAAATCAAAATCTATAAATTTATGATAAAAGAGCGCTTTATTAGCAAATTTAGCCTGCTTTTGGACGTGAGAAATTTGGCTTTTGG
>CAUQCU010000026.1:0-19144 GCA_963516555.1 Campylobacter concisus | reverse complement strand
GGCGTCGTCACGTAAAGCCACTCGTCCTCTTTTAGCTTTGCGCTAAGCTCAAGCGCGCTTTCTATTAAAATGGGGTTTAAATTTGATATGAGATCGGCCTGCTCTTTGAAATTTGCTCTGATGAAATTTACAGCCCTCGGACAGCGACTATCGTAAATAAGCTCCTTTTGCGCAAGGTAGTTTTTGTATGCGTTTTTTACACTTTTAACGTGGTCTTTTTCGCACTCTACTACGCTAAAACCTTTGTCTTGCAAAATTTCTTTAAGTGCTGCAAAGTCGTAGATGTTTTTTACAACAGGATTTAGCCAAACCACTTTTTTCATAAGAGCTCCCGTCAAATTTAAAGCAAAATGTAATAATTAAAATCAAAATTGTATCACTTGAAAGTAAAAAGATGGCTTTGGGGGTTAAATTTATAAACAGCTAGACTTTTACGTCTAAATTTCGCTTTTTCTGGCTTTTCTCCATTAGCTTTAGTATATCTATGCCACTTTTTTCAAGGCGCATTAGCTCCTTTAGGTAGGCAAATTTCTCATCTTTATTTATATCATATGTCGCTAGCTTCTCGCTTCGGCCGATCACCGAGGCATAGACCTTGTTGCCGTCAAGCTTGTCCGTGTTTTGCACATTGTAAAGCGACAGCACGCCCTCTATTACCTCTTTAAATTTCGTCCCGCTCTTCATACCAGCCTTCATCAGCGTTAAAAATCTCTGCCTGCTCTCATCGTCAGTGAAATTTATGCTTTGCATTGTCTCATATTCGATCGGTGGCTTGTTTGTGCTAGTTAGCATTGAGATAGCCTTCTTGCCTATCGTAATGCTCTCCACGCCGACCCTCTCGCCAAGGTACTGCCTCAGCGCATAGTCCAGCCACCTATCCTTGAACTCCTCAACACTCAGATCCTTATCAAGTATCTCAAAGCCCTCCACATGGCTCTTGTGTCCAAGTCCGAGCAAGGTGCCGCTACCATCTTTTGACGTGTACTCTTTTGCGAAGAGATCGACGTTTGTTGGATAGTATCCGATGATCGATTCATAAAGCCTTCCAAAGCCAAGCGCTCCAGTCTGACTAACAAAGCTCTTAAGCTCATCTATCTCGTCTTGGCTCATTTGCTTGTCGTATCCCATGAGCTTGCCCCAGATGCTTATCTTGCCATTGGAGGCTATGCCTGTGAGCGAGTTATTTCTAGCAAATTTTAGTGGCTCGTCATCTTTGTTAAATTTACTCTCATTTGTCTGATTTAAATTTATCTGCTCGCTATTTTGGTTGGCGAATTGAGCTAATTTTTGAGATGATAAATTTAAGGAATTTTCGTCTGTGCTGGGCCTGATATGGCTAGCGCTTTGCTCTCTAATGTTTTGAAAGCCACTATATAAATTTACATTAGCTCCATTTACGCCACCTATCATTTCAAATCCTTTGCGAGATAGTTTAAACAAATATCGTCTCTTTTAGAGTAAAATTTAGAAATTTGTAGAGTTTGACTTTTAAATTTAGGCTGTTTGAAGCTGGCTAATTTTTAGATATTTTATTATTTTGCTATTTTTTGAAATTTACCTGCGCCATTTTTATTAAATTTGACCAATATATTTGGTTTTGGCTGTAAGTCATATATTTAGAGCAAATTTACATCATCTCTGCCCTTGCAGCCACATTACCAAGCCCTTCTGCAACCTATCAAAGTGAGAGTTTTGCAGCTTTTTGGATTGTAAATTTGAAATTTGTTTTTTGAATAATTTAAATTTGAGATAGTTTGTCTGGATGATTTGCCCTGCTTTTGCATCATAAATAAACTTCACAAATCAGCTTATAAATTTAACCCATAACCCCTCAAAATGCAAATAACCCACCTAAAGCAAATATCACAAAAAACAGAAATGAAATTTAAAAATAGCTGGCTCTAAATTTAGAAAATTTATGGCATTAGCTTTGAAATTTAATGGATAAATTTGAGCTAGAAATTTACAACTTCTTTTTGGGGATTTTTGGCATAAATTAAAGAGTGTCTGCTCACTTTTTGTACTTTAAAACCGCTATAAATTTACTTACACCAACTATTTTAACCTATCGAAGCACCTCATTTAAAAGCCACGAAATCAAATTTGTAATGTTCCGACTTGTAAATTTGCCACAGCCTAAAATGGATAAATTTAAAACAAAATTTTAAAAAAATAAACGTAAAAGATAAATTTAGAAAGAAAAGAGAGCCAGATAGGCTCTCTGGGGATTATTCAGCTACTAGCTCTATATAAGCCATCTCTGCTGCGTCGCCTCTGCGAACGCGAGTTTTGATGATCCTTGTATAGCCACCGTTGCGCTCTTTAAACTTTGGAGCTACTTCAGTAACTAGCTTATTTGTAGTCTCTTTGTCTTGTAAAGAAGCAAATACTGCTCTGTGAGCGTTAGAGTCGCCCTTTCTAGCTCTTGTGATAAGCTTTTCAACATAGCTTCTAAGCTCTTTTGCTTTTGGTAAAGTTGTCTCTATCTTTTCGCTTTTGATGATAGCTATCGCTAAATTCTTAAGCAATGCAGATCTATGAGATGACGTTCTACCAAGTTTGCGATATCCGTGTTTATGTCTCATCTATTGTCCTTTTATTCTTTTGCACTCATTTGTGATTTTAGCTCGGTTATTTTCTTTCTGAGTTGCTCTTTGCTATCTTTTAACACATCAACACCAACTGGATAGCCTATCTCTTCCATAACCGCTTTTATCTCTTCAAGAGATTTTTTACCTAAATTTTTAAGCTCTTTAAGCTCGTTTTCGTCCATCAACGCAAGCTCACCGATAAATCTTATATCGGCCTTATCAAGGCAGTTAAAGCTTCTAGCGCTTAAATTTAGATCTTCTACGCTAGAAAGTAGCTTTGAAAACTCGCCGCTTGCACTTGAACTAGCAACTGGAGCGCTAACATCAATATCCAAAATTCCTTTAAATACTGACATTTGCTGATACATAGCTTCTAAACAATTTTTAAAAGCTTCTACTGGACCAACTTGACCATCTGTTGTTATCGTAAATACGATCTTCTCGTAGTCTGGGTCATCTTCAACCAAGACGTTTTGTATCTCATAAACTGCTTTTTTAACAGGTGTAAAGAAAGCGTCAAGTGCGATAAAGTCGTCTTCGATCTCTTCTCTGATCTCTTCACTAGGAACATATCCGATACCTTTTTGAATGATAACTGAAAAGTTTAGCTCAGCATCTTCGTTAATGGTTGCAAGATATGCGTCTGGATTAACAATCTCAACTAGGTCGTTATTTAGGTCAGCTCCAGTTATCTCTTTTGGTCCTTTAAAGCTATACTCTATAACTTCACGCTCACTGCCGCTTTTTAACTTAAATCTGATCTTTTTCAAATTTATAATAAAAAACGCTACGTCTTCAAGCATGCCGCGCATACTATCAAATTCGTGGCTAACACCTTTTATCTTTACACCAATAGGAGCAAAGCCTACTGTACTTGTGTAAAGAAGACGGCGTAGTGGGTGAGCCAAAGTAACAGCATAACCTGCTTCAAAAGGATATGCTGTAATGTTAGCTACATTTTCGCTAACACTTTTAACTTCTATTTCAGTTGGCATATAAGCTGATGTAGTAATCTTTCTCATCTCTATACCCTCTATTATTTCGAATAAAGCTCTACTATAAATCTTTCCTCAACAGGAATGATAACCTCTTCTCTTTCTGGATTTCTAGTGAAAATTCCAAATTTTTTCTCTTTTTCCACATCTACCCATGCAACGATGCCAGTTTGAGCTGTAAGATCGATCGCACGAACGATTTGTGGATTGTTTTTAGATTTCTCAGCAACTTCTACTTTAGAGCCTGGCTCCACTCTGTAAGATGGGATATCCACTCTCTTGCCATTTACTAAAATATGTCCATGAGTTACTAGCTGGCGAGCAAAACGACGAGTCGTTGCAAAGCCCATTCTATAAACAACATTGTCTAATCTTTGCTCTAGTAGTTGAACCAAAAGAGCACCAGTGTTGCCCTCGCGGCGTGCTGCTTCTTGGAACAATCTTCTAAATTGTTTCTCTGAAACACCATACATAAATTTAGCTTTTTGCTTCTCACGAAGTTGTAAGCCATATTCGCTTATTTTTGCTCTTCTTTGTCCGTGTTGTCCTGGTGCATAAGGTCTTTTTTCTAAAGCACTTTTACCAGCAAGTCTTCTTTCGCCTTTTAACGCAAGAGACACACCAAGACGTCTTTCTAATTTTTCAACAGGTCCTGTATATCTAGCCATAATAATTTCTCCTAATTTTCTCTAATTATACGCGGCGGCGTTTTGGCGGTCTGCAACCATTGTGTGGTAAAGGTGTGATATCTTTGAAGAAAGTTACTTTTATACCTTCAACACCACCTACACTCTTAACAGCCGTTTCACGTCCGCTACCTGGACCTTGAACCTTAATGCCAACTTCTTTAATGCCGTGTTCTTTTGCTTTGTTTAAAGCATCTTCTACAGCTTGTTGAGCTGCATAAGGAGTTGATTTTTTACTACCTTTAAAGCCTAAGCCACCTGCACTACTCCATGCAATAGCATTTCCCATTTCATCAGTTACAGTTACCATAGTGTTGTTAAATGTTGCACTGATATAAACGATACCTTTGGCTATACTTTTTCTAACTACTTTTTTCTTAACAATTTTTCTTTTCGCCATTTATTATCCTTTAACCCTTGCCTTACTTAGTAGCCGCACCGACAGTTTTACGTCTGCCTTTTCTGGTTCTAGCATTAGTTTTAGTCTTTTGACCACGAACAGGAAGACCTTTTCTGTGGCGAAGACCTCTATAACTTCCAAGATCCATAAGAGCTTTGATATCCATAGCAACTTGTTTTCTCAAATCACCCTCAACGACGTGGTGCTCTTGAATTTCTTTACGGATAGCTGCTGCTTCGTCTTCGCTAAGCTCATAGACTCTCTTGTCGTAAGAAATTCCAGCTGCGTCAAGGATTTGACGAGATTTGTAAAGACCTATACCATAGATATAAGTCAAACCATACTCGATTCTCTTTTTGTTTGGTAAATCTACACCTGCAATACGTGCCATGCCTTATCCTTGTCTTTGTTTATGTTTTGGATTTTCGCAGATAACACGAATTATGCCACTACGTTTGACAATTTTACATTTGTCACACATCTTCTTTACAGAAGGACGAACTTTCATTTTAGTCTCCTAAAAATTTATTCCACTTTTTTAGGGGCTGCATCAGGTCTAAAGAAATAATTTAAACCAACTATTTTCAAAATAAGTGGGGAACTTTGAAAATAATTCTTCATACAGCTTTTCGCAAAGCTTGGATTTTATCCAAAACCAGCTTTAAATTTACTTAGCATATTTGCCAAGAGCCTAAATTTACTTATATCTATAAGTGATCCTGCCCTTGTCTAGGCTATATGGCGTAAGTTCTACTTTTACGCGGTCGCCAGGCATTATCTTTATATAATGCATTCTCATCTTTCCGGCGATATGACATAAAATTATATGTTTGTTGTCAAGCTCAACTTTAAAAGTTGCATTTGGCAGTGCTTCAACAACATTTCCATCAATCTCAATGACATCGTCTTTTGCCACAAACTCTCCTTTCTCTAAATTTGCTATAAATTTTATGCTTGGCTTAAAATTTCGGCTTTGCCATTAACTATCGCCATGCAATGCTCATAATGGCTAGTTCTCAAACCATCTTTTGAGGTTACTTTCCAATTATCGTTTCCTAAAACTGGCGTGCCATCTTTTTGGCAGATCATCGGTTCTATACAAAAAACCATTCCCTCTTTTATCTTTGGTCCAGCTTTTGGATTATTTCCTTCAATATAATTTGGAATTTCTGGCTCTTCGTGTGGCCTTTTGCCTATGCCATGACCGCAATATCCACGCAAAGGCACATATCCTCTACCTAGTATAAATTTCTCAAGCTCATAGCTGATCTCTTTAAAATGCATACCAGCTCTTATAAAATCAATCGCAAAATATAGTGCGTCTTTTGAGCAAGCGATCAAAGTCTCATCTTCTTTTGAAATTTTACCAACTCCAAATGTCCTAGCTGAATCACCAAAATAACCATCTAAATTTGAACCGATATCTACACTAACGATATCGCCCTCTTTTAGCTTGTATTCATTTGGAATTCCGTGGATCACCACTTCATTGACGCTTATGCAGGCTGCATTTGGAAAGCCATAAAGCCCTTTAAAGGCAGGTTTTGCTCCAGCAGCTCTTATCATATCTTCACAAATTTTATCTATCTCAAGAAGTGAAATTCCAGGTTTTATGATCGTAGAAATGTGATCAAGTGTTCGAGCGACGATCTTATTCGCCGCTCTCATTTTCTCTATCTCAGCTGGTCTTTTTAGCGTGATAGCCATTTTATAGACCTACTGCACTTAGAGTTTGGTATTTGTTTGTATAAGACTGAGCTTCTATACGCCTCATAGTATCAAGTGCTACTGAAACCACGATAAGAACAGATGTACCGCCAAAATAAAATGGTACGCCCATAGTCTTTACAAGTACCCAAGGTAGTGTTGAAATGATACCCAAGTACAAAGCTCCACCTAAAGTTAGCCTGCCAGCTACTTCATTTAGATAGCTAGCTGTGCTCTCGCCTGGTCTAACACCTGGGATAAATCCACCTTGTTTCTTTAAATTTTCACTTATATCTTTTGTGTTAAACACAATAGATGCGTAGAAAAACGCAAAGAAGATGATAAATAAAAATGTTAAAACGTTAAACATATAGCCATTTGGACTTAAAAAGTCGTTGATAGCCTGGATTACTGGATTTGTGCTAGCCTGCAAAATAGTACTTGGAAACATCAAAATCGCACTAGCAAATATCGGTGGGATAACGCCACTTAAATTTACTTTGATCGGTATATAGTTCATTATACGCTTGTTTTGATTTTCCATTATCACTTTTCTTGAGTAAGAAATAGGGATACGTCTTTCGCCCATTTCGACAAAGATAATAGCACCAATGGTCGCTAAAATGATCACCAAAATAGCTATGACTGTTAGGAAATTCATCTCAGAAGTATTTACCAAATTTACAGTTCCGCCGATCGCACTAGGTATGCCAGAGACGATGCCCGCAAAGATGATAAGACTTATACCGTTGCCTATACCACGCTGTGTGATCTGCTCACCTATCCACATAAGTAGCATGGTGCCAGTTAGCATAGATACAGCAGAGATCGCGATAAATAAATTCATATCTATCATGATAGCTTGCTCGCCACCACGACCGCTTAAGCTTTGAAGTCCGATAGAGACGCCGATTGATTGCACAAGAGTGATAACGATGGTCGCATAACGTATGATTTGCATATATTTTTGCATACCGTCGCGCTCTTTTTTCATCTGACCTAACTTTGGAAATGTCGCTGCTAGAAGCTCCATGATGATCGAAGCTGTGATGTAAGGCATGATGCCTAGAGATATGATGCTTAAACGCTCAGCGGCTTTACCGCTAAACATATTAAATAGACCCAAGGCGTTGCTATTGTTTGAATTGAAAAATTCTTTAATTACGTCGACATTAACACCAGGAACTGGCACATAAGCCAGTATCCTGTATGCGAACAAAAATGCCAACGTGATCAAAATCTTGTTGGTCAGTGTTTTATCCATTATTTTGTTCCGCTAACGCTAACGTTCTCGTCTTTGATCTTTGAAGCAAGAGCTTTTGCGCTTGCACCGATTAGTTTTATCTTAGTAACGCTCTTTGAAATTTTATGAACGCTAGCTATTGTTGCGATTGAAATTTCCACAAGCTCTTTTATAGCTGCGATCTTTTCAACATTGATAACATAAGGTTTTTCAAATTTAGAAGCAAAGCCTACCTTTGGAAGACGTCTTTGAAGTGGTTGTTGTCCGCCCTCAAAGCCTCTTTTCTCATTGTAGCCTTTTCTTGCTCTTTGACCTTTGTTACCTTTGCCAGCAGTTTTGCCATTGCCACTGCCTTGACCACGACCTATTCTTTTAGTTGCATGAGTTGAACCTGCAGCAGGTGTTAATTTCTCTAATGCCATCTTAACTCCTTTCTCTTAGCTTTTTAGCAAACTAAGTGCTTTTATAGTAGCACGAACGACGTTTGCTGAGTTGTTTGAGCCAAGTGATTTAGTAAGGATATCCTTAATACCTGCAAGCTCGATAATAGGACGCGCACTACCACCAGCGATAACACCGGTACCCTCGCTAGCTGGGCGAAGCAGCATTCTACTTGCGTTGTATTTTACCTCTACGTCGTGAGGGATAGTTGTGCCCTTGATCTTAACGTGGATAATATTTTTAAATGCGTCGTCAATCGCTTTTCTCATCGCATCTGGCACCTCTTTCGCTTTGCCATATCCAAAGCCAACTAGGCCATTTCTATTACCAACAACAACTAAAGCTGTAAATCTAAATCTACGACCACCTTTAACAACCTTTGTAACCCGACCGATATCGACGATTACTTCTTCAAATTCTTCTCTATTATATTTTTCCATCGATTTTCCTTTGGGTTATAGCTTGATGCCATTTTCTCTTAAAGCTTCAGCAAATGCTGCGATAACACCATGGTATAAATAACCATTTCTATCAAAAATTGCAACATCTATCTTCTTAGCTTTCAAAGCCTTAGCAAATTCTTTAGCTAAAGTGACCGCACCTTCTTTATTTGCTTTTATGCCTATTTTTCTACCATCAACTGCAGCTAGTGTAGTAGCTGTAACGTCGTCAATCGCTTGAACATAAAGAGTTCTGTTTGATTTGAAAATAGAAACTCTTGGGCAAGTTGCAACACCAGAAATTTTACCTCTGATTCTTCTTTTTCTCTTAATTCTAAGAGCGATTTTTCTTTTTAGTACTTTTGCTGTCATTTACCGCTCCTTACTTCTTAGATGTCTTGCCCGCTTTGCGGATGATACGTTCTTCTAGATATTTAACGCCCTTGCCTTTATATGGCTCAGGTGGTCTAAATCCTCTAACTTGAGCAGCCACTTGACCTACTACTTGTTTGTCGTCACCTTTGATAGTAATAACGTTTTTATCAACGCTAGCTTCAACGCCTGCTGGTAGCTCATAGTTGATAAGGTGTGAAAAACCAAGAGATAGCTCTAAAATTTTACCTTTTGCAGCTGCTTTGTAACCAACACCGTTGATCTCAAGCTGGCGAGTAAAGCCATGAGTGATACCAGTTACGATGTTGTTAGCAAGTGCTCTATATGTTCCCCAGTAAGCTCTGCTTTGGCGATCTTCGCCCTTTGGAGCAAAAACTATATGACCATTTTCTATCTTGACATCAACGTGACCTTTTGTGTCAAGCTCTTTTAAGTGATTGCCCTTTTTAAATTTTAGGACATTATTTTCAACGCTAACGTCTACACCACTTGGGATAGCGATAGGCTGTTTTCCAATACGTGACATTTTTTTCCTTTACTTGTCTAGGGTGTTCCTACATTTACGAATAAACACCACAATGCCGTAAATTTGATCGTCAAATTTGACGAAACCTTCATTTGAATTTCTAGATTTAGCTTTGGCGAAATATAAAATTTCACCTAGCTAAAAATAAATTTTAACCTTAAGTTATAAGGTCAAAATAGCGCTTTTAACGCAGTTTATTACCAAACGGTGCAAAGAACCTCGCCGCCAACGCCAGCTTTACTTGCTTCAATACCGCTCATAACGCCTTTGCTTGTGCTAACGATAACTGTTCCGTAACCATTTTTAAAACGCTTAATGTCGTCTTTACCTTGATAAACACGGCGACCAGGTTTTGAAACCCTTTTAAGCTCGTTTATAACGCTTCTGCCGTACTCATCATACTTTAAAACTACGTTTATAAATTTCTTGCTACCTTCTTCGATAACGTTGTAGCTCTCGATATAGCCTTTTGCTGCAAGGATAGAAAGAGTAGCCTCAACAACCTTAGAATGAAGCAATTTCGCAGTCTCAAGTCTTCTCATACTTGCATTTCTAATGCGTGTTAATCCATCTGATATTAAATCGTTCAACATTTCTCTTCCTTACCAACTTGCTTTTTTAAGACCAGGTATTAGGCCTTCGTTAGCCATTTTTCTTAGGCAAACACGGCAAATTCCAAAATCTTTATAAACAGAGTGCGGACGACCGCAAATTTGGCATCTAGTATAGCCGCGAACCGCAAATTTTGGCTTGCGTGCAGCTTTTGCTATCATTGATTTCTTTGCCATTTTACTTTCCTTTTGCAAACGGCACACCAAATAGCTCTAGCAATTTGAATGCCTCTTTATCATTTTTAGCCGTAGTAGCAATCGTAATATTCATACCATGAGTTCGTAAAATTTTATCATACTCAACCTCTGGAAACATTAGCTGCTCGCTAAGACCGAAGTTATAGTTTCCACGTCCGTCAAAGCCATTTTTTGGAAGACCACGGAAGTCTTTAACTCTTGGAAGAGCAACGCTGATTAGCTTATCTAGGAAAGCATACATTTGCTCTTTTCTCAAAGTTACTTTGATACCAACAGGGAAACCTTCGCGAACTTTAAAGCCAGCAACTGATTTTTTAGCATCAGTGATAACTGCTTTTTGTCCAGCGATAAGTGAAATGGTATCAGCCATATTTTGAAGCACTTTCTGATCTTTCGCAGAGTCTCCAGCACCTACACTGATCACGATCTTCTCGAGCGCAGGGATAAGCATTGGATTTTTGATGTCAAATTCTTTTACGAGAGCTGGCTTGATAGTTTCGTTAAATTTATCTTTTAATCTACTCATATCTCTTATCCTTCAACTTTCGCGACGTTTGATATGTCAATTGGCATCTCTTTATTTACGTGACCACCATTTGGAGTTTTTTCGCTTGGTTTGATAGCTTTTTTAGCTACTTTGCATCCCTCAACTATAACCTGACCTTTTTTTGCAAGAACTGCTAAAATTTTACCAGTTTTGCCTTTATCGTCGCCAGCGATAACCTTTACAGTATCGCCTTTTTTGACTTTAAATTTTACATTAGCCATTATAAAACCTCCGGAGCTAGCGAAACAATCTTCATAAAGTTAGCATATCTAACTTCACGTCCAACTGGTCCAAAAATACGAGTGCCGACTGGCTCTTTTTTGCTATCAAGTATAACAGCTGCGTTCTCGTCGAAGCGGATTAGCGAACCATTATCTCTTTGAACCTCTCTTTTAGTTCTTACAACAACAGCTTTTACAACCTGTCCTTTTTTGATCTTACCATTTGGAAGAGCTTTTTTAACAGAGCAAACTATGATATCGCCAAGTGTAGCGTATCTTCTTTTGCTGCCGCCAAGAACTTTTATACACATTAACTCTTTTGCGCCGCTGTTATCAGCAACTGCAAGTCTTGTAAAACTTTGAATCATTACTCAACTCCCTTTGCCAATACAGCTTTTAAGCGAAAATTCTTGCGAGCTGAAAGTGGTCTGCACTCAACTGCAACAACTGTATCGCCTGCTCTTGTCTCATTTTTCTCATCATGAACTAAATACTTTTTAAAGCGTTTTACAAATTTATGGTATCTTGGATGCATAACACGTCTTTCTACCAAAATAGTAGCTGTCTTATCTCCAGCTTTTTGTAAAACAACACCTTGAATTTCTCTTTTTAATGCCATTTTACGCCCCTTGTCTTGTTGCACTAATTGCAGTGTTGATCTGAGCTATCTCTTTGCGAACAGCACTAATCTCATTAGGGTTGCTTAACTGCATAGTTTTTAGCTTTTGTCTCAATGTAAATAAAAGCACCTTTTTCTCTTTTAGCAACGCGTTTAATTCTGCAACGCTCTTATCTTTTAACTCAGTATATTTCATTTTCACTCTCTCGCGTTACAAATTTTGATTTGAAAGGAAGTTTGTGTAGAGCCAAAGTTAAAGCTTCACGAGCCAACTCTTCGTCAACACCAGCCATTTCAAATATTATACGACCAGGTTTAATGTTCATAACCCACTCTTCAACTCCTGCCTTACCTTTACCCATACGAGTTTGTAGAGGTTTTTTAGTAAGTGGCTTATCAGGGAAAACCCTAATCCAAATTTTAGCCTGTCTCTTTACGTGACGAGTTAGAGCTTGACGAGCAGCTTCTATTTGGCGTGAATTTACTCTACCAGCCTCAACAGCTTTAAGTGCAAATTCGCCAGTTGCTAAAGATGCTCCGCGAGTCGCATAACCACGGTTGCGACCTTTCATTTGCTTACGAAATTTCGTTCTTTTAGGCATCAACATAATTATTTACCTCTTCTTGCTCTACGTGTTTTCTTAGGTGCTTCTTCTTCAGTTTTCTCAGGTTGAACACCTTTTTGAAGAACCTCACCTTTAAAAATCCATACTTTAATACCTATGTTTCCATAAGTTGTATGAGCCTCAGCTACACCGTAATCTATCTTTGCTCTAAGAGTATGAAGCGGAACACGACCTTCTAGATACCACTCGGTTCTTGCCATCTCAGCGCCACCTAAACGACCAGCAACTGAAATTTTGATACCTTTAGCGCCTGATTTTTGAGCACCTTGGATAACTTTTTTCATAGCACGTCTAAATGCGACACGCTTTTCAAGTTGCATAGCTACGTTTTCAGCAGCAAGTTGAGCTGAAGCTTGAGCTTTTCTTTCTTCTTTGATATTTACATTTACTTCTTTACCGATAAGTTTGCTAACTTCGTTCTTTAGGTTTTCAACATCTTGACCTTTTTTGCCGATGATGATACCAGGACGAGCTGCAACTACGGTTACACGAAGTTTTTTAGCCGTTCTTTCGATTAAAATTTGGCTAATTCCTGCATAGTAAAGTTTTTTCTTTAAAAATGCACGAATTTTGTAATCTTCACCGATATTTTCAGGAAGACTTTGCTTGGTTGGAAACCATCTAGATTCCCAGTTGCGATTAATTCCTAGTCTAAGACCTATTGGATTTACTTTTTGTCCCATATTATGCTTCCTTCTTTTCAGGTTTAGATACTTCTACCATTACATGAGAAGTAGGTTTGCGAATTTTGCTCGCTGTTCCTCTTGCTCTTGGTCTAAATCTCTTTAATACAGGACCAGCATCAACGCGGCAACTAGTTACTACAACCTCTTCTGGCTCAAATCCGCCATTTGCTACTGCTGAGCTAATAGCGTTTGCTATAAATTTAGCACCACGATTTGGCATAAATTGCAAGCTTGCAAGTGCTAGCTCGGCATTCATACCTTGAACTTCTCTTGCTATAAGTCTTGCTTTTGTAGGAGAAAGTCTTACGAATTTTATAATTGCTTTACTCATATCATCTCCCCTTACTTGCCGATTTTCTTTTGCACTGAGCCTTTGTGACCCTTAAATGTGCGTGTTGGAGCAAATTCGCCAAGTTTATAGCCTATATGATTTTCTGTAACATATACAGGAATAAAGCTCTTGCCATTATGAACGTTAAATGTTAGTCCAATCATTTCAGGTACAATCGTGCTACGTCTTGACCAAGTCTTGATTGGTTTGTTATCGTTTGCATTTTTTGCGGCAATAACTTTTTTCATTACATGATCATCTACGAAAGGACCTTTTTTGAGTGATCTTGCCATCTCTATTTTCCTTTCCTTCTTGAAATTATAAGCTTATCGCTAGCTTTTTTACGGCGAGTCTTAGCACCTTTAGTTGGTTTACCCCATGGAGTAACTGGGTGACGGCCTGAATTTTTCTTACCTTCACCACCACCGTGTGGGTGATCAACTGGGTTCATAGCAGAACCACGTGTTTGTGGGCGGATACCGCGGTAGCGATTACGTCCAGCTTTACCTATAGTGATGTTAGCCCAGTCTTCGTTGCCTACTACACCGATACTTGCCATACACTCAGCTAGTACTTGTCTCATCTCGCCACTTGGCATTCTTAAGATAACATACTTCTCTTCTTTACCCATTAGCTGAGCATAACCGCCAGCTGAACGAGCTATCTGAGCGCCTTTACCAGGTTTTAGCTCAACGTTATGAACGATAGTACCAACTGGGATAAATCTTAATTTCATAGCGTTGCCTGGTTTAATATCTAGTGAGCCCTCATCAATAGATGCGATAACGTCGCCAACATTTAAGCCATTTGGTCTAATGATATAGCGCTTTTCACCATCTTTGTAAGCTATAAGAGCGATACGGCAGTTTCTGTTTGGATCGTACTCGATCGCTTCAACTTTACCTTCTATACCAAATTTGCGACGTTTAAAGTCGATGATACGATAAAGTTTTTTTGCACCTGCTTCTTTATGTCTTGAAGTTATACGACCATTGTTATTTCTACCGCCAGATGCAGGTAGTTTAACAAGCAAGCTTCTAACGCTTGGTTTAGCTGTTATATCTTCAGAGCTTAGTCCAGTCATATATCTACGACTAGGTGTATATGGTTTATATGATTTTATAGCCATCTTACGCCTCCGTATTTTCTAGGCTTACGCCCTCAGGTAACTTAACGTAGAATTTCTTTATCTCGTCACGTTGGCCTGCTCTTCCTCTAAAACGCTTAACCTTGCCGCTAATTCTAAGTGAATTTACGCGAACAGGCGTTACTCCAAAATACTCTTGCAAAACCGCTTTTAAGCTGTTTTTTGTAACTCTTGGTGAAGTTTGGATAACAACAACGCCTTGTTCTTGAAGGCCTAGAGTTTTTTCTGTATAAATAATTGTTTTGATATCAGTTATATCCGCCATTTTAGCCCTCTTTTGTTATAGTTTTTAGTGCAGCTTTTTCAATGATAACCGAACTAAATGTAGAGACAAGATAAGCATTTATCTCATTTGCATCTACTACATAGCAGTTTGCTAAATTTCTAAAAGCAAGTAGTGTTTTATCGTCTAGTAAATCTTTAACGATAAGCGCGTCTTTTACTTTTAAATTTTTGATGATATTAGCTGCATCTTTTGTCTTTCCAGACTCGATTGAGATGCTATCTACTGCGAAAATTTTACCATCTTGTGCTTTTGCTGCCAAAGCGTACTCAAGAGCTAGTCTTTTTTGTTTTTTATTGACTTTTTGAAAATAGTTTTTCTCGTTTGTTGGACCAAATGCAACTGCACCGCCTACCCAAACGTTAGTTCTAGTCGAACCTGCTCTTGCACCACCACGTCCTTTTTGTCTCCATGGTTTTTTACCACCGCCGCTTACAAAAGCACGGCTTTTAGTATGAGCCGTATTTGCTCTTATACCAGCAAGGTAAGATTTTACATAAAGATATAGGTTGTGCGGATTTACTTCAGCGTAGCTTGCAGGAAGCTCTAACTCGCCTGAATTTTCAAATTTATCGTTTAATACGTGAATTTTACTCATTTTACAATCCTTATTTTACCCATTGCACCATTGTGACCAGGAACGCAACCTTTTACAACTACGATGCCATTTTGAGCGTCAAAGCTTATTAGCTCGTTTTTAACAGTAACTTTCTCATTGCCCATGTGTCCTGCCATTTTCATACCTGGTTGAACACGACCTGGCCATTCGCAGTTACCGATTGAACCGTGGCGTCTGTGGAAACGTGAGCCGTGGCTTTTTGGACCACCACCGAAACCATGTCTTTTTACCACACCTTGGTAGCCTCTACCTTTTGAGTTAAAGCTAACTTTTAAAATTTTAGCCTCATTTAATGGTGTAAAGTCTAGGTTTCCAACTTCGCTATTAGCTACTTCAAGCGTAGCAAATTTGTTAAATTCTGCTGTCAGATTGTATTTCTTTTGCTGACCAGCGATAGCTTTGTTGTTTGCTTTAGTGTGGGCATACGCTACGATAGCACGTTTGTTTTCGTCGATCTCACATACTTTAGCCTCAACTAGCTTAAGTAGTGTAACTGGCGTACTCTTCGTGGCAATCGTTCTACTCATGCCTATTTTTTCTACAATATATTCCATACTCTTATCCTTTTGTCCGCTTACTTCATCGCACGAACTTCGACATTAACTTCTGGAGCTAGGTCGAGTTTTGTTAGGCTATCTACAGTTTCTGGAGTAGCAGCTACGATGTCAAGCATACGAGCGTGTATTCTCATCTCAAACTGCTCACGTGAGTCTTTGTTGATGTGTGGAGATTTTAAGACTGTATAGCGTTTGATCTTTGTAGGCATTGGTACCGGGCCACGAACGTCGGCACCTGTTCGTTTGACAGCTTCTACGATTGCTGCAACAGTGCGGTCTAGAACTCTATGGTCGTAAGCTTTTAGCTTTAACCTGATTCTTTCCATGTGTTTTCCTTTAAAAAGAACTTGTCGCAAACTCGCGACCTCTTTACATCAAAATAACTCGCATAGGATCAAGCGATCATACAAGCAAGACATCGGTCTTTCGTAAAGAGATAGGGATTTTACAAAAAAGCTATTATAGTTGTCAAGAAAAACGCTATTTTTTGTTGAATTTTGATTAATTATTTCCTTTTGATAAGGAAGGTATCTTGCAAATGGAGAATTTATTTTTCAAAAATTTTATAAATTTCTAGTCTAAATTTTTATTTTTTAGTTCTAAATTTTGTTTATTTTTTAAAATTTAAAGCAATATTTTCCTTTTTAAAAGGAAGTGGCTATAATTTCAAAAAGCCAAAAAGGTCAAATTTGAAAAGTTTAGAAACGCTCTATCAAGCACCCATTAAAAATGCTAAATTTATACCCAGAAAATATGAGATCATCTCGCCAAAGACGCTTATCATTGGCGCTACATCAAGTGGCAAAACAGCCCTAGTTTATGAGTTTTTAAGTCATTACAAGAGCGAGGAGAGGCTTTATATAAATTTAGACGATCTAAGGATAGATAGAGCCTTGCTTTTAGCGAATTTAAAAGAGTTTTTAGAAAAAAATGCCCAGATAAAGGTGCTCGCGGTTGAAAATTTACAAGGCGCTGATCTTGTAAATTTAGACTTTTTGAAAGGCGTTGCACTTGAAAATATCATTCTTACAAGCAAGGAATTTTCACTCTCGCTTGAGGGCTTTGCGCGCATAAATTTAAACTATCTCGACTACGAGGAATTTATACTATTTTTTAAGAAAAATTTAGACCAAGACCTGCTTTTTAGCTACTTTTTAGCCCATGGCAACGAGATAGCAAGCGCCTTTTTGGACTCCAGTGAGGTCACAGCTCACTTGCAGCAGCTCTTAAGAGCAAATTTAAACGAGCAAAGCATCGCTATCCTAAAGGAGTGCGCGACAAAGTGCCACGATACGATAAGCGCCTTTGGGATTTATAAAAACCTAAAAGAGCAGATGAAAATTTCAAAAGATAGCGTTTATAGCGCGATAAATTTGCTAAATGAGAACGGATACGTGGAGTTTGTGCCAAATTTAGATGAGAGTAGCACGAGTAAGAAAATTTACTTTACAAATTTCGCACTTCGAAACGCTTTGTGCCTAAAAAAGGACTTTTTAGCTGTCTTTGCAAATGTCGTTTTTTGCGAGCTACTTAAATTTAAAGATGAAATTTACTACACAAAAGAGATCGATTTTTTCCTTGCCAAAAAGAAGCTTGCGATCATCTGCGTGCCATTTTCTGCGCCTGAGATCGTCTTTTTGAAATTTAAAAAACTCCACGCTAGCCTAAAAGAGCTAGGCGTTAGCAAACTTCAAATCATCAGCGTCGCAAACCAAGCCGAGCAAAGCATCGAGGGGATAAAGTGCGAGATCTTGCCATTTTCTAGGTGGAGCCTAGGTTTATAAATTTAAACTCTTTGTTTGATTATCATTTTAAAAGTCTAGGGATAAAATAGTTATAATCAAAAAAACTATAAAGGACAGACATGAGAGCATTTTTTGGGATTTTATTCATCGCTGCAAGCCTTTTTGGCTATGAGATAAACCACGAAAACTGGGCTAAATTTTATAAATTTAGTGGCGATGCAAATGGTGTGAAATTTGAAGTTTATATGAACTATTTTAAAGACGAATTTGAAAATTTCAAACAAACCAAGAGCTTTAAAGTCCCACCTAAGATAAGCGGCCACATCTTTTTTGACGGCGCAAAATACGACTATGAAAAGGGCTCTTTTGAGCAAAATGGCAGTGAAATTTCTTCAATAAATGCGGTCTCAGACAAGATAAATTTAGACGTTAAAAACGAAAACGGCGAGCTAAAAGGTAAGATAATCGTCAAAAACAAAGCCTACAACGCCACCGTAAAAGAAGAAAAAGAGTATGAGATCCTAAATATCGGCATCCAAATGACCGAGTCAAACGGCACGAGATATGAGGCGATCACTAACGACATCTTCGCTAAAGACTCAGCCAAAAAGTATAAAAACAAGCTTCTTGCAGAGTTTTACGACCTAAAAAGCGAGCGCAAAAAATGGCCAAACAACCAGTATGAGAGCCTAAAAGAGATCTACTACATCAACGACAAGATCAAGAACGTTTGCACCTATAAAAACGAAAAAATAAACTGCGAGGTGATCTCGCTTGCAACAAACAAAAAGCTAAAACTAAAGCAAATTTTTAAAGATATAAACGACAGCCACCTAAAAGCGATCCTTGCAAATGCTGGCGTGAGCGACAACTTCGTGCTTTCGCCGCTTGGCCTTACATTTTTAAACGAGGAGCAGATCAGCGTCCCACTTGATGAGCTAAGGCCATACTTTAGCGATGAAGTCGGGCTGTAATGGCTAAAATTTGTGGTATCGATGAGGCTGGACGTGGGGCGTTAGCTGGACCACTAAGCGTGGCTGCTTGCGTACTAAATAGTGAAATTCCTGGCCTAAACGACTCCAAAAAACTAACCGCAAAAAGGCGCGAAGAGCTCTTTAAAGAGATCACAAAAAGCTCAAATTTCCTCATCGCCTACTTCTCAAACGCCCAGATAGACGAGCTTGGGCTAAGTGAGTGCCTAAGGCGAGCGCTCAAGCTTTTCAAGGCGCATTTTGAGGGCTTTGAGATCATTTACGATGGAAATTTAGACTACGGCGTGGGTATAACCACGATGATAAAGGCCGACGGCAAGGTAGCTAGCGTAAGTGCAGCCAGCATCCTAGCAAAAGTAAGCCGTGACCGCTTGATGAACGGCTGGGATAAATTTTATCCAGCATACGGCTTTGCAGGGCACAAAGGATATGGCACAAAGTCGCACCTAGACGCCATAGCTAAATTTGGCTACTCAGACTTTCATAGAAAAAGCTTTGTCATAAAGCCAAAACTCACGCAGGGCTCGCTATTTTAGCTGC
>CAUQCU010000025.1:0-19475 GCA_963516555.1 Campylobacter concisus | reverse complement strand
TACCAGCTTTTCTTTGAGCTTCGTAGTCTTTTATCGCTATTATCACCACTTTTGAAAGCAAGAAAATAGCGATGATGTTGATAGTTGCCATCGCAGCCATCGTGATATCAGCGATGTTCCAAGCGAGTTTTAAGTTCATCTGAGCGCCTATAAATATCATAATCACTGCTGTGATCTTAAATGCTAGCGTTAAATTTTTACTCTTAGTTAGAAATTTCATATTTGCCTGCGCGTAGTAGTAGTTACCGATGAGTGAAGTGATGGCAAACAGCACTACTGCAAGGGTCGTAAAGTGTAGCCCAAAGTCGCCAAAATACTCTTTCATCGCTGCTTGAACAAGAGGTAGAGCGGTTAGCACTTCGCCACTTACTCCAGTTTGTTTTGTAAGATATGCCTGAGAAAAAAGCACGATCATACCAGAAGCGATACATATCGTCATATCGATAAAGACCGCCATTGCTTGCACTAGCCCTTGCTTGACCGGGTGGCTTGTGTGCGCCGCAGCCGCTGCATTTGGCGCTGAGCCCATGCCAGCTTCGTTTGAGAAAAGGCCTCTTTTTATGCCTATCACGATCACGCTTCCAGCAAAACCGCCAAATATCGCTTTAAAATCAAATGCACTTTCTATGATCATCTTGATAACGGCTGGAATTTCTTTGAAATTTAAAACGATCGCGATGATAGCTAGTAAAATGTAAGTAAGCGCCATGAAAGGCACGATATATGAGCTAACTTTGCCGATGATGTGGCTTTTGCTAAAAAACATCACAGCCGTAAATGCTGTAAGGATAAGTCCGATGCCAATAGGCAAGCCGCTTTGCGCAAAGGTGATGTTGCTGCCTGCTTGGTCGTAGTAAATTTCAAAGGCAGAGGTCATGGTGTAGCTTTGAAGCCCGTTAAAGCCGTATGCATAGGTGATGATGAGGATGATAGCAAACAAAGAACCAAGCCACTTTATGCCAAGCCCATTTTTGATGTAGTAAGCTGGACCGCCTTTAAAGCCAAAAACATCTTTGGTCTTATAAATTTGAGCCAAAGTACTCTCAATAAAGGCTGAAGCTGAGCCTAAAAAGGCCATCAAACACATCCAAAAAAGTGCCCCTGGACCACCTGCGACGATGGCAGCTGAAATTCCAGCGATGTTGCCGATACCAACGCGTGAAGCAGTCGAGATCATCAGCGCTTGAAATGGCGTTAGATGGTGCTTGTTATACTTATCCTTTTTTTCTACCAGAACTCTGCAAGCTTCAAAGAACATCCTAAACTGCACAAAACGGGTAAGATAGCTAAAGTAAATTCCTGAAGCTACAAGGATGATAACCAAAAAATATCCATATAAAAAGTCGTTGGCTACATCCATTTTGCCGTTTAAAAAGTTTAAGAAATTCTCAAACACCATCTATCCTTTCAAATTTATTTTGACTTGATCTTCACGCCCTTCATTGAGTTGAGCAGAAGCCAGATCGTCGTGCCATTGTGAAGCATAGCAGTTGCTATTGGATTTAGCATGCCAAGCGTTGCGGCACTTAGTATGGCTGTATTTACGCCAACGGTTGAGCGGAAATTTGAGCTAATTAACTTCATAGTTTTATTAGCAAGCTCTTTTGCAAGCGCTACGCTCATAATGTCATCTTTTAAAAGGCTTATATCAGCCGTTGCTTTAGCGATATCAGCACCTTTGTGCATGCTTATGCCAACATTTGCTTTTGTTAAGCTTGGTGCGTCATTTATACCATCTCCGACAAAAGCGACCTTTTTGCCCTCACTCTTTAGCTCTTCGATGATCGCTGCTTTATCAGTTGGCAAGCACTCAGCATAGACCCTATCAAGCCCCAGCTCGCGCGCTACCTCTTCAGCCTTGCTCTTTATGTCGCCACTTAGCATAACTATCTCTTTTACACCAAGATTTCGTAGTTTTGCCACCATATCTTTAGCGTTTGCTCTCATATCATCTTTCATGGCTATTACGCCAACAAGCTCTTTGTCGTATCCTACGTAAAGCAAGGTTAAACCGCTTTGTAAAGCCTTATTTATGAGCGTTTCGTGAGCTTTAAAGCTTATCATCTCATCATCTTCTAAAAAGTGCCTACTGCCGATAACGACCTCTTTGCCATGCATCGCAGTTTTTACGCCGTGAGCCACGATAAATTCAACCTCGTCGTGGTGGATATGGCTAAATCCACGCTTGTTTGCAGCCTCAACTATCGCTTCAGCCACAGGATGGAAGTAGTGCTCCTCGGCACTTGCTGTTAAATTTAAGATATCAGCCTCTGAAAATCCATCTTTAAAAGAGTAAATTTCAACCACGCTTAGGCGTCCATGAGTTAGAGTGCCGGTTTTGTCAAAGACAAAGGTATCAACCGAGCTTAGAGCCTCGATCGCCTTTGCACCTTTTATGAGGATGCCGTTTCTGCCGGCTTTCGAGATGCTTGACTTAAACGCAACTGGCGTAGCAAGCTTAAGCGCGCAAGAGTAATCAGCCTGAAGCACGCTAGCAACGCTGTTCATATTTTTATTTATAACATACGAAAGCCCAGCAAGAGAGAGCGTGACTGGCACAAGTTTATCAGCTAGTTTTAGAGCTTTTACGCCGATAGCTGACTTTTCATTGAGCGAGCTTTGGATGTACTTTTTGATCCTTGCGGTTGCGGTGTCGTTACCTACGTTTTCAGCCCAAATTTTGATCCTGCCCTCATCGACAACAGTGCCGCTTATGACACGGTCGCCTCTAGCTTTTGCCACAGGCTCGGCTTCTCCAGTCATTGAGACTTGATTGACATCAGCATTACCCTCGACGATGTAGCCATCAACGCCTATCGTCTCGCCAGCTCCCACGACTACGATGTCGCCTTTTTTTAAATTTTCAGTTTTTACCTTTTCAAGCGTCTTTTCACCGTTTAAATTTCGCTCGACCCATACCTCTTCGATGTTTGGTTTAGCTAGCTCTTTTATTAGATCATCACTTCTGTGGCTAGCACTTTCCTCCATGTATTCGCCGATATTTATCATCAAATTTGTGCTATTTGCAGCCAAATGATCGCCCATTGCAAGGCTAGTGCCAATAGCAGTTGCCTCAAGCACTTTTGAGGTGATGCCATCGTACCTTAGCTCTTTTGCACCTTCTATTAAATTTGGAGCTGTTGCGTAAAGAGTTACGGCTGATTTTAGAGTTTTGTTACTCATAAACGGCGTTACACCAAGTGCAGCAGCAGCTTTGTAGATATTTGCTTTGCTAGGCAGGCTCTCATCTTTTGGCTTAGTTGGAAAATCATAGCTTTTTATAAAATCTAAAATTTTCTCATAGCTCTTATCAAACTCGACGACGATGCTTTTTGCGTATTTATTTACACGCACGCTTCTTGCATCGGTTTGCTCTGAGATCGCAGCCTCTATGGCGCTTACATCGCTTCTAGCGTTTAGGCTCTCACAAATAAACCTCGCTCTATTTTTGCTCTTGTGAGCTAGAGTGACCTTATTTTTGTGAGTCAAGTTCAGCTTTGACATCTTCAAAACGCTCTTTTAGTTCTTCTATGCCAGCGTTTATTAGCTCGCCACCTTTGATGATCGCTTTAAATACGCACTCTTGTGCTTTTGGATTAGTTAGCACATAAGCTGCTATGCCACCTAAAAGTAGGCCTTTTACAAAGCCAGCTGCGTTAAAATTTTCAGGTACAAATGGTAAATTTTGAGCTGCATTGTTTATTGCATTATCAACTGCACTTGGCTGAGTTGCTGCTGTGTCATTTGCTGCTACTTCGTTTGCGTTTTCTTCATTGATATAAGGGTTATTCATTATTTACTCTCCAATTTTATTAGTTCTTCAGCTATCAAAAGACCGCCGATGCCAGCTGCTGTGAAAGCTGCTGCGTTTAGATATTTTTTTTGCGCTATCAAATTTGAAGCGTGAATGCCAACAGCACCTACAAAACCGCCAGTTACAGCATATTTTACTATCTTTTTAGCGACATCTTTTTTAGTTGCTCTGTTGTTTAGATAGTCGTTAAAGCCAAGCGCAGCCGCACCCATACCAGCGATTAAGGCTCCGCTGATGAAGTGATCAAACGGAAGCCTTGTGTTTGAAAGCGTAAAAAGATTATTTTCTTGCATTCTCTATCCTTAAGCTATATCGTTTGGTGTGATAGCTTTTGGAGCTGCAGCCTTTTTAGCGCGTGGTTTTCTTGTTTTTTTAACCACTTTTTCAACCTCTTTTTCTACTTTTTTAGCGCCGCGTTTTGCTTTTTTCTCTTCTTTAACCATGAAGTCTTTTGCGTCTTTTGCGACGTTTTTGCCTTTTTTGTAAAGATCTTTTGCAGCCTCTTTGCCTTTATCTAAGCCATCTTTGGCACACTCTTTGATCTTATCTCTTTTACTCCAAGCAACTACTGCTAAACCGCCTACTGCTAAACCTGCTAAAAATGGTAATGCCATTTTAAATCCTTTCTTTGTTTGATTTTGTAAATTATTCATCTTCTCCATCCTTATTTAAATTTTTACTAACTACTGAAATGCCTAATGCCCCAAGTGCAAGCCCGCTAAAAAACGAGAAATTTGGGTTGTTTGTGATCTTTGCCAACTCGCTTTTATCAGCCTTGCCACTTGCGATATTTTGCAAGCTTTTAGTTATCTCATTAAAGTCATTTTGATAGCTTTCTAAAATATTTGTTATGCCATTTTGCTCAAAATTTTGTGAAATTTCATTTAAATTTATCTCATTTTTTGCTCCAGCTCCGCTATAAATTTCTTTTAAGCAGTGCTTTAAAGAGGCGATGTATTCGTTATTTGAAGTAGCCCAAAGTCTAAAAAATAGATCTTTTAACTCCTCATCATCTAAGCTTTCACAAAATTTTTCATACATTTTGTTTAGCTCATTTTCATAGTTTAGTGCCTCTATAAGCGCATCTTCTTTATTTTTTGCTGGCAAAAAGATAGCTTTGTTTTCACAAACAAGCTCATACTCGTGCGCGCTTGCAAATTTCTCTATCAAGATGATCGCATTTTTTCTCACGCTTGCGATTTGATCAAATACTTCACCAAATGAAGCTAGACCTTCATATAGCCTTAGTGCGTTTTTTTCGCTCGTATAAGAGGCGTTTAAAAGCTCATTAAGCATATTTTACTTCTTTTGCTACTTCATTTACTTTAGCTGAAATTTCTTCTAAATTTTGCCCTTTTAAGAGATCCTCCCAGAGATTTTTAGGGAAAATTTCATGATCATATTCGATCGTTACAGAGCCGATTATCTTGTTAAATTTAACATTTTTTATGCCATTTATCTGAGCGATCATATCATCTAAACTAGCTAAATTTACGCTACTACTTAGCTCTTTGATCTTTGGGCTAACCCTTACTCTTAGTCTGCCATTTGTGTGAGCTATCATCGAAAAATAGCTTGCAACTTGTGCTAAAGTTTGTGTTTTTATATCCATTTTCATCCTTTTATTTTGTCTGCGTATTATCTAATCTGTAACTTAAATCAATCTGAAATTTTTTTGTCTTTCATTATCAAAAAGCAAAATGAAATGATAAAATTAAACCCCATTTTTTGCTTGGCAATCACTACAAATTCCATATAGTATCATCTTGTGAGACTCTGCGCTAAATGAACTTTGGATACAAATTTGCTCCTGCCTTTGCTCTATCATTTCATCTTCAAAATCAACCACCTTTCCACAAATTTCGCAGATCAGATGATCGTGAGAGGACTTTAAATTTAACTCGTAATTTTTAACACCATTTTGTTCAAAACTATTTGCCAGATGGTGCTCTTCAAGAAAATTTAAAAAGGTATATATAGAAGTCATTGAAATTTCATTTTTGTAAGTTTCATAAATTTTTTGACAAATTTCTTGAGCATTTAGATGTGACTTGCTTGCAAAAAGCACACGCAAAATTTGCTCTTTTATCTCAGAGCCTTTTTGATTAAAAGCTTTTAAAAACTCGTTAAAATGCTTGTAAAATAGTTCAAAGTCTTCCACAAAATCCCTATCAAATTGATAATGAATGTAAAGATTTTACAACTTTTCTACTAAAAAATGCATAAAATTTATTACAAATTCTAAGTAAAGTATTTTATAAGCTTCTTTTGGTATAGTTTCGCATTTTTTAAATCAGAATTAAGGAACGAAATGACTTACGACGAGCTAGAATTAGACGCCGTTTTGTTAGAGGTTTTGGAAAATAGAGGCAGCTTTGACTCGATGGATGACGAAGAGCTTTATGAGCTTATCGAGCAAGTCGCGCAATACACTGACGGCGACTACGAAGAGGCGTTTGAATATATGACTCAATTTTCTCCAATCCCTAAAAAACGCTTTGTATCACTATTTATGGTTTAGCAAAAGGCTAAGCCATAATCTTTCTAAATTTATAAACTAAATTTCTAAAATCTTTAAAATATAAAAAAGAGCTTGACTCTTCTAAAAGAGCCAAGATATGAGGTTATTATAAGAAGTATTTTGAGATTATCTCTTTAAATTTGATTGTGTATTTGCTAGCTTTTGGGCTGTTGTTGTAGATATCTTCAAAGTCATACATTCTCTCGTAGTAGTCGTTTGTATCTTGTGCGTTTATCTTAAGTCTTGCCACATCTAAGCTAACGCCAACAAAAGCTCCACTAGTCTTGCCACGCTCCTCGACAAATGCTGAAATTTCAGGCAAATCACTAGCTATCGCTACTTCGTTACCAACACCGCCAGTTGCTTCTGCTTTTAGACTGATCGTATCTTTTGCGTTAAATAAGCTTGCGTAGGCTTCCGAGTTTTTAAACAAAATGATCATATCAGCCGAGCTATATCCTAGCTGAAGGCCGATGCTGCCAGATGTGTAATTTACAAAAAATGGGCTTGACCACTCGCCATTGTCGTTTTTAGCGATAAATACGCCTCTGCCTTTTGAGCCAGTGATGATCGCGCCTGCTTTTGTCACGTCTGGGATTATAGCGATGGCTTTGATGCCTGTAAATTTAGTATTTGGTTTTAAATTTCTAGTGCCAAAAGCGTTTAAAATATTTATCGCATTTTTTAATTTTTGATTTTGAATCACATCAGCGTTTAAATTTAACGCAAAAAATGAGCCGATCAAAAAGAGCAAAGTTAGAATTTTTTTCATCAAATTTCCTTATTTAAAATTTTCGTTATTATAGCCTAAAATAAACTATTATTTAAAAATTTATTAATGAACTTTTATGAGATTTCATTATAAAATGCCCATTTTTAAGGAAAAAATATGAGCTTAATACTTTTTGTGGAGTACGTTGGTATCGCATCAGCTGCGCTTAGTGGCTTTTTGTTTGCAGTAAAGAGGGAGTGTGACTGGCTTGGCGTCTTTTTGTCCGCATTTTTGACCGCGCTTGGAGGCGGTATCATGCGTGATATGCTCGTTGGCAGGGCGGTTTATTCATTCACTCACTATATGCCAGTAAGTGTTGTCATCTTTATGCTTGTCGCATCCAGGATCACAAATTTACATATAAAAAGAGAGGGCTTAGAGAAGAAATTTGTCTTTATCTTTGCCGACGCGATCGACGTCATCTGCTTTTCTATCGTTGGGGCAATGGTTGCCATCGAGTATAGCTACAACATCTTTGGCGTCATGATGATCGCCTTTTTTAACGGCGTTGGCGGCGGTATCTTAAGAGATATCTTGCTAAATGAAGTCCCATGGTTTTTGCGCACCGGACTTTACGGCACGATAAGCCTTGGCGTGGGGCTTGCCTACTTTATCCTCTATCATCTGGGCCTTACCAACATATTTTTTACCATGCTTTTGCTTGCTGCTGGCATAACGGTCAGGATGTTTGCATTTTATAGAGGCTGGAAGCTGCCTGATCTATGAAATTTAGCGAGTTTTTTGATATCTGGGTCAATGAAAACTACTATAAATTTGGCGTAGATATCGGCAAAAAGGGCGACTTTTACACAAATGTTAGCGTTGGCTACCTCTTTGGCACCTGCCTTGCAAACTACTTTTTAAAGCTACTTAAAAATGGCGAAATTTCTAGCTCATGCAAGGTCGTGGAGATCGGGGCAAACTCAGGCGATATGCTGGCTGATTTTGCGCAAGGTGTCTTTACGCTTGAGCCAGGAATTTTGCCAAATTTAGAGTTTATCATCATAGAACCTCATGAAATTTTACGCAAAAAACAGCTTGAAACCTTTAAAAATCGCTTTGGTAATGAGATAAAAATAAGACACTATGAAAATTTAGACGAGTGCTCGTTTGATGAAATTTTTGTCATCTCAAATGAGCTGCTTGACGCATTTGGCTGCGAGGTGATAGAGGGGGAAAATATGCTTTTTGTGGATAGTGACTTAAAATTTCACTGGCAAAAGGCAGATCAAAATTTGATAAATTTAGCAAAGAAATTTGGCATAAAAAGGGGCGAGATATCAACTAGCTACTCCAAATTTGCGTTCCAGCTTGCAAATTCGGCAAAAAAGGTGAGATTTTTAAGCTTTGACTACGGCGAATTTGAGCCAAAAAATGAATTTAGTCTAAGAGTTTTTAAAGATCATCAAGTTTTTTCTTTATTTGAAATTTCAAACCTCGAGCCATATTTTAAAAGCTCGGATCTAACTTATAGCCTGTGTTTTAAACAGGTAAAAGAGGCTTTCTCTCTGGCTGGCTTTTTGATGCTTAAATTTAAAAAACAAAATGATGCTTTGGTTAATGATCTTGGCGTGGATGAAATTTTATCTTTGGTGCTTGAAAAAGGCAGCAAGCAAGCCTATGAAAATGTCACCAAACAGGCTAAATTTCTACTCTCGCCTGAGTTTTTAGGTGAGAAGTTTAAATTTATAGAGTTTTTAAAGAGCTAGCCTAGCGATATCAGCGTAATCCGCCTCACAAGCTTTCAAAAGGTCATTTGGTGCTATCTTTATCTGCTTGCCTCTTACTCCAGCGCTTACTAGCACGTATTCTTGCTCTTTTGCTCGCTCATCGATGAATGTGGCAAAGTGCTTTTTCATAGCTAGTGGCGAGCAGCCGCCTCTGATATAGCCAGTGATCTTTTCTAGATCTTTTAAATTTATAAGCTCGCAGCGTTTGGCTCCGCACGCATGAGCAAGTGCTTTTAGATCAAGCTCCAGATCACCTTGCAAGCAGGCAACAACAAAATTTTTAGGCTCGCACTGGCAGACGATAGTTTTGTAAATTTGCTTTATATCTTGCTTGGTGCTAGCTGCGACATGAACGGCCGAAAGATCGTTTAGATCGACTTCGTACTCAAGTATCTCATAGTCTATTTTTAGCTTGTCTAAAAGCCTAGCGGCGTTGGTTTTATGTATCATCTTTTCTCATTTTTGTGAATTTTTTGTATAATTATAGCCAAAACTTAAAGGAGGAAAGATGGCTGAAGAAGTTGAAGAGAAAAAAGCAAAAAAAGGTGGCAATGGCGCTTTGATGATAATCATCATCGCGATATTTGTTTTATTGCTAGTTATCGGAGGGCTAGTGGCGTTTTTGATGCTTAGTTCAGACGAGCCAAAAGAGGCAAATATGGCGCAAACACCAGCTCAGACTCAAACTCAACCAGCACCCGCTCAAAACAAAGCAAAACGCGGTGGCAACGACTATTCGAACATGGGGCCGATATATCCACTTGATCAGTTTGTCGTAAATTTACTTAGTGAAAATGGATCAAGATTTCTTAAAACTAAGATCGATTTAGAGCAAAGCGACGAGCTACTAACTGCCGAGCTTGATAAGAAAAAGGCACTTTTAAGAGATATCATCATAAGAACGCTCTCATCTAAAACTTACGAAGAAGTAAGCACTGCAAAGGGCAAGGATAGGCTAAAAGACGAGATCGTCGGCAAGCTAAATGAAGTGCTAAATGATGGCTACATCAAAAACATATTTTTTACTGATTTCGTGGTGCAATGATAGGCATCGATATCGTTAAGATAGATAGAATTTCAAGACTAAAGGCTCGTCACGGCGAGCTTTTTTTAAAGAGATTTTTAAGTGATGATGAGATCGCGCTAGCAAAAAATGATGCGACTTTGGCTGGATTTTGGGCAGCCAAAGAAGCAGCTAGCAAAGCCCTTGGCGTGGGCGTCAGCAAAGAGTGTGGCTTTTTAGACATTATGCTCAGCAAAGACGCAAGAAACGCACCAAAGATAAAATTTAGCCCAAGAATTTATACAAATTTTAATATCAAAGAAGCAAGCCTTAGTATAACTCACGACGGCGGATTTGCCGTAGCTGCAGTGATGATCGTGTGAAATATCTGTATTTTAAGTTTTTAGAACATAACGTAGATAAAAATCAAAATAATTTTAATAACATGATTTTATTAAAAATGAGATGATAAACATAATACATTATTGGTATAAATACGAATAGGCAAAAATAGCTATAGAAATTTTTAACGCTAGTGTTATTAAAAGTGTGCCATGATTTGGAATATAAAAATAAATTTGGTAAAAAATGAAAGTAAAACTAAAATCAAACATTGATATTTCATCACTTGAGCTTCGCGAGTTAAGTGTATTTGATAGGCTTAAAAAAGATACTATTTATGATGTCTTGCTGATGGAGATGTATGAAGGCAAGGTAAAATTTATCATCGTGTATAACAAGGATGATTTTGATGGTATTTGCGGATTTAATGCCGAGCTTTTTGATATTATTGATGGCAGTATCCCAAATAGTTGGAATGTTTTTAGGATAGAGGATGTCTTAAGCGTTGCTCCAGAGAATATTAATTATGAAAATTTTTGGTCGGATTTGCAAGAAATTTTTGAAGATGATCTAAATTTTAGAGAAAAAGAGAAGAGATACCATTTTGCGTTCAGAAATTATGTAGTTGAGTTTGCTAGTTTTATTGATTTTAAAATTTATAAAAGCGAATTTAGAAAAATCTTTAACGACTATCAAGACCCAAGTATCAAAGCTACCGGAGTAGATACGCAAGAAGATGGCTACGTGGTTTGTCCGCATTGCTACAATGCAGAACAAGCAAGTGTAGAACTAGGCGTCATAAAGTGCGAAAAATGCCACCAAGAGTATAACAACCCACTTGCAAAAATTTGTCCAAGTGGGATATCTGTGCTTGATGATTAAAATTAAATGTTTTTATAAAAGCTTATATGCCCAAAAAATCTATTGGCTCATTTGCAATCAATAAAGTTTCTTTGCCAAAATACTTCTCAATTTTCTTATATTGTTCTTTGCTTGAAACATTTTGTATCGTCTCAATAAAGCCAGTCAGAAATGCCGTGCCAACGTAGTTATCGTTCTTAATATTTTTTTCAACTAAGTCAAAAATTTCTAGCTTATCTCGCTCACTTAATTCATCAAAATTTTCCACCAAAATGACTGCAAAATCGACAAGCAATAACTCTAAGCTAGGATAAAGTGGTAAATTTCGCGTGAGTTCTTTTTGATATTCACTAAAAAATCTTTTATCTTTTGACACAAAAGCATAAATTATCTCTTTGTGGCTTTGCAGATCGTTGCTATCTTGCACAAAAATCATATTTAAACTATCCTACATCCACTCAAGCACTTGCGTGATATCTTTGGTGTAAAAGCACTTTAGACCTTGCGTGTCAAGCGGTTTGTTTGGGATGATGGCGTTTTTAAATTTCTGCGTTTTTGCCTCTTTTAGACGCTGATCGAGGTTGAAAATCTCTCTTATCTCGCCATTTAGGCTTAGCTCGCCGATGAAGACACTATCCTTGCTGATAGGGCGGTTTTTGAAGCTGCTGATTATCGCTGCGATAACGGCTAGATCGGCCGCAGTCTCGCTTATCTTAACGCCACCTGAAACGTTTATGAAGACGTCGTAGTGTCCAAGTGGAATTTCAAGCTTTCGCTCAAGAAGTGCTAACAGCATATCTAGGCGATTTCTCTCAAAGCCAGTCGAGCTTCGCTTTGGATAGGCGCTTTCGCAAACAAGGGCTTGAATTTCGATGCTGAGTGCCCTTGAGCCTTCCATTATGATGGTGATCGCACTACCACTCATCGCTCCGCCACGTGTGAAAAATTTACTCGATACCTCATTTGCACTCACGAGCCCTTGCTGGCTCATCTCAAATATGCCAACCTCGCTCGTTGAGCCAAAGCGGTTTTTAAACCCACGTAAAATCCTCAGCTCTCTACTCGCGTCGCCCTCGAAATAAAGCACCACATCGACCATATGCTCAAGCACTCTAGGCCCTGCGATCGAGCCCTCTTTGGTTATGTGCCCGATGATGAAAACGCAGATATTTTGACTCTTTGCAAGCCTCATCAGCTCAAATGTGATCTCGCGAACCTGCGTGATCGAGCCTGGGGCGGAGGTTATATTTTGGCTATAAAGTGTTTGTATGGAGTCAATGACTAGCACCTTATAATCGCTCTTTTGCACCTCTAGCAGGATATCTTCTAGGCAAATTTCAGTTAGAAGGTATAAATTTTTATCCACCGCATTTAGCCTATCAGCTCTCATTTTTATCTGACTTTGGCTCTCTTCACCGCTTACGTAGAGCGTTTTTTTGCCGTCTTTTGCTAAATTTGAGCCGATTTTTAGAAGCAGGGTTGATTTGCCGATACCCGGACTACCGCCTATAAGCACAAGCGAGCCCTCAACCACGCCGCCACCAAGAACAAGGTCTAGCTCGCTATCTTTGGTGCTAAATCTCGTGAAATTTTGAATTTCAACTTCGTCTATACTTATGGCTTTGCTAGGTGTGCTGCTGCTTTTTGCTATCTCTTTACTTATCTTTATCTCTTGTTGGCTAAGCTCGACAAAGCTGTCCCAAGCCCCACATTGTGGGCATTTGCCCAGCCACTTTGCCTGTTGATTACCGCAGGCTTGACACTCAAAAACTTGCTTTGCTTTTGCCATAATATATCCTTTTTAAAATTTCAACTACTATCACTCCAAAAGCCGCTCCTATCATGTCAGCCACGATGTCAAGCAGGCTAAAGCTCCTATTTGGCAAAAATGCCTGAACGAGCTCTATTTGCACTCCAAAGGCTAAAAGTAGGGCTAAATTCTTTAAAATTTTAAACTCATAGCTAAGGTAGAGCAGTATATAAAGGACGAAAAAGGCTAAAAAATGGTTTGCTTTGTCCCACGAATTTTCGATGATCGCAGGACTTTTTGGAGTAAATGCAAGAAAATCAATCGCCAAAAGTGCAGCGAAAAAGTAAATTTTGCTTAGAATTTTCACTCTACTCAAAAATGGCGTCCATCAGCTCGTCTAAAAACTCGTCTGGGTTAAATTTGATGATATCATCCATGTTTTCGCCAACGCCTATATAAAATATAGGTAGCTCAAGCTCCCTTGCCACGCCAAATAGCGCTCCGCCCTTTGCAGTGCCATCAAGCTTTGTGATGATGACGCCATCAAGCGAGACGATCTCGTTAAATGCCTTTGCCTGTGCGACTCCAGCGTTGCCCTGCGTGCCATCAAGGATGAGTATCTTGCGGTGAGGCGCCTTTTCGTAGGCTTTTTTGCTGATACGAACTATCTTATCAAGCTCGTTGGCTAAATTTGTCTGGTTTTGAAGCCTGCCAGCTGTGTCTAATATGACGCGGTCGATACCTTTTGCAAGGGCTGAGCTGATCGTGTCGTAGGCCACAGCTGAAGGATCATGCCCTTGCTGGGTGGCGACTATTGGCACATTTAGCCTGATTGACCATTGGCGTAGCTGCTCTATCGCCCCAGCTCTAAATGTATCACAAGCGCCTAAAATGACGCTTTTACCGTTATTTTTATATAAATTTGCTAGCTTTGCGATGGTCGTCGTCTTGCCAGCGCCATTTACGCCAAGGATGAGATCGACAAATGGCTTGTCAGGCTCGATCACGCGCTCGTTTTCGTAGATAAAATAGCTACTCATAACGCGTCTAAGATCAGCTCTGCTCACTTCATCTTGTGGCGGCAAGTAGTATAAAATCTCCTCCACGATCTCGTAAGCCACGTCAGCTTCTAGTAAAATTTCCTCTAAGCTCTCTTTGTCGATCTTTTTTGACTTCTTAGCCGAGCTTATCGCTCCAAAGGTCTTTTCAAAGCCTCTTTTTAAAAACTCAAGCATTATTTTATGGCCCTATTTATGTCAGTTTCGAGCATCTCTTCAGGTACAAGACCGATGTAGCCTTGAGCGTAGTCGCCATTTGCTTTAAAAAGCGCAGATGCTGGGAGTCCTTTGATGCCGCCCATCGCCTTTTCAAATAAGAAATTTCCCTCGCCAACTGCGATGTCGTATTTGATCTTATACTTTTGAGCAAATTCTTTAACTTCGTCCTCGCTCTTGTCTTCAAGCAAGACAGCAACGATGTTTAGTTCGTTTTTAAATTTCTCACTTAGGTTGTTTAAAGATGGGATCTCAGCCTTGCAAGGTGGGCACCAAGTAGCGAAAAATACGTAAAGTGTCGCTTTTTTGCCATCTTTTATGTCAAAGCCATTGCTTCTTTTTGTGATCTGCATAGTTGTGCCATTAAGCAGTTTTAGGCTTATCTCTTTTACTTCGTCGCTTTGTGTGCTCTCGTTCATTTTTGGAGTGAGCGTATCTTTGCTTAAATTTTCATCTTTGCTGGCATTTTCTTCTAAATTTTTACTTTGCACAGCTGGTTCGCTACTGTTTTGCTCGCTCTTTTTGTTGGAGTCGTCACCGCATCCGAAAAATGCAAAAAGACAAAGTGATGTTATAATTACGCGTTTTAGTGTCATAAATTTCCTTTTGAAAAATGTTTCAGGATTATACAAGAAAGAGCATAAAATGAGCGTTAATTTAGAAAAAAACGAATTTAGAAAAAATGCAAGAGCAAATTTGATAAAGCTTACTAAATTTAGAGCAAAATGCACACATCATAAGGCAGCAAAAACACTTTTAAATTTGATAAATTACACAAATTCTAAAAAGGTGCTCTTTTACTTGCCGCTTAACTACGAAGTCGATGTGCTTAAAATAAGACGAAATTTATCACATAAATGTGAAATTTTTGCCCCTTTTATGGTAGGTCTTAGCTTAGAGATGGTAAGATTGCGACTGCCATTTATAACTTATAAATTTAATGTCAGGCAGCCATCTGGCAAAAAAATGAATAATGTTAAACTCGATATGGCGGTAGTTCCAGCGATTGGGGTTGATGGAGCTATGGCAAGGATAGGGCACGGAAAAGGATTTTACGATAGATTTTTTGACACTTTGCCCGTTAAGCCAAAACTGATAGTTTTCTTAGAGGTAAAAGACTTTTACGCCAAAGATGTGCTCTCGCAGGCGCACGATGCGGTGGGAGACTTTTATATAACCCCAAGTAAAAATTATATAAAAAGAGGAATAAATGATAGAGGTTTTAATAGGCTTAGGAGCCGGTGTGGTGGGCGTTGGAGCAGGGTATCTCTACGCCAAAAAGATAAATGATGCAAACTACAACATATTTTTAGAGCAGGCAAAAGCAAAGGCAAAAGCCATCGAGTATGAAGCTGAGCTAACGCTTAAAAACTCTAAAATTTCAGTGCAAGAGGCTGAATTTGAGGCTAAAAAAAGATACGATGACAAGACGACAAAGCTTCAAAAAGAGTATGCAAGTAAATTTGATGAGCTAACCAAAAAAGAGAAAATTTTGCTAAATGAGCAAGAGCTTTTAAATGAGAGCAAAGAGCTTTTTGAAAAAGACAAGCAAGATGCGAAGGTCACTTACGAAGAGGGCTTAAATTTAAAAGCGACTTATCAAAACAAAGTAGAAGAGGCGATAAGGGTGCTTGAGCATGCTGCTGGCTTAACGGAGGAAGAGGCAAAAGAGGTTGTGCTTAAAAAGGTCGAGGAGAAGTCACGAGCCGACATCGCTCACATCGTTAGAAAGTACGAAGAAGAGGCAAAAAGAGAGGCTAAAAAGAGGGTTAATTATATCTTGGCGCAGGCTACGTCGAGATTTGCTGGAGAATTTGCGGCTGAACGTCTGATAAATGTCGTAAATATCAAAAACGATGAGCTAAAAGGCAGGATCATCGGCAAAGAGGGACGTAATATCAAGACCCTTGAAATGGTGCTTGGTGTTGATATCATTATCGATGATACACCACATGCGATCATCTTAAGCAGCTTTAACCTTTACAGACGTGCGATCGCAACAAGAGTGATCGAGCTTTTGGTGGAGGACGGCAGAATTCAGCCAGCGAGGATAGAGGACTTGCACAAAAAAGTGACTGAAGAATTTGAGCAAAGCATACAAGAAGAGGGCGAGAACATCGTCATGGACCTTGGTCTAAATAAAATTCATCCAGAGATAGTAAAACTAATAGGCAAGCTTAAATTTAGAGCAAGCTACGGTCAAAACGCCCTTGCTCACAGCCTTGAAGTAGCTCACCTTGCTGGCATCATCGCGGCTGAGTGCGGCGGAGATGAGAAGCTAGCAAAAAGGGCTGGCATACTTCACGACATCGGCAAGGCGCTAACTCACGAGTACGAGGGCAGCCATGTCGATCTTGGAGCTGAAATTTGCAAACGCTATAAAGAGCATCCAGTCGTCATCAACGCGATCTATGCTCACCACGGACACGAAGAGGCTACAAGTATAGAAAGTGCAGCTGTTTGCGCAGCTGACGCACTAAGCGCAGCTCGTCCAGGAGCAAGACGTGAGGTGCTTGAAAGCTTCTTAAAACGTGTTGAAGAGATCGAAAACATCGCAAAAAGCAAAGAGGGCATCAAGCAAGCTTATGCGATCAACGCTGGCCGTGAGATCCGTGTCATCGCAAACGCTAAACTCATAAATGACGATGAGGCAGTGCTTGTGGCAAAAGAGATCGCTCAAGAGATCGAGAGCAAGGTGCAGTATCCTGGTGAGATCAAAGTAAGTGTCATCAGAGAAACTCGCGCTGTTGATTTTGCGAAATAACGGCAAGATATGAAATTTCTTTTATCATTAATAATGTTTTTCTCGCTTGGCTTTGCCAGCGAGGAGCTCGTGCTAGACTCGGCAAATTCGTTTATAACGACGATGAGAGGCGCTAGAAACGCTCCTATAAAAGAGCTTATCGAGCAGTCAAAAGCGACTATCATCTTTCCAAGTGTTAAAAAGGTTGGTTTTGTTGTTGGTGGCATGGGCGGAGATGGAATCATGGTCGTTGGCAACATCAACTCTCCAAGTGAAATTTTACCAGTTAGTATAAGTGGTGGCAGCATCGGCATACAGCTTGGCTACGAGGATAGCTCGCTTGTGCTTTTTATATTTAAAGATAGCATCATCTACGACATAAAAGACGCTAAGATCACGCTTGATACGAAGCTTTCAGTGGCATTTGGCGATATCGGGCGCAATTATAATAAAGTAAGCGATTTTAAATTTTCAAGCGACATCTATGCGTATGCTGCAAATGATGGGTTTTTCGCTGGAGCTAGCTTTGGCGGAGCAGTCATTAGCGCAAAGGATGAAATTTTAAAACAAAGTGGCTACGCATACGAGCAACTAATATCTTCAGCTTCTAAACTTTTGGGGCAATGATGCAAGATATTATAAACTCAATCTCAACTTACGGCTACATCGTGCTATTTTTTTACAGCCTTGGTGGCGGCATGGTAGCGCTTATCGCTGCTGGGATATTAAGCTTTGCTGGTAAGATGGACATCACTCTTAGCATAATCGTCGCTGCCGTGGCAAACACGATCGGCGATACTTTGATCTTTTACGTCGCAAGGTTTAATAAAAGCTCGCTTATGCCTTACGTGAAAAATCACAAAAGAAAGCTTGCTTACGCTGGAATTTTGGCAAAGAAGCATGGCGATAAGATAATATTTATCAAAAAATTTATCTACGGCGTCAAAACTTTGGTGCCTATCGCACTTGGACTTACAAAATATTCTTTTTATAAATTTAGCGTTATAAATTTGATCTCTTCAGTGCTTTGGGCGGTGATCGTTGGTCTTGCAAGTTATAAAGCAGGGGATTATTTTATGAGTGTGAGCAATTATCTTGGCGAGCATGGCTATATCATGCCACTTGCCATGGTTGGCTTGTTATTAGGTATCTGGTTGTTTTTACAACACATTACAAAAAGGAGAAAAGCATGAAAAAGGTGATATCTGCTCTAATCGTAGTTATCGTGATCGTCACAGGCGCTGTTTATTTTGCCTCAAACAAGGTTGAGGAGAACTATCAAAGGATAGTTGATAGACTAAATGATGTAAATGGCTTTAAAGTTTCAGAAAATAGCTATCAAAAAGGCTTTTTTGGCTCAAAAGGATCGTTTGATCTTATCGTTTCAAAAGATTTTTTGAAAAATTTGGCTGGCAAAGATGTAGATGAGGATCTAAATTTCAAGGTAGAAAATGAGATTTCTCACTCAGTGCTTGCATTTGTAAATGGCTTTGATATCGACTCAAAAATTTCTATACAAAATGAAGCGATAAAAAATATCGTAGCTTCATTTCTTGGGTCAAACGTCGTCGCAACGGCTAAAACAAAGGCTAGCGTAAGTGGCGATAAAGATGTAAAAGTTAAATTTAGTGACATTGACTTTAGTGACAAGCAAACTATGAACGTTCATACAAAGGATGTGAAATTTGGCTTGAAACTGGATGCAAAAGATAATGTAAATAGCGCAAACTTGGGCGTTGAAAAAGTTGTTTTAAAAGATCTTAATGAAGAAAATAAAGCAGAAGTTAATCTTGAAGGCGTCGATATAGATACAAGCTACACTGTGCCAGTTGAAATTTCAAAGATATTTGAGAGCAAACTAGCTCCTTACGTAGCAAAGGCTAAGATCAAAAAACTAGCATTATTAGATGAAAAGGATGGCAATGTTGCTTTAGATGATCTTGAGTATAGCTCGAAATTTGAAGTCTCAAATGATCTTGGTAGCTCAAAAGATGTGGTGAAGATAGGTGCAGTTGCTGTTAATAAAGTGAAATTTACAGATTTTATCTTAGATAGTAAGATAGCAAATATCAACGTGCCAACTATAAATAATATACTTGATAGACTAAGTAATGTAAATGTTGATTCAAATGAAAGTATCTTTGCTGGGTTAAATTTGGACGAAGTAATGGGTCAAATTTTAGAGAAAAACCCAAGTGTGAAAGTGGATAGATTAAGCTTTAAAAATGGCGATAATGCAATAAATTTAAAATTAGACGCTGCTATTAATGGCTTTAAAAGCGGAGAAAGTCAACTTGCGATCTTTGACAAACTATCATTTAATGGTGAACTAAGCGCGGATGAGACTTTAGCTAAATTTTTTGATACACTCCTTCCAGAGATGACTCTTATCGAGCCAACGCTTATATCTTCTGGATATTTAAAAGAAGATGGCAAAAAAGTAGTAAGTAAATTTAAGTACGATCCAAATAAAAAAGATATTATTTTTAATGAAAAGGTTGGACTTCAAAATTTATTCATGGGCTTTTAAAAAATAGCCTGATTTTTATCTGCTTTTAAGCATCACTTCTATATACTTCACTTTCTGTTTTGCAGAACGCAGAGCAGAAAGTTCTTTTAACTTACAATTGTTAAACTATTAGTCAATCTTTGAAATCTAAACAAG
>CAUQCU010000024.1:0-19791 GCA_963516555.1 Campylobacter concisus | reverse complement strand
AAAGATAGCTTGCCAGAGGTTGATTTTAAGCATTTTGACATGGCGCTTTTTGACTGCAAGGGCGAAAATGCCGGCGGAAATGGCACTAGCTTTGAGTGGGAAATTTTAAAAGAGGCTAAATTTAAATTTGGCATGGCTGGGGGCATAGGCGAGCACAACATAAAAGAGGCGCTCAAATTTAGGCCATATCTAGTAGATATCAACTCCAAAGTCGAGGACGAAAACGGCATAAAAGATGCGCAAAAGATAGAGAGAATTTTAAAGATCATAGGTGAGGTAGAAGATGAACACTAAAGCATATTTTGGAAAATTTGGCGGGCAATTCGTGCCTGAGACGGTGATGTTTGCCCTTGATGAGCTAGAAAATGCTTATGAGAGCATCGCAAAGACAAAAGAGTTTAAAGACGAGCTTGATGATCTTTTGAAAAACTACGTTGGCAGGCCTAGTCCGCTTTTTTTTGCAAAGCGTCTGAGCGAGCACTACGGACATGAAATTTACCTAAAAAGAGAGGATCTAAACCATACAGGCGCGCATAAGATAAACAACGCCCTGGCTCAAGCGTTGCTTGCTAAAAAAATGGGTAAAAAGAAAATTTTAGCTGAGACTGGAGCTGGTCAGCACGGCGTGGCAACAGCGACTGCAGCGGCACTTTTGGGGCTAGAGTGTGACGTCTATATGGGCGCAACAGACGTTGCTAGACAGCAGCTAAATGCCTTTCGCATGCAGCTTCTTGGTGCAAAGGTGGTGAGCGTAGAAGATGGCTTAAAAACGCTAAAAGAGGCGACTACGGCGGCCATACAAGCGTGGGTAAATGAGATAGAGAGTGCATTTTACGTCATCGGCTCAGCCGTTGGCCCGCACCCATATCCAAAGATCGTGCGTGACTTCCAAAGCGTGATTGGCACAGAGGCGAAAGCTCAGCTTGCAGACTACGGCAAAAAGGCCGACTATGTCATCGCCTGCGTTGGCGGCGGTAGTAATGCCATTGGCATTTTTAGTGCGTTTTTAGAGGACGAGAGCGTAAATTTAGTAGGTATAGAAGCTGGCGGCCTTGGCATAGATACGCCTTATCACGCAGCTACGCTTAGCAAAGGCAAAACCGGCATCATCCACGGCATGAAAACGACGGTCTTACAAGATGAATACGGCATGATCTCGCCAGTGCATAGCATCTCAGCAGGCCTTGACTACCCAGGCATCGGCCCAGAGCACGCCCACTTAAACGACATCAAAAGGGTAAGATACGAAGCCGTGACCGACGATGAGTGTATAAATGCCTTGTACTTTCTAAGCAAGATGGAGGGCATCATCCCAGCCATCGAGAGCGCGCACGCACTGGCGTATCTGGAGAAACTCTGCCCAAAACTCGATAAAAAAAGCGTCATCGTCGTAAACGTCTCAGGCAGGGGCGATAAGGACATAAACACAGTTATCGGCTACGAAAAAGGAAAAATTTATGGATAAGATCAAAAGCGCATTTAACGGCAAAAAGGCAAACATCGGCTACATCGTGGCTGGATATCCAAGCCTAGAAAAAACGAAGGAATTTTTAGAAAATTTGAACGAGAGCACGCTTGATCTGCTTGAGATCGGCATCCCATACTCTGACCCGCTGGCTGATGGCAAGCTCATCGCGCAAGCTAGCTTTGAGACAGCTCAAAGTGGCGTAAATACCGACGTTGTCTTTGACATGCTTGAAGGCTGCAAGGCAAAAGTGACAAAGCCACTTGTTTTTCTAGTTTATTACAACATTATCTTTGCTTATGGTGTTGATAAATTTCTAAAAAGATCATGTGAAGCTGGAGTGAGCGGCTTTATCGTACCAGATCTGCCTTGTGAGGAGTGCGAGGAATTTGCTCTAAAATGTAAGGAGCTAAATTTGTGCCTTGTGCCACTTATCAGCGTCACTTCTGGGGGCAGGGCGGATGAGATATTAAAATTTGGCTCAGGATTTATCTACGTGCTAGGTGCTATCGGCGTTAGCGGTTCAAAAAGAGCTGATGAAGATAGGATAAAAAATTTAGTCCTAGAGCTTAAGAAAAAGAGCGATCTACCAGTGGCTGTGGGCTTTGGCATCAAAAACAAAGAGGACGTTGGTGAGGTCAAAAAGTACGCTGACGGAGCGATAATAGGCACGCAAATAGTCAAGCTTTGCGCCAAATTTAGTGGAAAAGAGCTAGTTAAAGAGGTCGATAAACTCTTTTAAAATGCTTAATAAATTTATAGCTAATTTAGTAAAGCCAAAGTATAATTAACGCGCATTTCAAGTCTTAAGGAAGAGATATGAGAAAAGTTATAGATGAAGCCACAAGCTATCTTTGCAAGGATACTTTGGGATTGGATTTAGAGTTTGGCAAGAGCCTTGGTAAAGGATTTTACGGGGCTAGCATACCAGTTTATAAGGGCAAAAGTGAGTATCAGTTTTATCTATTTTTTAAAAAAGATACTTTAAAAATTTTCATGAATGCCTTTTTTGGCCACGAAGATGTTGATGGTGGTGATCTGGACGATCTTTGCAAAGAGATAGCCAATCAGATCATCGGCAAGGCTAAAAATCTGCTAAATGAAAAAGAGCCAAATGCTTATAAGCTTGGAACGCCTGAGTTTTTGGGCGAGGTTGAGAATTTTGGCATAAAGCTAAAAGAGAAATTTATATATAAGATAAAAAATAGAACATTTCAAATAGGCTACAAGATACAATGAACGACGAAGGTGCGATAGAGACACTAGAACAGCTAGGGCTTTTTAAGAGCTATGATGAGCTTATGGATATAAGCGTTGATTTTATAGCTGAGCTAGGAACTACCACAGTTAGCATAAATGAGCTTTTGAAATTTGAAGCTGGCTCGGTCATAGACCTTGAAAAACCAGCTGGCGAGAGCGTGGAGCTATATATAAATAATAGAATTTTTGGAAAAGGCGAAGTAATGGTTTATGAGAAAAATTTAGCCATCAGGATAAATGAAATTTTGGACTCAAAGTCAGTTATTCAGTACTTCAAAAAAGAACTTTTATGAGAATAATATTATTTTTTATACTTTTTGTGACACAAATTTTAGCTTCAAACTTGCTAACATACAATATCTATGAGCGCACCGACAGGGTCGATATCATGCTTAGCTTTGATGCGCCTTACGAGGGCAATATCTTTCAAAAGCGTGAAAAAGACACAACCTCTTTGATACTAAATTCTCTAAGCTACGATCAAAGCGCGAGCAAGGATATAAACTCAAAGATCATTCAAGAGCTAGATATTGAGCCAAAACAAAACTCTTTGGTCTTAAATTTACGCTCAAATGACGCCATCATCGTAAATGCATCAAAGACAACTGATAGCTTTGGGCTTCGCATCCGCGTAACACTAAAAAACACAAAAACGCAGGTGCAAAATATGCCACAAGCTAGCGCAAAGATAGAAACTGCTAGTACGCCAAAGACAGAAAATGAACCTATGGTAAATATTGATTCGAGATACTTCATCGTCCTAAGTGTGCTCATCGCGCTTCTTATATTTTTATATGTTTTTAAAAGATATATCACTTCAAAAAGTAGTGATTTTGGCGGGTTTAAAACACCACAAAATCAACCACAAAACGACACAAAGTCGATGAACTGGCTGCTTAAAAACCAAAATAGTGGCGTCAATATCATATACGAAAAATATCTTGACCGCACAAACAAACTAATGCTTCTAAGCTACGAAAATAGGCGCTATCTAGTAATAGTTGGCAGCTCAAACGTCATGCTTGATAGCTTTGGCGAGGAGAAGATACAAAATGAGCAGGACTTTGCTGTTTTCTTTGAAGAAAATAAGAAAAAACTTGGTTCATTTTTACAAGAGCGCCAAAATAGCCTAAATAACTACAAAGATAAAATGAGCGGGGAATTTTAGCCCCGCTTTGTTATGACGTTAAAATTTTAAATTTTCTCAGAATTTTTACAATAAAAACGCATGTTGCACGGTAGTGCTATCGTATGCACTTCTAACGTGCGAGGGTTTTTACTTGGGCTTTGTCTTGCAACTGCAAGCAGACAGGGGATTTAAAAATGGGATAAGGGGACGGCTTTGTTTCGCTAGCTTGCAACTGCAAGCAGACCGTAATTCAAGTCCCTGTGTCTCCCTTTTAAATAAAAGAATTTATAAATTTAAAGTTGCGATTTCAAAAGTAGAAATTTACTATTTTGCAAATTTTAAAATTTCATTCACCCCTAAGAATTTACTACTAAAATTTGGCTTCGCTTACCGCTTAGCTCAAATTTTAGAGCCGAAATTACTCTTTCGCGAAATTTTAAAATTTACTTGATGCTCACCTGATTTAACAAAGCAAATTTACAAATTTTAAAACTTTACTCATTCTCCTTAGCAGGCTGCTAAATTTAGAAGTATGATATGCCAGCTCTAATTTTAAAATTTGATAGAGTTTTTTGAAAAAATTTATGCAATGCGATAGTGCAAGTATGCGAAGTGCTAATGGTTAAGAGGATAAAATGGATAAATTTAAAATAGGTAAATTCGATTGAAAATTTTTAAATTTATACAAACGAAATGGCAAAAATTTCAGGTTTTGCGATCTTTTTTATCTCTTCTTTTGCCATGGCAAATTCTTTTGTGCCCTCTATTTTTAGCGTGTGGCCGCTAAACTCAAAGCTTAAATTTAGCTTCTCACAGGTTATATCAAGTGCCTTGGCTAGCGCAAGGATGAAGCTTAGCCACCTTACACACTCAGCCTTTGGTAATAAATTTTTATACTTTTCATACTCATAAATATTTTTCTTGCCATTTGTGCCGATGACTGCGGCTATTAGTGCCTTTTGCTCGTGTGAGAAGCCGTAGTTTAGGGCATTTAGTATGATATAGGCTGAGTTTTTGTGATCGCCGTAAAAGCCTATCTCTTGACCGACGTTGTGAAGCTTTGCAGCAATTAGCAGCGTCTCAAGATAGCTCTCATTTAGCCCATGAAGCTTTTTAAGCGTCACAAAAATATCCTTTGCGTATCTTGCCACAGCTTTATTGCAAGAGAGGATGAAGCGATCTTGCAGGCTTTTGGCGCTTGGGTTAAAATTTTCTGGAAATTTAAGACTTGGACGCAAAAAGTCTTTTAAAAAGACGCCCTCTCTTACGCCAACTCCACTTGTGATGACATTTTTGGCATTTAGCGCCTTGGCAAGAGCTAAAAATATATGTGCGCCCTCTCTGATGGTATCATATCTATCTTTTTTTATAGGAAATTTATTTAGTTCAAGCACGCTAACGTTTGCGATGCTCTCGATGTAGGTTTGCTCGTCGCTAAGCTTGTAGCAAAAGCCATGCAGTGATGAGAGCGGATATAAATTTTTGCTCATTATGGCCGATGAGATCGCTCTTAAAGAGCCGCCGATCGCTATTAAATTTGGACATTTAAATCGCTCATCTATCTGCGCTGTGATCTGCGACAGAAATTTTGGTAGTTTGTTTAAATTTTTCTTATCAAAGAATAGCTCTTTTAGCCTCACTGTGCCTATATCAAGCGAGAGGACATCGACTATCTTGCTGTTACTTATCCTAGCAAGCTCAGTTGAGCCTCCGCCAATGTCGATAGTGACGCACTCGGCTAGATTATGAAGCAAATTTTTAGCTGCTATCGCTCCAAAAGTGGCCTCCTCCTTGCCGTCAATAACTTTTAAATTTATGCCAAGTTTTTTTCTTAAAAGCGAGATCAAAACGCCTGAGTTTGGAGCATCTCTAAGCGCTGAAGTGCCGACACATAGGACTTTGGAGCATTTATAGCTTTTTATGATGTTATCAAATTCGTTAAAAGCTTTGATCGCTTTTTGCATTGAAGCTTCTGAAATTTCGTTGTTTGAGCCGTATCCACCTTCGCCTAGTCGCACTTTGGTTTTGTATTCAGCTAGTATAAAAAATGCTAAGCGTGATGTGCGCTCAAATATTGCCATACGCATAGAATTTGAGCCAAGATCGATCACTGCGGTTCTCTTTGCCATTTTTTATCCTTTTAAATTTAAAACGAGGCTTGCAACTGCTCCGTTTGCACCCTCTCTATTTTTGATAGATATCTCAGCGCCAAGTGCCTGTGCTGCACCTTTTGCGAGAAATAGTCCAAGTCCAGCACCACCTTTGTTGCCGTATCTTTTAAATGGAGCAAACAGGTCCTTGCTCTCGTCTATGCCCACGCCCTCGTCGGTTATTTCGATGATAAATTTGCTCTTTTCAAGCTTCGAGCTAATCGTAATCGTGCTATTTTTTGGAGAAAATTTGATAGCATTTTGGACGAAATTTTGCACGATGTGAGTTAGCAGGCTGGTTTGGATGTTTAGATTAAAAATTTCAGGTTTTAGATCAAGTGTGAGATTTTTTTCTTCACCTTTTGCGAGCACCTCGTAGTTTTTGCCTAGTTTTTTCAAAAATGCGATCACATCGGTATTTACCGGCTCTTCAAACTGCGCGCCCTCTTGACGACCTATCTCAAGGACTGAGCCTATCATAGCGTTCATGCCGTTGATCGCTTCGTTGTTTGATTTTAGCGCTTCTATGTATTTTTCGCTCTCGCGTGGTTTTAAAAGCGTAACTTCGTTTTTGGTTTTCATGACGGCAAGTGGAGTTTTTAGCTCGTGTGCAACGCCTACAAAAAGCTCTTTTTGGTATAAGACAAAAGTTTGTATGCGAGAAATTAGTCTATTTATGCTATTACCAAGTGGTAAAAACTCGTCTGGCAAGCTTTTGATATCGATCTCTTTTAGAAATTTCTCATCTAAATTTGTAAGCTTGTGACTTAAAATTTTTATAGGTATTAAAAGCATTCTTGATAAAAATAGTGCATAAAATAGTACCAAAAGTATCGCTGTGACATTTACGATTATAATATCTATAAAAATTTCTTCGACTATCTTGCTTTGAAGCGTCGTCTCTTTTTCTAGGACTAAGTAGTTACTGTCATCTAGCCTTGTTGTTAGAGTGGTTATGCTCTCATCTTTTATCTTTTGCATCACAAGGTAGGGCTTTTCGCCTTTAAGCTCGCCTGCTTTTACGGTGGCTAGAGTTTTGTTTGGGATTTCTATAGTAAAAGTTTTTAGATTGTTTGGATTAAAATTTTGTGGATTGTTTTTGTAAGCTGTGGCTTGCTGATTTAGCTCACTAACTACGCTTTGAAAAACGGTGACTCTTATGTAGTGATAAAGCATCACCGAAACAACGGCAATTAGCATCATCGCGCCAGATGCTAATTGCAGTATAAATCTATTTCTTAAGCTTTTTTGGGAAAGCAAAATCTATATCCGCGTCTTCTAACAGTTTCTATTGTTGAAATATTTAGCGGTTTGTCCATTTTTTGGCGGATTTGGTTGATAGCAACCTCGATAACGTTTGGAGTTACGAGCTCTGGCTCTTCCCAGATAGCGTCAAGTAGTTGCTCTTTAGATACGATCTGATCTGAATGTCTCGCAAGGTGAGTTAATACCTCAAATGGCTTACCTTTTAGCTCGATGTCGCGGCCAAGATATGTGATCTTCTCTTCGTCAGGGTTGATGATAAGCTCGTCTATCTTGATGATATTTGTGCCGCCAAAGCGTAGTCTAGCCTCAAGTCTAGCTACTAAAATATCAAAATCAAATGGCTTTTTGATGTAGTCATCAGCGCCAGCTCTAAGTGCTTTTATCTCACTCTCTTTGTCGTCTTTTGCAGAAAGAACTACAACTGAAGTGCGTGGAGATTTATGTTTTATGATGTTTATAAGATCAACGCCGTCGCCATCTTGAAGCATCCAGTCAGTCAAAACTAGGTCGTAGTTTCTGATACCGATGTAGTACTCAGCGTCTTTAAAATTTTCAGAGCTATCTGTCTGATAACCAAACTCTTGCAACCCCTCAGCAATCGTCTTATTTAGCGTTACTTCGTCTTCTACTATTAAAATACGCATTTCTTTTCCTTAAACTAAAATTTATGGTCGATTGTATCATAAATTAAGAAATATTTCAAGATACTTTAATAAATTTTTAAAAAATAGTGCTGATTTTTGCACCGACGATTGCATTTGGTAAAATCTCGGTTTTTAAAATCTCCATATCCAAGCTAGTAAGCGAGCTAAACCTCTCTTTTAGCGCTTTGCAGGTTGCTTCTAGTGACTCTTCTACGCTTTGAAATTTCATCTCATTGTAAAATTCTTTTATAAAATCAGCCACCAAAACATAATCAATCAAGCTAGTCGAGCGAAATTCTAAGCTTACTTTTACCTCTTGCTTTGCAACTCGCTCAAAGTCAAACATCCCGATGACGGTTTGAAATTTATAATCCCTAATAATCGTTGTTATTTCACTTTTCATACGACTTTTTGCTCCTTGCCTGAAAGCAGGCGAACGATATTTGGTATGTGCTTATAAACTACCAAAAATGCGATGATAAGGATCGGCGCGTGAGTGTAAATTTCATCAAGCTCTGGGTGGATGATGAAGCTTGATGCGATGAGAGCTATCAGCGCGCATAGCGAGGCTAGAGAGCTTATCTTTAAAAACTTACCGACCAAAAACCAAACGACAAGAGCGATTATTATCTCAACTGGTAAGAAAAATGCGAGTACGCCAGCTCCAGTTGCCACTCCTTTGCCGCCTTGAAAGCCCAAAAATATAGAAAAACAATGCCCTGCCACACTTAAAACTGCCATCGTCCAAAGCACGCTTTGGCTAGCTCCAAGAGAAGAGGCTACGATGAGTGGCAAAACGCCCTTTAAAACGTCACAAACTACTGTTAAAATGGCTAGTTTTTTGGCGAGTTTTGGGTTAGTTTGCTTTAAAACCCTTAAAACATTCGTCGCGCCTATGCTTTTGCTACCCTCTTTTTTTATATCAACATGTCCAAAAATTTTTGCTAGTATGAGCCCTGATGGGATGCTGCCAAGCAGGTAGCTAACGGCATAAAGTATTAAATTTTGCATATTTTACCTTTTAAATTTAAAGAGATATGATATTAAAAAAATACTAATTTTTTTATAAATCATCTCCACAAAAGCACGATTTTTTCGTCGTAGATGTCGCTTTTCTTTGGCGAAATTTGCGTTTCGTTTATCGTGATGTTTTTAACATCATTTGCCTCTTTTAGCGCGTCGCACTCTTGTGCAAATTTCTCCTCAAGCTCGCTTATGGCTAAGCTTATATCATTTACGCTTTGCTCGCTAAGCTTGACGTCGCTTCGCTCTTTTAAGACCTTGTTTGCGCTTCTTGCACTTGATGCGATCTTGCCGGCGTTTTGGCGAGATAAGAGCTTGTTACCAAATAGCGCTCCAAATATGCTTGCGCCTATATTTATAGCAGCGTCAAGGCCGCTTGTGGTCATCTCTTTTTGCTCTTTATCAAGCTTTGCAAGGGCTTTATTTAGCTTGTCTTGCAAGCTCTTTTGCTCTTTTTCAAATTTAGCCGTGAGTTTTGCGGTTTGCTCTTCTAAAATTTCGTTGCACTTATCTTGAAGCCTTATGAAAAACTCCTCTTTTGACTCGTTTTCTTTTGAGTAAATTCCCATCGCCTCAAAGGTGTTAAATTTGAAATTTCTATACAAAAACTCTTTAAAATCTTTCTCTAAAGCGTCAAAATTTTTAGCGCTCGTTATGAAATTTGGCACAGCAGCAAAGCTTGCGCCGCTTGGTTCATTTTCGCTTGCATCAACGTGTATGCCTTCGCTAGCCTCACTCCAGTTTGGCTCTTTGTCATTTTCATTAAGCTCATAAAGGTAGCTCACCTCGCAAATGCTATCTATGCCCTTTTTAGCATCATAAATTCTCACCTTTGCGCTTGCTAGTAAATTTGGCGTGAGGCTTTTTGAGTTGGCGTAGAGCTGTGTGATCGCACTTGAGATGATAGGTTTTGCGCTAAATTTCATCTCGCTTTTATCTACATTTTGGCTGCTTAAATTTTCTTTTTTATCTTTCATCAAATTTGAAATTTGCTCGCGGCTAAGCGGACCTTTTAGGTAGCTAAGTGCCCAGCGAGTGGAGATGACGCTTAGGCCATCTTCGTTTATATTTTTGAGTAAGAAATTTCTTTTGGCTAAATTTGATATGAGATTTTCAAGTGAGGCTTTGTCTAAGCTTGAGCCTGCGATGCCGCTTAGACCGTCGATCACGCGGGCTTTGTCCTGCGCTGTCTGGAGGCGACCGATGAACCAAGTGCCAATGTTGCTAAGGCCTTTGTAGTCAAGATCGACCGGGTTTTGCGTGCTTAAAACGCAGCCAAGACCAAATGCACGAGCTTGTTTTAAAAGCGTGAGCATAGGCGTTTTTGACGGCGGATTTGCGTTTGGCGGGAAGAAGCCAAAAATTTCATCCATATATAGGATCGCTCTAAGTGAGCTAGTGCCCTCTGTGCTGCGCATCCACGCGATGATCTCGTTTAGTAAAAGGGTGACAAAAAACATCCTCTCAGCGTCATTTAGGTGTGAGATCGTAAAGATATTGCACTTTGCTTTGCCGTTTTCGTCAAAAAGCATCTTTGAAATTTCTAGTCTAGCGCCCTGCGTCCAGCCCTTAAAGCTTGGGCTTGCGATGAGTGCATTTATCTTCATGGCAAGCTTTAGACGCTCGCTGCTTGGATAGAAGGTATCCACGTCAAAAACGCCTATCTTTTTAAACGGCGGATTTGCTATGAAATTTATGAGCTCTTCGATAGTGACGTCTTTTTGCTCTTTAAATTTGCTCTCAAAAATGGTTGAGATAAGCAGCTGCTCTTTTGAGCTCATGTCCTCAGAACTCATGCCAATAAGCGATAGCACCGACGCTGCAAGCGAATTTATATAGTTGCTAAAAATTTCCTCGTCACTAATATTTGGGCAAGCAAAGTCGCTAAGTAGCGCCACACCTATGCCAGCTGAGCTTTTTGGCGTGTAGATATTAAAACTAGCGCTATCTTTTAAAATTTTTACTCGCTCAAGGTCTTGAAAGCTCGACTCTATGCCGTTTCTCCAAAGCTCGGCCTGAGAGGTGGCAAATTCCTCTACGCTTTGACCTTTATTTGCAGCCTCTGCTTCATCGACGTATGGTAAAAAATCCTCCGCTCTCATCTGCGGAAAGGTGAGGGCTAAATTTGTGATATCGCCCTTTGGATCGATGATGATAGAGGGGATGTTGTCTATGCAGGCCTCTTCTAAAAGCGTGATACCAAGGCCTGTTTTACCGCTACCAGTCATGCCAATAATAGCTGCGTGAGTGGTTAGGTCCTTGTTTTTATAAAAAAATGGCTCTTTGTCTTTTAGTCCGATGTAAAAAAGTTTTAAATTTTCTTGTATGGTTTTCACTAATTGCCTTATTCGTATAAATTTATGCGTGAGCGAAGCTCGTCAAGCGTCTCTTTGACGCGCTTTTGCGTGAAGTCTTTTATCGTTTTGTCATCATCAACTAGCTGCATGCAGTATCTTATGTAGCCCTTGTATGCTAGCTCAGTGACAAGTTTTAGCTTTAAGGAGACGTTTTTTACTTCATCTGGTGAGAGCAAGATGTCAAAATTTGCTTCTAACTCTTCGCCGTCTTTAAAATTTGTAGCTTGTGAGCTCAATATACTTATGCCGCCCTCTGAGATGTCGTAAAGGCTGCCAACAAGCTCGCCTTGTTCTCCTTTTAGAGAAATTTTGGTAAAGCGATTTGGCAAGACTCGCTGGAATTTTCTCTTGTTTGCATGCATGGTCGCTGTGCGCGAGAAATTTGAAAGAGTGACGCTTTTATCGGCGATATTGTAGTCGATGATGTCGGCGCGAAGTTGCTTTGAGAAAAAGCTATTTGGCAGGATAAAGCCCTTGCCATCTTGCTTCATGGCTAAAATTTGCATCATATCTACGCGAAAAACGACGCTATCTTCTTTAACCTCTAAAATTTCGGCTTCATATTTTATATTTAGTCCGTCGTATAAATTTAAAAATTCAGGGCGGACCTTGGCATTTTTCATGCGTGTAAATGTGTTGATCGGATCTTCGTAGAAAAATGAGCCAGTATCGATCATCTCTTTTACTGTGGTCTCTTGATGATTTTCGGCGTTATATAAAATTTCTTTCAACCTTGAGACGGCATTTACAAAGTAGCCCACATAGACTGCATCGTCGCAGGCGTGACTAAAATTTAGTGTCAAATTTAAGAGCAAGAAATTTATCAGCTCGTCTTTTGCGTTTAGTTTTGGTATTAGGCTGTTTAAGTCGTCGCGAATTTGTGTGGCATTTGGCTTTTGGATGAGTAGCGCGTCAAAGATACTCTCAAGGCAAATTTTCATCTGCTCGTGTGGCACTACAAGGGTTAGTTGTCTGCAAAATTTGATGCCCTCATCTATAAATTTAGCTCTTAAACCAAGTATGCAATCCTCGCAATTTTCGACAAGTTCTTGCCTGCCCTTAAACTCCATGGGGTCTCCAAAAAAGGTTATTTATTAAAACATTGCTATCATATATAAAGTTATATTAAAAAAATATTTAAATTTGTGTGCAGAGAGAATTTCTAGGCAAAGCTGCCTAGAAATTTGAATAATTATAGTTTGCTTTCGTTGTGTGAAAGGTAGTCAGCAACACCTTCAGTGCTTGGTTTCATACCAGAATCACCTTTGTGCCAGCCAGCTGGGCAAACTTCGCCGTGCTCATTTGTAAATAGCATAGTATCTACCATTCTGATCATCTCGTCGATGTTTCTGCCAAGTGGTAGGTCATTTATAACTGCGTGGCGAACTGTGCCATCTTTGTCAAGTAGGAATGAACCGCGAAGTGCTACGCCAGCGTCTTCTAGAAGTACATCAAAGCCGCGAGCGATTGATTTTGTCATGTCAGCTACGATCGGGAAGCGAACTTTGCCGATACCGCCTTTATTTACTGGAGTCTCTTTCCATGCAAAGTGTGAGAACTGGTTGTCACAAGAAACTGCGATAACTTCGATACCGCGTGACTTGAACTCGTCATATCTTTTATCAAATGCGATGATCTCGCTTGGGCAAACAAATGTAAAGTCCATTGGGTAGAAGAATACAACAGCGCCCTTTTCGCCGATGTTTTTGTAAAGGTTGAAATCATTTACAATTTGATTGTTTCCTAAAACTGCTGCAGCTGTAAAGTCAGGTGCTTTTTTTGTTACTAACATTTTTTCTCCTTAATAATAAATTTTATTGATTGCGAAATTATATCCATAAAAATTTAAATTCTAATTAAATAGATCTGAAAATTTAAAACAGTGTAATTTTAATATCTATTTGAAAACAAATGGAAATTTTTAAAAATTTATAGAGGGTGTCGTAGAAAATTTATTAAATTTAGAGTTTTAGATACAAAAGCGGTTAATTACAGATCGCTAAAATTTCTACCGCCAAATTTTAGTATCGCTGAACCCCAAGTAAAACCACCACCAAATGCATCAAGAAGCAAAACTGAACCATTTTTGATGCGCCCATCCTCGTAAGCATCATTCATCGCCATTGGGATCGAAGCGGAGCTTGTGTTGCCATATTTTGCAACCGTCAAAACGCACTGCTTGTCAGTAAAATTTAGCCTATTTTTTACGGCGTCTATTATCCTGATATTTGCTTGATGAGGTATGAAAAAGTCGATATCTTCGCTTTGCATTTTGTTTGCGTGTAAAATTTCTATCACGCTTTTGCTAAGCGTTTGAACCGCTATCTTAAAGACCTCATTTCCGCTCATGTGGATGAAATTTAGTCTATTTTTTAGCGTCTCTTGGCTAGCTGGAAATGCACTGCCACATCCTGGAGTTATCAAAAGTTCAGCCTGTCTGCCATCGCTTGCAGTGTGGATGTCGATGATCTCATTTTCTTCGCTAGCGCTTATCACAGCAGCGCCAGCTCCGTCACCAAAAAGTATGCATGTGCTTCTATCTGTGTAGTCGATTATCGAGCTTAGTTTTTCAGCTCCTATGATCAAGACATTTTTCTTAGCACCACTTATGATAAGAGAATTTGCAAGCTCTAAAAGATAGATAAATCCTGTGCAAGCTGCGCTTATATCAAAAGCTGTAATGCCAAAATTTAAGCCTAAATTTGAAGCTATCTTGCAGGCAGTTGAAGGCATGCAAAGATGATCTGGAGATATCGTAGCGCAGATTACCGCGTCGATTTGTGATTTTTCAAGCCCTGAGCGTTTTATAGCTAGCTCAGCAGCTTTTGTGCCAAGATCGCTTGTTATCTTAGTCGTTGCGATATGTCTTTGCTCTATACCGGTTCGCTTCACTATCCACTCATCGCTCGTATCGACCATTTTTTCAAAATCAAAATTTGTTAAAATTTTTTCTGGGACATATGACGCAATGGAGATCAATGAAGCTTTTGGCATATTTTACCTTGCAAAGTGTGAAAGTTCTTCTTCTATAACTTTATTTATATTCGAGTTAGCAAATTTAATTGCTTGAAAGATTGCATTTTTTATAGCTTTTGAGTTGCTTTTGCCGTGACTTATGATGACGCAGCCATTTACGCCAAGAAGCGGAGCACCGCCATACTCATCGTAGCTGACCTGTTTTTTTAGGGTTTTAAAGACTTTCCTCATAAGCACTGATCCAGCCATGGCAAGAGGTGATTTTTTAACTTGCTTTTTGATGATCTTGCCTATGGCATCAGCAACGCCTTCGCTCGTTTTTAATAGGATATTTCCCATAAAACCGTCGCAAACCATGACATCAATGCTGCCATCAAAAATTTGATTGCCCTCTGCATTACCAACAAAGCTATCAAGCCTAGAAACTAGTTTGAAAGCCTCTTTGCTGACTTCATTGCCTTTGCTCTCTTCTTCGCCGTTTGACAAAAGACCCACTTTTGGCTCTTTTCTGCCTAAAATTTCTTTTGCATAGGCTTCGCCCATTATGGCAAATTGAAATAAGTGTTCGCTTCTGCAATCAACATTTGCGCCAACATCCAAAACCAAAGTAGCTGTCTCTTTTGAATTAGGCATAAGTGTTGCGATCGCTGGACGAGATACATTTTTTAGCCTACCAACTCTTAATGTAGCCAAGCTCATAGTAGCACCGCTGTGACCAGCAGAAACGACAGCATCGACATTTTTATCTTTTAAAAGCTCAACAGCTTTGTAGATCGTGCTATCTTTTCTTTTTAGTGCGTCTGTTGCTCCGTCAGCCATAGAGATGACTTCAGTAGCTTCTATAAATTCTATATTTTTTAAATAGGGTTGTGGGATGAGTGGTTTTATGGCATTGCTATCGCCAACTAATACAGCTTTAAATTCTGTCTCTTTTAGTGCTTCAATAACGCCAGATATTATAGGATCTGCACCAAAATCACCACCCATAGCATCAATAGCAATGCGAATCATATTTTAGTATTCACCTGTTGTTTTGTTTATGCGGTGAGGCATTTTCCAAGAACCATCTTTGTCTTTTACAGGCACTGGAAGTGTAACTTTGTAATGTGTTCTACGTTTTGCTGCACGAGAATGACTCACTCTACGCTTTGGTACTGCCATTTTACTCTCCTTTATAAATTTTTACATTTTTCACAATAAAAATAATCGCTCTTAAAAGCTTCTAGCTCACTTTCAAAAACTTCTTTTAAATCAATATTGCCATCAAAAAATTCAACCGTATCGCTAAGCTCGTTTTCTCTGTCTTTATAGACACCATCGCTTAAATTTAGCTCTACGTCTTGATCGACTGGCAACATAAATTCATCACCGCATCGATCGCAAATATATTTTATCTCGCCCTTTATGGTGCCTTGACATTTTACCAAAAAAGGGTCTTTTCTTTTTAAAATTCCGCTAAAAATTAGATCATTGTTTCTTACCAGCTCAAAATTTATCTCTTTGTTTGCTATTTTAGAAAACGGAATAATCAAATTTTAGTCCAAAATTAGCAAATTTCTCTTGAAGCAAAGAAGAAATTTATCTCATTTACAGCGTTTTCTAGGCTGTCGCTTCCGTGAACTGCATTTGCGTCAATGCTATCAGCAAAATCAGCTCTGATAGTGCCAGGAGCTGCTTCTTTAGGATTAGTTGCGCCCATTAGCTCGCGGTTTTTAGCAACTGCATTTTCGCCCTCTAAAACCATAACTACGACTGGTCCGCTTACCATAAAATCAACTAGATCGTTGAAGAAAGGTCTATCTTTATGAACTGCATAAAATGCTTTTGCATCGCATTTGCTAAGTTTGATTTTCTTTGCAGCTGCGATTCTTAAGCCGTTGCTTTCAAATCTATCTATAATCTTTCCAACAACATTTTTCTTAACAGCGTCAGGCTTAATAATAGAAAGTGTTCTTTGCATAAATTTTCCTTAAAATTTAGGTTATTTAAATGAAGTTGGCAATTATATCAAATAAAGCTTAAAAATAAAATAGGCTCAAATTTGAGCCTAAATTTTGTAAATTTATTGGATAACTGGAGTGCTGCCAGTGCGAGCGTCAGCACCGATTTGATCACGTGAAGGTTGTCCTGCTACTACGGCGTCCCAAACGATGCATCCATCAGTTGGACAGGCAGATGCACAGGCTGGCTCATCGTTGTAGCCTACGCACTCAACGCATTTGTTTGAATAAACATAGTATGTATCTGCTCCAGTTGGGTTGTCGCTATCATCTACAATAGCTGAAACTGGGCACTCATCGATGCATGAACCACAGCTTATGCATATATCGGTTATTTTTACAGACATTTTTTCTCCTTAAATAAAATTTTGGCGTAGAATATCAAAAAAAACTGAAAATGATATAAATATACTCTTAAATTTTCATAACACGCTTAATTTCTCTAAACTGCTTTATAAAGTTTTTATCACTTTTAGACTAAATTTACAGATTAAAATTTTAAAAAGGTCGTATAAATTTAATGAATGATACTATAAAAATTACCGGTGCAAGAGAGCACAATCTTAAAAATTTAAACCTTGAAATTCCAAAAAACAAACTAGTAGTTTTTACCGGCCTTAGCGGCAGCGGCAAGAGCACGCTAGCCTTTGACACGCTCTATGCCGAGGGACAAAGAAGGTATATGGAGAGCCTTAGTAGCTACGCTAGGCAGTTTTTAGACCGCGTGGGCAAGCCTGATGTTGATAAGATCGAGGGTTTAACGCCCGCTATCGCGATAGATCAAAAGACGACCTCTAAAAATCCTCGCTCAACGGTTGGCACGATCACTGAAATTTATGATTATCTAAGGCTTTTATATGCAAGAGTGGGCGTGCAGCACTGCCACAAATGCGGCAAACCTATCTCAAAAATGAGTGCGAGCGACATCATAAATGAAATTTCAAAGCTCCCACTTGGCGCAAAAGTGATCATCTATGCGCCGCTAGTCCGTGAGAAAAAGGGCACATGGGCGGACTTGATCGAAAATTTACGCCAAAAAGGCTTTGTTAGAGCGCAGATAGACGGCGTGGTGGTGAGGCTTGATGAAGAGATCGAGCTTGCAAAAACGAAAAAACACACGATAAAGGTCATCGTTGATAGGATCGCTATCGATGAGCAAAATCACGAACGCCTTGCAAGCGACGTGGAAAAGGCGCTAAATGAGAGCTTTGGTGAGGTCGAGGTCGAGATCGCAAATGCCGATGAGCTGGGCTTAAAAGAGAGTTTTATACATTACAGCGAGCACATGGCTTGTTTTGACTGTAAAATTTCATTTACGCCGCTTGAGCCGCTAAGCTTTAGCTTTAACTCGCCAAAGGGCGCTTGCGAGCACTGCGACGGACTTGGTATAAGGTATAGCCTAGATATGAGCAAGATCATCGACGAGGAAAAGTCGATAGAAAACGGCGCTATCAAGCTACTTTACGGCTACAATATGAGCTATTACTATAAATTTTTACTTGCTTTTTGTGAGCAAAATAAGATCGACATTAAAAAGCCATATTACGAGCTTAGTGAAGATGAAAAAAGGCTCGTTTTATATGGCAACGTCAAGGATGTTGAGTTCTTTTGGAAACGGAACAAACTACTTAGAAAATTTGATGGTGTGGTTAAAATTTCACACGGGCTTTTGAAGGACTATAAGGACTTTGACGAGTATATGAGTGAGAAAATTTGTGACGCTTGTAACGGCCACAGACTAAAGCCCCAAAGCTTAGCGGTCAAGGTCGCTGACCTTGGGCTTGGTGAAATTTTAGATATGAGCATAGAAAACTGCACCGCTTTTTTCTCAAACGAGAAAAATTTTGCCTATCTTAGCGACTACGACAAGGCGATCGCAAAGCCTATCTTAAAAGAGATCAACGAAAGACTTTTCTTTTTGTATGACGTGGGGCTTGGCTACTTGTCGCTTGGGCGTGATGCTAGGACGATAAGTGGCGGCGAGGCGCAGCGTATAAGGATCGCGAGCCAGATAGGAAGCGGGCTAAGTGGCGTCATGTACGTGCTTGATGAGCCAAGTATCGGCCTTCATGAGCGTGATACGATAAAGCTCATAAAGACGCTTAGAAATTTGCAAGCCAAAGGCAACACCGTAATCGTCGTCGAGCATGATAAAAAGACGATAGAGGAGGCTGACTATATCGTAGATATCGGCCCTGGAGCTGGTAAATTTGGCGGTAATGTGGTCTTTGCAGGCACGGCAAAAGAGCTTTTAAGCTCAGACACTCAGACTGCACAATACATAAATGGTAAGAAAAAGATCGACTATCAAAAAAATAGGAAAGCTGAAAAGTGGCTTGAAATTTCAAATGTAAATATCAACAATATCTCAAATTTAACCGCTAAATTTCCGCTTAGAAACCTTGTTGGCATCACCGGTGTCTCAGGATCTGGTAAGAGCTCGCTAGTGCTTCAGACCTTGCTTCCAGAGGCGCAGGAGCAGCTAAATAGAGCCAAAAAAGTTAAAAAGATAGCTGGGGTAAATTTAAGCGGACTTGAGAATTTAGACAAGGTTATTTATCTTGATCAAAGCCCGATAGGCCGCACTCCACGCTCAAATCCAGCAACTTATACTGGCGTGATGGATGAGATAAGAAATTTATTTGCGCAGACTAAAGAGGCAAAGCTTAGAGGCTATAAAATAGGGCGCTTTAGCTTCAACGTCAAAGGTGGGCGCTGCGAGAAGTGTCAAGGCGAGGGCGAGATCACGATCGAGATGCACTTTTTACCTGATATAAACGTGGTTTGTGACGTTTGTAATGGCGCTAGGTATAACGCTCAGACTTTGGAAATTTTATATAAGGGCAAAAATATCGCCGAAGTGCTAAATATGAGCATAGATGAGGCGGTTGAGTTTTTTAAGGCTGTGCCAAAGATCGCTTCAAAGCTCACCACGCTGCAAGACGTGGGGCTTGGCTACATCACGCTTGGACAAAATGCAGTCACACTTAGCGGCGGCGAGGCGCAGCGCGTAAAGCTAGCAAAGGAGCTTAGTAGAAGTGACACTGGAAATACGCTTTACATCCTTGATGAGCCAACGACGGGACTTCATTTTGCAGATGTTGATAGGCTGGTAAAGGTGCTAAATCACCTGGTCGATCTTGGAAATTCTGTTTTTGTGATCGAGCATAATATGGACGTCATCAAAAACTGCGACTATATCGTCGATATGGGGCCAGAGGGCGGCGCAAAAGGTGGTAAAGTAATAGCCTGCGGCAATGTAAAAGAGGTAGCTAAAAACTACAAAAAAACTGGCAGCTACACAGGGGAATTTCTAGCGCAAGAGCTTGCTTTGTTAAAAGCTAAATAAAATAAATTTAGTAGTTTGGTGTTTGTCTAAAATGCCAAGCTATATAATAAGTAAGATAAATTAAATTTGTTAAATTTTGGGTGGATTTAAAAGAAAAAGGGGCGAATGCCCCTAGGATTATGCAGCTGGATAAACAGATACTTTTTTTCTGTTTTTATCAAGTCTTTCAAAT
>CAUQCU010000023.1:0-19966 GCA_963516555.1 Campylobacter concisus | reverse complement strand
GCCCAAAATGTCCGTAAATTTTAGGCTAAAGTTACTTATCTAAAAGCTCTTTTATAGTCTTTGCCATCTCATCGATCGATGATGCTGCGCTTAAATTTATCAGATACTTTCCGCTTACCACAAAGGCTGGTACACCGCTGATACTTGCTACATCATAAGAGGCAAACCACTCGTTTAAAAGCTCTTTTGCACGATCTGAGCTTAGCGCTCTTTCATACTCGTCTTTGCTCACGTGAGCCGCATTTAGCGCTAGATCGATAAATCTTTGCTTGTCTTTGCCGTCATTAAAGTCATCTTTTTCATCGTGCCTTGCTTTATAGATCGCAAATTTAGCTTGCTTAAATTTGGACTCATCGCTTAGCAGATCAGTCCCATTTGCCTCATCTATCGATATAAGAGCAGCGAAAATTTTACTTGTAGTCTCGCCAAGCTTGCCTTTGGTGCTTAGGTGATATGGGATAAATTTAACCCCATCAAGCTTTGACATCAACTTTCTTGTGATCGTTCGGTCAAATTTATAGCAGTGAGGGCAGTCGTAGCTAAAGACCTTGACGACTGAGTTTTTAGGCACGTTAAGCGGTTTTGCTAGAGTTTGATACTCAACGCCTTCAGTCAGTGCTGATAAATTTAGCGCAAAAAACGCACTTAAAATTAGCATTTTTATAAGCTTCATTTTTGCTCCTTACTTCACAAGATCAGCTAGTACTTTTGCGGCGTGGTCTTTGGCTTTTACGCTTTTATAAATTTTAGCTATCTTGCCGTCTTTACCGATTACAAAGGTGCTTCTAACGATGCCAAGATACTCTTTGCCGTAGTTTTTCTTGACCTGCCAAACACCATAAAGCTTTGAAATTTCTTTATCCTCATCGCTTAAGAGGATGTGCTTTAAATTTTGCTTTGCGATAAAGCCAACATGCGACTTCACGCTATCTGGGCTAACGCCGATGATGACAGTATCATTTTTGATAAACTGATCGTAGTTTGCGCTAAATTCGCAAGCCTCAGTCGTGCAGCCTGGAGTGTTGTCTTTTGGGTAGAAGTAAAGCACCACGTTTTTGCCTATAAAGTCCTTTAGTGCGACCTTTACGCCGTCTTGATTTAGCGCTTCAAACTCTGGCGCTTTATCGCCAACTTCAAGCGTTATCTTTCTTTCCATGTCTGCTTTGCTAAATTCGCTCATTTTATCCCCTTTCTCTTATCTTCTACGCTCTCGCCTGCTACGCCGATATTGCCAGCATCGTGAGTTTCTAAAAATATCATAACCGCCTCTTTTTTCTTGCCAAGCACCCTCACAAGCGTCTCGGTTACTTCTTTAAAAACTTGATCTTTTTGCTCTTTTGTAGGCTCTGGGCCTGCTATTTTGATATTAACATAAGGCATTTTTGCTCCTTTTTTAAGATGCAAAATATTAGCCAAAATGAGTGAAATTTCAGATTAAAGCCGTTATTTAAGAATTTGGCATTAAAATAAGCAAACTTCCAAAAGGAGCGAAAAATGGACTATAACAGGCAAAATAAGGGCTTTGTTTGCTTTATGTATGGCTTTGGACGAAGCAGGGCGGTTTATGCAGTTTTGATGATAGTAATGGCACTTTTAGCTGGTTTTTTAACACTTAGCTCAAGCGCTCAAGCTGACTTTTCAAATTTGCAAATAGCCCTTGGCATCATACTTTGTGGCCTTTTGCTGATCTTTGTAAATCCTAAAATTTTCATCATCAAGCTAATTGGCTACTTAATCGCTTTAGCTGGCGTCATGATCGCCCTTCACAACGCAAATTTGCTCGGAGCTGATTTTAACTTATATTTTTACGCAAGCCTCGTTTTTGGCGCATTTATGATGCTTATGCTTCTTAGCTGGTTTGTCTATAATGCAAGAAGCAGCGAAATAAATGAAATTTAGTTCGCTACTCCCATTAGCACGCTTGTGTAGGTGTTTTGCTTAGGCTCTGAGCTTGTTGCATCGTTCATATTTATGCGGCCAGCCTCAAGCCCAGCTTTTATAAGTGCCTCTTTTACCGCATTTGCACGCTCATTTGCAAGCTCTACTAGCTTTGCTTTATCGACTTCAATGCCCTTTAGCGCTTCTTCTCTTAAGGCTTTTTCGCTTCTATCTTTTAAATTTGGCACAAGCTCATTTAAAACCGCGATGTAGTCTTTGCCGCTTGAAGCGATGATTTGATTGATCTTTTGATCTAGTTTTTTGTTTTTATAAAAGCTCTCATCGAGTTTTGAATATGTTGGCGTTATGCTAAGCTTCATTTTAGGTTTTGAGCCAGTTAGCTTTATAAAATCAGCTATCTTAGGCGCTTCTGAGCTTATGAGCTCGCTACTTCCAGCAAGAAAATCAATAGAGCTAAGATCTTTGCTGCCAAGTCCTAGGGCGTTACCTAAAAATCTAAACGGAGCTAGCGTGATGTCAGCAAAGAGCTTTTTTACTGCAGCCCAGATGACACCGCCATATTTAAAGTCAGGATCGTCTAAATTTCCCTCAACTGGCAGGTCGATGTTTATTTGATTATTTTGATCGCTAAGTATCGATATAGCAAGCGAAAGTGGTAAATTTACAGCATCTTTTGACTCAACCTTCTCACCAAGTGTAAGTGAGTCAAAATTTATGAAATTTGAGCCATTTAGTTTTGAGTCGACGACGCTATAGTTTAGGTTTAAATTTAGCTTGCCTTTTTTAATCTTATAGCCCACAAACTGCCCACTATATGGCGTTATATCAGTTAGATCGATATCTTTAAAGTCAAGCTTTATGTCGGTATTTTGCTTTAGCTCAAATGGAAAGAGTTTTGCGGTGATCTGCGCAAAGCCATTTTTACCAACCACACCTTGAAACTCGCCTGAGCTTGGGTGCTTTTTATCGATGTCTGTTAGCTTGCCATTTAGCTTTGAGATCGTTGTGGCAAATGGCATAAATAGCGATGCGTCCGAGAAATCAACCTCGCCATTTTTTAAAGAGAAGTTTTTCACGCTAAATTTTAGCTCGTCATCTTTTTTGCTAGCTACCTTTTTGCTCTCAGGTTTTGCCTCGGTTTTAGCCTTATTTTTATCCTCTTTTACGATCTGAGATAGGTTAAATTTACGCTCTTTGCTTAGATGAGCCTTGATAAATGGCGAATTTAAGCTCACTCCGCTTATGGCAAGGTCATTTTTGGCAAATGAAATTTTTTCAAGATCAAGGCTTTTAAAGGCGATTAGTTTTTCAGCTTTTTTGCCATTTAGCCTTATATCTTTGATGCTAACTTTTGCGTCTGCTTTGATATCTTTTGCGTAGCTTATCTCAGCGCTACTTTCTAGCTGTCCGCTAGCTAGATCGGCCTCTAAAAAGGGCTTTGCGTAGGCAAAATACTTTGGTAAATTTGTATCATTTAGCTTGATTTTTGCGCTCACGTCAAGTGGCTCGATCTTTATCTTTGAATCAACATCCAAATTTAGCTTTTGTGAGCTTTTCATCGCCACTTTTGCGTCAAATGGCTTGCTAAAATCGCTACTTAAATTTGCTACTTTTACATTTAGGTTATCAAATTTATGAGCGATCTTTTCGCCCTCAAAAAGATGCGTCAAAGCGATATCTGCGTTATTTACACTTATATTTTTTACATCAAATTTAAACTCATTTTCTTTGCTTTTTGAAGCACTTTTATTTTCAGCCTTTTTCTCTACTTTTTTAGTGTGTTTTGCTGCTTTTGTAGCTTTTGTGCTCTGCTCGCCAAATCCTAGCTCATTTACAGCGCTTAGCCCATTCTCGCTTAGCTCTGAGCTAAATTTCGCTCTATTTATGCTTACATTTTCAACCCCAAGAGCCATTTTTAAAATATCAAAGCTTACGCTCTTTACCCCCGCATCAGCGACGCTTGCTATCTCTTTATTTTTTGCTTTAAGCTCTATGTTTTTTACATTTAGCTCATCAAGGCTCGCAAGGCTTTTGTTGCCATCCATTGTAAAATTTGTATTTGTCACGCCAGCACTTGCTACATTTGCATTTGCACTTTTGCTAAGTGGCGCATTTATGCCATTTAGTGCTATTTTTTCTAGCGTTAGGGCGGTTTTGTTGTTTGCTAAATTTATATTTAAATTTGAAGCATTTATATCTTTTAAATTTGCTAAATTTCTATCCGCTTCATCTACTTTAAGAGCGTTTGCGCCTACGCTTTTTAGCTTGGCTGTGGCATTTAGCTCGCTTTTTTCATTTAAATTTGCAAGAAGCGAGATATCACTTAAATTTAGTGATTTTACGCTTGCAGAGGTAGCACTTTTAAAAGAGATATCATTTAAATTTATGGCACTTAAATTTAGCGAAGCCTCTGTTTTGTCAGTTATCTTGCTAACAAGATCAAATTTTGGAAGCTCAAGCTCACCAAGACTAAGCTCATTTGCGCTTTCATCAAGGCTTAGTCCTTTTACATTTAAAAAGCCATCTTTTAAATTTATCCTAGTTGCGTTCTCATCGGCTTTTAAAGCGTAGTTTATCTTTAAGTTTATAATGGCATTTTTTAGATTTAACGTGTCATTATCTATAAAACTTATCGCAACTGGCTTTATGCTAAAGTCCTTTATGCTGACGTTGCCATCTATTTTTAGTGGATTTAGCTTGATATCGCCATTTAGATCGATCTTGTGCGCTAGGCTTGAGTTTGAGTCAAAGATGTGACTGCCAGCGCTATTTTTCTTCGTATTTAGCGAACTTAGCTCGTAGTTTATATCATCAAAGCTTACATTAAATGGCTTTGTTAAATTTTGATCGCTATAAGAAAATGAGCCTTTGATGATTTTTGCGTTATTTAGCGCGAAATTTATCGAGCTGGTGCTGTTATCTTCGCTAGTTGCGTTATCATCGCTTATAAAATTGCTAAAGTTAAAATTTGCTTTTTTATCTCTTGCGATCTTTACTTTTGGCTCATCTAGCCTAAAAATGTCTATCTCAACTAGCTTTTTAAAGATAGAAAATGGCTTTAACTTAAGGTCGATCTGCTTTGTGCTAAAAAGCGGCGAAGTGGTGTTTAGCTCGGCATTTGTAGCGTTTAGCTCGAAGGTAAATGGGTTAAATTTAGCATCACTTACAAAAAGCGTTGCGTTGTAGTCTTTTAGGTATTTTGGCGCGATATTTTTGATAGCATAAGGCAGACCAAAAAAGCCAAGAAGCGTGTAGATAAGCAAAAGTGAGACTACGCAGATGCCGGTGATTAGGGCTATTTTTTTCTTTTTATCCATTGTGAAATTTACCTTTTTGTTAGCTAAAATGAGCCTTGATTTTACTTTAAAAAAGGTTAAAAGTTAGTTAGAAATTTCAAATTTTCTATACATTAAATTTACACTTATCTTAATAATACTTTTATGCATTTCGTATTACTATTCGTCAAATATTTTTTAAACAAAGGAGCGAGTGATGAAGAGATTTTTGGCTTTATTGTTTTTGTTGTTTTCTGCCTTTGCTTATGCAAATGAAAATGCCGTTGTGGTCGCTATCGAGGAGCAAACACCTCGTATAAATCCACTCTATGACGAGGATCACGATCCTACGCTTTCGCTGGTTTTTTCTGGACTTACTAGCCACGATGAAAATAGCCACGTCGTGCCTGAGCTTGCGAAGTCTTGGCAGGTGAGCGATGACGGGCTGGAGTATATTTTTGAGCTAAGAGATGATGCTTTTTGGCATGACGGGGTGAAATTTAGCGCAAAGGACGTTAAATTTACCATCGAAGCGGCTCAAGATAAGAAGCTAAACGCTCCTGCTATCTCAAACTACGAGGTGGTAAAAAGCGTTGAAATTTTAGGCGATTATAAAGTAAAGATCACGCTAAAAGAGCCTTTTCCGCCGTTTCTTGACGCACTTAGTTTTGGTGTGTTGCCTGAACACATTTTAAAGGGCAAAGATATCGCAACTGATAAATTTAATGACGCTCCTATTGGCACTGGCGCATACAAGCTTGTAAAATGGAAAAAAGATGAGAGTTTGGAGTTTGTGGCAAATGATAAATTCTATAAAGGTGAGCCAAAGATAAAAAGGTTATTTTTAAAGATAGTTGGTGATGAAAATTTAAGACTTGTAGGCCTTAAAAGCGGTGAGATCGACGTTGCGCTCATCTCTCCAACAGGTGTAAATTTCATAAAAGATGATAAAAAATTAAGCTTGCTTAAATTTAAAAGTGCAGACTATAGAGCTTTGATGTTTAACTTTAATGATCCTATCTTTCAAGATAAAAATGTAAGGATAGCCTTAAACTACGCGGTCAATAAAGACGAGATCGTTAAAAAACTATTTCACGGATATGCAAGCGTAGCGAACAATCCGATAGAAAAAAGCTTTGCAAACGACAGCGAGTTTAAATTTAGCTACGATCCGCAAAAGGCTAGGGAGCTGCTTGAAAAGAGTGGCTTTAAGAAAAACAAGGCTGGCTTTTTTGAAAAGGACGGCAAGGAGCTTGGCTTTGACATCTACGCCTTTAATAACGACATTTTAAGGGTCAATCTAGCTAAAATTTTAAGCAGCGAGTTTGAGAAATTTGGCGTAAGAGCCAAAGCCTATGCAAAGCCAAAAACAGCCTTTAGCATAAGCAAGGTTGATAGCTTTATTATAGGTTGGGGAAGCCCGTTTGATCCAGACTTTCATACATATAGAATTTTTGGCGGATTTGCCGACATCGATGTCAATGAAAATGGTTGGAATTTTAGCCACTACAAGGACGAAAACGTCGATAGCGCCTTAAAAAACGCAAGATATACAAAGGACGTGGAGCTTAGGAAAAAATACTACAAAGAATTTCTAAAAGCGCTTCATGAAAACCCACCTTACATTTTTATAGCCTATCTTGACTATCCGCTCGCCTTTAATAACAAAATTTCAGGCATAAAGACTCAAATTTTGGGACATCATGGGGCTGGATTTTTATGGAATATAAGAGAGTGGCAAGTAAAATAGTGGATAAAAACTTTGTTTAGAGCCATTTTAAAAACAGCGATCTCAAGCCTTGGGTTGCTGTTTTTTATCTCGTTTTTTCTATTTTTGCTCATATATTTTTTGCCAGGAAACGTCACTGACGCGATGTTTTTGCGAAGCGAGGCGGTGAGCGTGGCTATAAAAGAGCAAATTTTAGAAAATTTGGGGCTAAAAGATGGCTTTTTTGTGCAGTATTTTAGATGGCTGGCTCACTTTGTCACGGGGGATTTTGGCACTAGCTTTGTAAGTGGGGCAAGCGTTTTTTTACTCATTAAAGAGAGGCTTTTAAATTCGCTTATCTTATTTTTTGCTTCGTTTTTTCTGATAGTTTTTTTGTCCTTTTTCTTGGGGCTTTTAAGTGCCATTTATAAAAATAAATTTGCCGATATCTTTATAAATTTTAGCTCCTTTTTGCTGGCTTCATTGCCGCATTTTTACGTAGCACTCGTGCTAATAGCGATCTTTAGCGTCTATCTAAACGTGCTGCCAAGCTCTGGCGCAAACGAGCTAGGCTCTAGCGGCGTTGGGGCTAAATTTATCATCTTGCCAACGCTTGCCATCATCTTGCCACATCTTGGCGCAAACGTGAAATTTGTAAGAGACAGGCTAAATCAAAGCCTAAATGCTGATTTTATCCAGACGGCTCACGCTAGAGGTTTGGGGCGGGGCAAAATTTATCTCTTTGCCATAAAGCACGCAAGCACCGATATAGTCTATTATTTCGCAACCCTTGTGGCTGGCGTTTTTGCTGGCTCATACGTCATTGAGAGCATTTTTTCATTTCCAGGCATAGGCAAGCTTAGCCTTGATGCAGTCATCGCCAAAGACTATCCAGTCGCACTTGCGACCATTTTGCTAACGGCTGTTTTTGTCGTTTTTGCAAATTTACTGGCTAAAATTTTTGCTATCTTGGCAGATAAGAGAAATTTATGAGAAAAGTCATATTTTTCTTAGCCTGTTTTGTCTTTTTATTACTTGTCACATTTGCCTTTGTGACGCCGTTTTTTTCTAAATTTGAGCCAAATTTCACTGACTTTATGGCGGTAAATTTAGCCCCAAGTAGCGAGCATATCTTTGGCACTGACATCCTAGGCAGGGACAATCTCATAAGAGTGGCCTACGCGCTTAAAAACTCGCTTCTTGTTTTGCTGCTAGCTGGCTTTTTAACGACGCTTTTCTCGCTCATCTACGCATATTTTGGCACGAGCAAGAGCAGGGTTTGCGAGAGCCTTTTTGACAAGGGGCTTGATGCTTTTTTAAGCATACCAAACATCGTTTTTATCATGCTTTTTAGCTCATTTAGTAGCGGGGATTTGCTTATCACCTCTTTTATCATCGCCATTTGCTCGTTTATGCAGGGCGCAAAAGTTTTTATGCAAAATTTAAGACTTAATAAAAAGTGCGACTATGCCGAGCAGGCCGTGATAAATGGCGCTAGTAAATTTAGCCTTATATGCTTTGAAATTTTGCCAAATTTAAAGCATCTAATAGTTAGTATCTTTGGCATAAACGCGATAAACGCGGTCGTAATGGAGGCTACGCTTGGCTTTTTTGGCGTGGGTAGCGACGCAAATAAAATAAGCCTTGGCATCATGCTAAATGAGAGTAAAGAAGCGCTTTTTCTTGGCTCTTGGTGGATGGTGCTTTTCCCTGGTGTGACGCTCTTCTTGCTCATCCTCGCAACCTCGATCATCACGTCAAATTCAAAAAATGGCAATATAAAAATATGATAGAGATTAGAAATTTAAATGTTTTTTATAGGGATAGGCAGCTTTTGAGCGAGCTTGATTTTGACATGAGCGAGGGTAAATTTGTAGGTATCACGGGTGCAAGTGGCAGTGGCAAATCGCTCTTTGCAAAGAGCTTAATAAGGCTTTTTGATAATGAATTTAGAGTGAGAGCGGATAAATTTAGCATTTATAAAAAAGATATCTTAAAACTTAGCCAAAATGAGCTAAAAGAGCACCGAAAAAAGGTCGCTGCACTCATTTTTCAAAACTCTATCGCTAGCCTTCATCCACTCTTAAACATAGGCGATCACTTTAACGCCTATCTTGGCGGCGATAATAAAACAAATAAAGAGCTTGCATTTGCTTATTTTAGGGAGTTTGGGCTGGGCAATGCAAATCTCATCTGGCACAAATACTCATACGAGCTAAGTGGCGGCGAGGCGAGCCGCGTGCAGATCGCTCTTGCGCTTTGCCTGAAGCCAAAAATTTTAATCTGCGACGAGATAACAAGCGGGCTTGATAGCATTAGCGGTAGCCACGTGGCGGGCATCTTAGAGAGCCTAAAAGGCAAGATGAGCGTCATTTTTATCTCGCACGATGAGGCGCTAACGAACTATCTTAGTGATGAGATTTGGCAGATGAGAGATGGGCGGCTAAATTTAAAGGAAAATGCGTGAAAATCAGGCTTGAAAACGTCTCAAAAAGTTTAAGCTTTAAGGAGCATTTTAACGCTAGAGCTGAAGTTTTGCACCTTTTAGAGGGGATAAATTACGAGCTTGATGATGGCGAAAATTTAGCCATTTTGGGGCAAAGTGGCAGTGGCAAAAGCACGCTTGCAAAGCTCATATCATTTAGCGAGCCAAAAAGCGGGGGCAAAATTTATATAAACAGTGAAGAGATCACGGACAAAAATGAGCTAAAAAAAGATATCAGATATATCTTGCAAAACCAAAAACAAGCCCTAAATCCAGCGCTAAAAGTAAAAACCGCGATCGCTCATGTGAGGTCGTATCTTAAGCTTAGCTTTAGCGAAAATGAGCTTAAAGAGTTTCTAGCGAATTTAAATTTAAAAGATGAAATTTTAGAGAAATATCCATCACAGCTAAGTGGCGGCGAGGCGACAAGGGTTGGGATACTGCTAGCGCTTATTTCAAAACCAAAAATTTTGATCTGTGACGAGATAACAAGCGGGCTTGACAACGAGACAAAGCAAAAGATCATAAATTTGCTTTTAAGTTTAGATGAAAAGATCAGTATCATCTTTATCACACATGATATTTTAAGTGCGATGAAGATAGCGCAAAAGGTGCTAATAATCGAATCTGGTAAGCAAGTGGCTTTTGGTAAATTTGATGATCTTGCAAGCCAAAATGTCCTTAAAAAATACCTTGATGCGGCTAAATTTTATGATGACAAACTTTGATATAATGCAAGCAAAAAAGGTCAAATTTGCTAGTTCATATCTGCTGCTCGGTCGATAGCCACTACTTTTTACAGCGCCTACAAAAAGACTATCCAAATGAGCGAATAGTAGGCTATTTTTATGATCCAAACATACATCCATATAGCGAATTTTTACTGCGTTTTGAGGACGTGAAGCGAAGCTGTGAGAAGCTTGGCATCAAGCTAATATGTGGCGAATACGACTACGAAGCGTGGCTTGGCGGCACAAAAGGGCTTGAAGATGAGCCAGAAAAGGGCAAAAGGTGCGAATACTGCTTTGATTTTCGTATGAAAGACTCAGCTAAAAAGGCGATAGAGCTTGGTCTAAATAAGATCACGACAACACTTTTGATGAGCCCAAAAAAGGACTTTTCTCAGCTTAAAAAGGCGCTTGATGAGGCGGTGGCTGGCTTAAATTTAGAGGCGGTTGCGGTTGATTATAGAAAAAATGGCGGCACAAGCGAGCAGTTTATCCTCGCTAAAAAGGACAAACTCTATCATCAAAACTACTGCGGCTGCGTCTTTGCGCTAAAAAAACAGCGTGACTCGCAAAATTTACCCCAAAGTGAGCTAATGAGCGAGCTACACGCAAGGGCACTTTATGGAAGCATAGAAGCGCGGCTTGAGCTTTACAAAAAGGTGCGCCTTTGCGAGGCGAGAGGGGAGAAATTTCACCTTTTTAGAAGGCGATTTTTAAACTACAGACTTTTGCTCGCGAGCGTGAAATTTGAAGGTGCTGTGGTGCCAAGCTACTTTGTGCTCTACTCTGGCTTCAAAAGAGAGAATTTAAAGCTTAATGTAGAGCGCGACTGCGAGATCGATGATGAGCTAAAAGAGGGTGCGATATTTATGAGCATAGAGCGCTTTAATAAATTTACAAATAGCAAATTTAAAAGCGTTGATGAGCTTTGTAAAAGGCCGCTTGAGCTTGGTGCTGAGATGAAATTTCGTAGGCAGATATGCGGGGAGTTTTCACAAAATCCTATCATCATCTTAGACGAGGTCAAAAAGGGCAGCTACGAAATTTACGCAAAGGCTGTTTTTTACAACGACAGCGAAGAAATTTTGGTTTTAGAGGGCTAAATTTAGACCCATCAAGGCTAAATTTCAGAGATTTTAAAAGAGGCTAATAATTTTTTTCTTAGTATAAATTTGTTACAATCTGCCAAAATTTACATTACTAAGGCTAAAACGTGATAGACGTCGTAGAAATTCAAAAAATTCTCCCACATAGATTTCCATTTTTGCTTATCGATAGAGTTGTCGAGCTAGAGCCTGCAAAAAACATCGTCGCTTATAAAAATGTAACCATTGGCGAGCCGATATTTCAGGGGCACTTCCCAGGTCACCCGATCTATCCTGGCGTGATGATCATCGAGGGCATGGCGCAAGCTGGCGGCGTGCTAGCGTTTAAGAGCATGAGCGATGAGCACCAAGCTGGCATCGAGAACAAAGTGGTCTATTTTATGAGCATAGACGGAGCGAAATTTCGCCATCCAGTCCGCCCTGGAGATAGGCTAGAGTATAGATTAAATGTATTAAAACATAAAGGCAATATCTGGGTGCTTGAGGGCAAAGCATACGTCGATGATGTGCTATGCGCCGAGGCTGAACTAAAAGCGATGATAGTCGATAAATAGGCTTTTGCTTAAAAAAGAGAGACAATGAAAAATATCCACCAAACAGCAGTTATAGAAGATGGAGCGATCATTGGAGATGACGCAAATATCGAGGCTTACGCATTTGTAAGCAAAGATGCGGTCCTTGGCAACAACGTCACGATAAAACAAGGCGCAAGGGTGCTTGGCAAGACGAGGATCGGCGATAACTCTCGTGTATTTAGCTACGCGATCGTGGGCGACATCCCGCAAGATATCAGCTATAAAGATGAGGTCGATACTGGCGTCATCATCGGCGAGCACGCAACTATACGTGAGTTCTGCACGATAAACTCAGGCACGCACAAGGGCGATGGTATAACAAGGATCGGCGATAACGCCTTTATCATGGCATATTCTCACATCGCACACGACTGCATAATAGGCAGCAACGTCATTTTGGCAAATAACGCAACTCTAGCAGGCCACGTCGAGCTTGGCGACTACGCTGTTGTGGGCGGTCTTACGCCTATTCATCAGTTTGTTAGAGTAGGGGAAAGCTGCATGGTCGCAGGGGCAAGCGCGCTAAGCCAAGATGTAGTGCCATTTTGCCTAGCTGAGGGCAACAGAGCCTATATAAGAAGTTTAAATTTAGTCGGCATTAGGCGTAGATTTGACAAAGAGCAGGTTGAAGAGCTTGTTCGCGCTTATAAATTTTTGTTTAATCAAGGCGTTAGCCTAAAAGATCAAGCAAACGAGCTGATCACAAAAACCAGCGATGAAAATGTTAAAAAAATGTGTAAATTTATATTAGAAACGACAAGAGGAATTCCGCTTGCAAAAGGAAGAGATTAATGGCTAGAAAGTGTAATTTTTGTGGCGAGGCTGAGTCTGCTGAGAGAAGGTTATTAGCAGATATCGAAGGAAACGCCTATATATGCGAGTACTGTATAGCAGCAGCATACGATATGATACATGGTGATACGAGTGTAGAAGAGAGTAAAAACGAAGAGGCGATAGAGTATCAAAAGCTCACACCAAAGGAGCTAAAAGCGGTACTTGATAACTATGTGATCGGTCAAGATAGGGCTAAAAAGGTCTTTAGCGTCGGCGTATATAACCACTATAAGAGAATTTTTAAACAAAGCGACATCAAAGACGATACCGAAATTTCAAAGTCAAACATCTTGCTTGTTGGTCCAACTGGAAGCGGCAAGACCTTGATGGCTCAGACTTTGGCGAGATTTCTTGACGTGCCTATCGCGATTTGCGATGCGACAAGCCTAACTGAGGCTGGATATGTCGGCGAAGACGTTGAAAATATCCTTACAAGGCTCTTGCAAGCTGCAAATGGCGACGTGAAAAAGGCGGAGCAGGGCATTGTATTTGTCGATGAGATCGATAAGATCGCTAGAATGAGTGAAAATAGAAGCATCACAAGAGACGTTTCAGGTGAGGGTGTGCAGCAAGCGCTTTTAAAGATCATCGAAGGAAGCGTCGTAAATATCCCACCAAAAGGTGGCAGAAAGCATCCAAATCAAGACTTCATCCAGATAGATACGACAAATATCTTATTTGTTTGCGGCGGTGCATTTGATGGACTTCTTGACATCATCGAGCGCAGAGTTGGTAAAAACGTACTTGGCTTTAACCAAGAAAAACGTGGCAAAAATGAAAAAGAAAATTTACTAAGCCTGCTTGAGCCAGACGATCTTGTAAAATATGGCCTCATCCCAGAGTTAATTGGCAGACTTCACGTGGTGGCTACATTAAATGAGATAACAAAAGAGGATATGGTTAAAATTTTGACCGAGCCAAAAAATGCGATATTAAAACAATATCAAAAGCTCTGTGCGATCGACGGCGCTACGCTTAAATTTGATGATGAGGCACTTGAAGAGATAGCGAGCCTTGCTATCGAGCGAAAGACTGGAGCAAGAGGGCTTAGAAGCATAATGGAAGAGCTCATGACAGATATAATGTATGATCTGCCAGAGCTAAAAGACTACGATATCGTGATCTCAAAAGAGACGGTAAAAGATAAGGCAAAGCCGATTTTGGTAAAGCACAATAAATTAACAGCGTAAAGGAAATAGATGTTTTTAGATCAGGTTATAGGTTTTTTCTCAAGTGATATGGGTATAGATTTAGGTACGGCAAATACTTTGGTTTTGGTAAAAGATAAGGGAATAATCATAAATGAACCATCAGTTGTTGCAGTAAGACGTGAAAAATATGGAAAACAAAAAATTCTAGCAGTCGGCCACGCTGCAAAAGAGATGGTGGGAAAAACTCCTGGCGACATCGAGGCGATAAGACCGATGAGGGATGGCGTTATCGCAGATTTTGATATGACAGAGAGAATGATACGCTATTTTATAGAAAAGACGCATAAGAGAAAAAATTTCTTACGCCCAAGGATCATCATCTCAGTTCCTTACGGACTTACTCAGGTTGAGAGAAAGGCTGTTAGAGAGAGCGCGCTAAGTGCTGGTGCAAGAGAGGTATTTTTGATAGAAGAGCCTATGGCAGCAGCTATTGGTGCAAATTTACCAGTTCGTGAGCCACAAGGCAACCTTGTAGTTGATATCGGCGGTGGTACGACTGAGATCGGTGTCGTCTCACTTGGCGGTTTGGTAATATCAAAATCTATCCGCACAGCTGGTGATAAGATAGATAGCAGCATAGTTAATTACATAAAAGAAAAATACAACTTACTAATAGGCGAGAGAACAGGCGAGGAGATAAAGATCGCTGTGGGCTCTGCTGTGCAGCTTGAAAAAGAGCTAAGCGTAGTGGTAAAAGGACGCGATCAAGTGAGCGGTCTTTTAAGCAGGGTTGAGCTAACGAGCGAGGATGTGAGAGAGGCGATGAGAGAGCCGTTAAAAGAGATCGCAGATGCGCTAAAAACCGTGCTTGAGATGATGCCGCCTGATCTTGCTGGCGATATCGTCGAGACTGGTATCGTGCTAACTGGCGGTGGAGCGCTCATTAGAGGGCTTGATAAGTTCTTGTCTGATATCGTTAAGCTTCCAGTATTTGTAGCTGATGAGCCGCTTCTTGCTGTTGCTAGGGGCACAGGCAAGGCACTTCAAGAGATCGGACTTTTACAACAGCTAACAAATGAAGAGTAAGATTGTTCTTTTTGTTTTTATAGCGTTGCTTGCTGGCGCATCGATGTTTAAGGGCGAAATTTTAAGCAACATCTCTATCAAATTTAGCAACTACGCTATAAATTCATACGACAATTTTGCCAAAAGTATGAAAGATTATATAAATGAATATTTTAGGCAGGCTAGCGAGATAGAAAAACTAAGAGCGCAAAACAAAGAGCTAGAGCGCTCAGCCACGCTTCTATCTACTTTCGCAAACGAGCTAAATCAGATTTTAAAAGATAAAAACTCAACTGCCTACGCCCCAGCTGTAAAGCTAGTAAAAGGGCTTAGTTACGTGCATATCGGGGATTATAATAAAATTTGGATAAGCGAGTTTGAAGGATACGACCCAAATAAAATTTATGGGCTCATCTATCAAGGAAGCAGCGCTGGCATCGTCATCGCAAAAGATGGCAAGCCATTAGCATACTTGCAAAATGACCCAAAAAGTATATTTGCAGTCTATATAGGAAATGACAAAATTCCAGGCGTCGCGCATGGAAATCAAGGCCAAATAATGGTGAAATTTATCCCACAATGGCTCAGCCCAAAAGAGGGCGATGAGGTCTTTACGAGCGGGCTTGACGGGATATTTTTTAGTGGGGTGCCAGTAGGGCGCGTGAGTAAAATTTTAAAAGAGAGCTCCTATCAAAGCGTGATAGTAGAGCCCTATGCGAAGCTAAACATACCAAACTACCTATACGTTGTAACAAAGGAAAAATGATGCCAAAAAGAACAGATATAAATACCATTTTGCTAATCGGCTCAGGCCCTATCGTCATCGGTCAAGCCTGCGAATTTGACTACTCAGGCACGCAAGCAGCCAAGACGCTAAAAGAGCTTGGATACCGCGTAGTGCTTATCAACTCAAACCCAGCTACCATCATGACTGACCCAAATTTCGCCGATGCAACGTATATAGAGCCGATCACAAAAGATAGCATTTTAAGGATCATCGAAAAAGAAAATATTGACGCCATCTTGCCAACGATGGGCGGTCAAGTGGCGCTAAATGCTGCGATGGAGGTCTTTGAGAGCGGCCTTTTAAAGGATGTCAAATTTCTTGGTGCAAACCCAGAAGCGATAAAAAAGGGCGAAGATAGACAAATTTTTAAAGCGACCATGCAAAAGATCGGCATGGACCTGCCTGAGAGTAGATATGCTTATAACATGGACGACGCGCTAAATGCGGCAAACGAGATAGGCTTTCCACTCATTATAAGAGCTAGCTACACGCTTGGTGGCGCAGGAAGCGGCGTGGCTTATAATATGGACGAATTTAAAGAGCTAGCCAACACTGGCCTTGACGCAAGCCCGATACATGAAATTTTGATAGAAGAGAGCTTGCTTGGCTGGAAAGAGTATGAGATGGAGGTCATCAGAGATAGAAATGACAACTGCATCATCGTCTGCTCGATCGAAAATTTCGACCCAATGGGCGTTCACACAGGCGATAGCATCACAGTCGCACCAGCACTCACACTCACAGATAAAGAGTATCAGGCGATGCGTGACGCTAGCTTTGCCATACTTCGTGAGATAGGCGTTGATACTGGTGGTAGCAACGTGCAGTTTGCCATAGACCCAAAAACGGGCCGCATGATCGTTATCGAGATGAACCCACGCGTTAGCCGAAGCTCAGCACTAGCAAGTAAAGCTACTGGCTACCCGATCGCAAAGGTCGCGACACTGCTTGCAGTTGGCTTTAGCCTAGATGAGATCAAAAACGACATCACAGGCACGCCTGCCAGCTTTGAGCCGGTGATCGACTACATCGTGACAAAGATCCCACGCTTTACATTTGAGAAATTTCCAGGATCAAACCCATATCTAGGTACTGCGATGAAGTCAGTCGGCGAGGTCATGGCGATTGGTAGGACATTTAAAGAGAGTATCCAAAAGGCGCTTTGTAGCCTAGAGCGTGATCTTTGCGGATTTAACAGCCTTAGCCTAGAGAAAAATGCTTTGATTTATGGCATCAGAAATGCAAATGAGAGAAGAATTTTATATCTAGCACAAGCCTTTAGAGATGGCTTTAGCGTGGCTGAGGTGCATGAGTTTAGCAAGATCGATCCTTGGTTTTTGGAGCAAATTTATGATATAGTTAAATTTGAAGATAAGATCGACATGGATATCTTAAACAACGAAGAGCTACTGCGAGAGGCCAAAAGTATGGGCTTTTCAGACAAGATGATAGCCGTGCTTATAAATGAAAAAGACGATCTTGAGCTTAGCCAAAATGATATCTATTTTGCTAGGCAAAAGCTTGGCATCGAGCTTGAATACAACGAGGTCGATACTTGTGCGGGCGAGTTTAAGGCGCTAACTCCGTATCTTTACTCAACCACAAATATCACTAAATTTCCTAAAAAAGAGCCTGTAAAAGACGCTAAAAAGGTGATGATAATAGGCGGCGGACCAAATAGGATCGGCCAGGGCATAGAGTTTGACTACTGCTGCGTGCACGCAAGCTACGCCCTAAGAGACCTTGGCATAAAAACGATAATGTATAACTGCAACCCAGAAACCGTCTCAACCGACTACGACACGAGCGATATTTTGTATTTTGAGCCTATCGATTTTGAGCACGTTAGATCAGTCATCGAGCGTGAAAAGCCAGACGGCGTGATCGTGCATTTTGGCGGCCAAACTCCGCTTAAATTTGCAAAGCGTCTAAGCGTGATCGGCGCTAAGATCATTGGCACAACCGCAAGAGTGATCGACGTGGCCGAAGATAGAAAGAAATTTAGCGAATTTATAAATAAAATAGGCGTCCTTCAGCCTAAAAATGACACCGCCACTAGCCTAGAAGAAGCCTTGCAAAAGGCAGCAACCATCGGCTATCCAGTGCTCGTTCGCCCAAGCTACGTTCTAGGCGGCAGAGCGATGAGAAGGGTGCATAACGAGAGCGAGCTAAAAGAGTATATGAGCGAGGCGGTAAAGGTTAGCAACCACTCGCCAGTGCTACTTGATAAATTTTTACAAGATGCAAAAGAGCTCGACGTGGATGCGATATGTGACGGCAAAGAGGTCTATATAGGTGCGATAATGGAGCACATCGAGGAGGCTGGAATTCACTCTGGCGACTCAGCTTGCATATTGCCACCAATGAGCTTAAGCGATGAGATGATAAAAAAAGTGGAGAAGCAAACCAGAGATATCGCGCTAAATTTAGGCGTTGTTGGCCTTATGAATATCCAGTTTGCCATCTATGAAAACGAGCTTTATATGATTGAGGTAAATCCTCGCGCGAGCAGGACCGTACCGTTTGTGAGCAAGGCTACTGGCGTGCCTATGGCAAAGGTAGCTACAAGAGTTATGTGGCAGGGAAATTTACGTGAGGCACTTAAATTTTATGATGATTACAAGGTCGTTTATGAAGATGGCGACATCTTAAAACCGCGCGTTAGCTCGCATGTTAGCGTAAAAGAGTGCGTGCTGCCGTTTAACAAGCTAAGCGGCGCCGATCTCATCCTTGGCCCTGAGATGAAGAGCACGGGCGAGGTCATGGGTATCAGCCACGACTTTGCAAGCTCGTTTGCAAAGAGCCAGATTGCTGCTAGCAACACTTTGCCAAGCAAGGGCAGGGTATTTTTAACGCTAGCTGACGCTGATAAAACTTACGCGCCAGACCTTGCAAGGGATTTAATCAGCCTTGGCTTTAGCATCATCGCAACTGGTGGCACGCATAAAATTTTAAGCGAAGCTGGCGTGGAAGCTGAGTTTGTCTATAAGATAAGCGAGGGCAGACCAAACGTAGAAGATAGGCTTAAAAACGGCGATATAGCACTTGTTATAAATACAAGCGATACAAAATCAAGCGTGGATGACGGCAAAAAGATACGCCAAAATGTACTTAGATTTAAGATCCCATACTTCACAACTATCCGCGCAGCACTTGCAGCTGCCAAGTCGCTAAGCACAGTTCAAACTGGCAAAGCACTTGAAGTAAAAAGCCTGCAAGAGTATCTAAGCGAGAGATGAATCAAAAAGAGTGTGTGGTAGAAGCGTTGGCTAGCCTTGGTGGCATGGCAACGCTTTTTGATCTTTACCATAAAACTGATGTTAGCACTTGGGGCAGCAAAACTCCATTTGCTAGTATAAGACGAATATTGCAGACTAATAAAGAATTTTATAAGATCAGAGCTGGGCTTTGGGGACTTTGTGATTTTAGAGATAAAAATTTAGCCAAAACAGGTGATGGCAAGAGCGAGCAAAATGAGAAATTTACACATTCTTATTTTCAAGGTGTTATCGTTGAGATAGGAAATTTAAGGCATTTTCAAACGTTCATGCCAGCTCAAGATAAGAATAAAATTTATAAATCAGATAAGAAACTTTGTGAGCTTGCAACTTTAAGTGAGATATATAAATTTAGTTACGAAGACATCGTTAAAAGAGCAAAAACAATAGATACAATATGGTTTAATGAAAGAAATTTGCCAAACTCATTTTACGAAGTTGAGCATAGCACGGACTTTAAAAACTCACTAAATAAATTTTACGAACTCCAAGACTTTAATGCTAGGATGTTTATAATCGCAGACAAAAAGAGGCAAAGAGAGTATGAAAGCGTTTTAAGAGCTAGTATCTACAAACAGATAGCTCAAAAGGTGAAATTTGCTAGTTACGAAGATATATCAAGGCAGCTTGAAAGAGAGAGCGAGCAAGCGTTTATAAAAATGGGGATTTAATGGGCGAATTCGAAGTTGAGATAACTGAAATTTTAAGTAAAAAGATAAAGCTTAAAGCAAAAGATCAGCATGAGGCGTGTAAGATCGCTAAAATGGCTTATGGAAATTGCGAGATCGTGCTTGGAGCTGATGATTTTACAGAGGTGAAATTTAATACCATTCCCACAAATAAGTCAGAAGAACAAGGTAAAAAATGAATAATATAACTCCTTTTGATGATTTTATGGCAAGTTTAAAAGAGACAAATGCCACGCTTGGCTACTTTTGTGATTTTAAAAAATGTTCTAAGAACCTTGCAGAGGTCGCTATCAAACTTAATGCTTTAAATTCCTTGCTTGGCTCAAAAGATTTGAAAGCAGATATTTTCAGAGCGAAACCTTTCTGAGATTAAATTCGCAAAATTT
>CAUQCU010000022.1:0-20169 GCA_963516555.1 Campylobacter concisus | reverse complement strand
CCATGATGACCTCCTGATTGGTGAATTTTGGAAGAGCGATTATAGCATTTAAAACATAAAGTTAGATAAAATTACGCTTTTTAAAAATTAATGAAAAATGCAGTAAAAATTTAATAAAATTAGGGCTATTTAAAGAGTTAAGGAAGATAAATGCTTTTTACAAAGGCAAGCGAATACGCTCTACTTTCGCTTATTTTAATATCTCAAAAATCATCTCCAGTCGATGTTGATACGATCTCAAATGAGCTTAAAATTTCAAAAAGTTTTCTGGCAAAAATTTTACAAAATTTAGCAAAAGATGGAGTTTTAAAGTCATTTAAAGGAGCAAATGGCGGTTTTGCACTAAACGGCGAACCTGAAAATTTAAGTATAAAAAAGATAATCGAATGCGCCGAAAAGCGCGAACTAAGCGTCTTTGAGTGCTCATCTTCAGCGCTTGGCTGCCCGTCAAACAAAGCTTCAAGCTGTCAAATTTGGTCGATGTTTAACGGCCTTCAAGGCAAGATCGACGAGATGCTTGACGCGATCAAACTAAGTGACATCATTAAGAAGTAAAGTTGGCAAAGCAAAAAAATAATATCTTGACTCTTGTCGCACCGTTTCTTGCGCCGATTGTCAAATTTAAAAGTCTTAGCATCGTTGGCATCATCGTTGCCATCCTTGCTATCATCATCGTGCCGCTTCCAAGTGCGGTGCTTGACTTTTTCTTGGCACTTTCGATCTCGATTTCGGTGCTTATTATTTTGATCTCGATCTACGTGCCAAAGCCGACTGATCTTAGCACGTTTCCAACTCTCATTCTCATCATCACGCTTTTTCGCCTCTCGCTAAACATAGCAACCACTCGTATGATCTTAAGCGAAGGTCACAACGGCCCAGAAGCTGTCAGCGAGATCATCTCAAGCTTTGGAAATTTCGTCGTTGGTGGCAACTTCGTCATTGGCACCATCGTCTTTTGTATCTTGGTACTCATAAATTTCATGGTCGTAACAAAGGGCTCAACCCGTGTGAGCGAGGTGCAAGCGCGTTTTACACTTGATGCGATGCCTGGTAAGCAAATGGCGATAGATGCTGACCTAAACGCAGGTCTAATAGACGAAAAAACGGCTCGTGAAAGACGTCAAGCCATCATTGGCGAGGCAAATTTCTACGGCGCGATGGATGGTTCGTCTAAATTTATAAAAGGTGACGCAGTAGCCGGCATCATCATCACTATCATTAACATCATCGGCGGCTTTGCTATCGGCTCGTTTCAGCACGGCCTTGATATGGCGACATCGGCTCAGTACTATACGATCTTAACTATCGGTGATGGCCTTGTGAGCCAGATACCTGGACTTATCACTTCAACAGCGACTGCCATCATCATCACAAGGGCTAGCAAAGACGACGAGGACTTTGCAGAAGGCACGCTAAATCAGCTATTAGGAGACTATAAAACCTTGCTGATAGTTGGCTTCATACTATTTATGTTTGCCCTTGTTCCAGGACTTCCGACGCTTTCGCTTGGCTTTATAGCACTGCTATTTTTGGGGCTTGGCTACATCATCAAGCAGACAAAAGATGGCGGGCTAAATTTAAACCTTGCGCCAAAAGAGAAAACGGCTTCTAAAAAGGCTGGAGCCGCTACGCCAAGTGGGGCAGGAGCAGCAGCTGCGAGTGGTGGGGCTGCTAAGGCACCAAAGAAGAGCGACGAAGAGATCGCAAGAGAAGAAGAGACAAAGATAAATGACATCTTAAAGCTTGAAATTTTAGAGCTTGATCTAGGATATGGCCTACTAAAGCTAGCTGATGTGGATCTAATCGAGAGAATTCGCGCTATGAGGCGAAATATCGCTTCAAGCCTTGGCTTTTTGATGCCAAAGATAAGGATACGCGACAACCTTCAACTACCACCAAACGAGTACCGCTTTAAGTTAAAGGGCATCGTGATCGGTCAGGGCGAAATTTATGCGGATAAATTTCTAGCGATGGATAGTGGACTAGTGAGCGAAGATATCGAGGGAATTCCTACTAAAGAGCCAGCTTTTGGGCTGGACGCTCTTTGGATCGATGCTAGTGTCAAAGAGGACGCCATACTTAGCGGCTACACGATAGTTGATCCTGCAAGCGTCATCTCAACGCACATGAGCGAGCTTATCAAGCAAAACGCAGCCGAGCTTCTAACTCGCCAAGAGACGCAAAATTTACTAGACAAACTAAAGATCGACTACCCAGTCGTGGTCGAGGATACGCTAAGGATCGCACCTATAAATTTGATCCAAAAGGTCTTAAAAACGCTGCTTAAAGACAATATCCCGATCAAAGACCTACTTAGCATACTTGAAGCCATCAGCGATATCGCCGAGGTTAGCAAAAATTTAGACATGATCATCGAGCACGTGCGTGCAGCACTTTCACGTGTCATCACCTCGCTTTATGTAGATGAAAAGGGCCAGCTAAATTTTTATATCCTAGACACCGCCGCACAGCAAAAGCTCATGGATGCGGTGCAGTATAAAGACGGAGCCTATCATCTGATGATAAACGTAGCTCAGACATCATCGATCGTGCAAGCACTTAGGCGTGAAAAAGAGAAACGACCGATGAGCCAACACGGAGAAATGGTGCTTTGCGTGGAGCCAAGCCTTCGCAAATTTATAGCAAATATCTGCGCAAATTTTGCCATCGACATAGTAGTACTAAGCTTTGCTGAGATCTCGGCAAATACGCCATTTGAAACGGTTGGCGTCATAGAAATAGAAAATTTATAAAGGAAAACGATGAAAATTTATCACCTCTCACACACCGATCTTGACGGATACGGCGCACAATACATAACAAATTTTTACTTCAAAGATGTGAAATTTCTAAACTCAAACTACGGCAGAGAGATAGATGATAAATTTGCTCAAATTTTAGATGAGATAGATGCCTCAAATGATAGTAAAAACGTCATCTTAATCACCGATCTAAATTTAAGCCTAGCTCAGTGTGAGAGCTTTGAGGAGATGATAGAGGGTAAAAATATAAAGCTATTTTTGCTAGATCATCACCAAAGTGGTGTTGAGTGCGCGAGCGCTTACTCGTGGTACTTTTTGGATAGTTCAAGGTGTGCTACAAAGATCACTTATGACTTTTTTGCGGGTATTTTTGGCAAAAACAAAGAGCTTGAAATTTTTAGTGATGTCGTAAATGCAGTGGATATCTGGCTAAAAGATGATAAAAATTTCGAGATGGGCAAGGTCTGCTTGGGGCTTGTGGCAAACGCTAAAGAGATAAATAAGGTGATGTTTGAAGCTGAAAACAACCTTTACATGGATCACATCTTAAAAGAAGCTAGCAAATTTTTTAACGAGAAAAACGACTATATCGGCCTTGACATGCAGGTGCATGCCATTAAAAAGTCATTTTTCAAAGAGGACAAGGACGATACGCTAAGCAACCTGATCTCAAACTACGTCGTCAAAAAACTTAGTGAAAATAAAGAGAAATTTAGCATAAGCTATAAAGATCATAAAGGAATTTTAACCTACAATGTCGGCAACGTTTCGGTTATCGGCAACGACTTTTTAGTGGCAAATCCTGAATTTGACTTCTTTATCGACGTGACAAATAAAAAAACGCTAAGCTTTCGCGCAAATGGCAAGCTTGACGTTAGCGCCATGGCAAAACACCTAGTTGGTGGCGGCGGACACGTGAACGCTAGCGGTGGCTTGTTTGCAAATTTCAAAGATGGCTTTAGCTATGAGCCTATCAAGGCACAGATAGTTGATCTGATAACTAAAAAAACACAGGAGGAGATATGAAAGAAGAAGAGGTAAGCGTAGAGGAGCTTAGCTACGAGCTTAGCATGGTGCTTGAGGCGATGTTTTACTATGCTGGCGTGAAAAAAGATAAGCTTGAAGAGGCGGCAAATCTCTATGTCGAGTGCATCGACGATGCGTTAGAAAACTCTGACGCTAGCGGTAGCGACGAGGTCATAGAGATAGTTGAATATATGAAAAAACACCATCCAAAGTTATTTAAATAAGGAGAAAATATGAAGAAAATTTTAGTTTTTGCAGCGGCACTTTTTGCGTTAAATGCAATGGCAAATGAAAATTTAGACAAGGCAAATGAGCTTTATGCGAAGAAAAATTTTAACGAGGCCTATCTTGCGTTTAACAAAGCTTGCGGTGAGGGCGAGAAAAAAGCTTGCACGATGAATGCGATCATGCTATTTAACGGCGATGGCGTGGCAAAAGATAGAGCTCAGGCTGAGAAAATTTTTACAAAAATGTGTGACGAAAGTGAGGGCATGGCCTGCGAAAAACTAGGCGAAATGACAGCTTATGGACTTATAAAAGATAAAGATGATAATGAAGCAAAAAGCGAAGAGAAGGCAAAAGCTTTGTTTAAAAAAGCTTGCGACAATGGCTACAAACCAGCTTGCGACTTTGTAACAAAATAGATCAAAAAGGGCTTAAAATGGGCTACAAACATAAAGATTTGATAGGAACTAGAGAGCTTAGCAAGGAAGAAATTTTATATTTTCTAGAGGCGGCAAAAGAGTTTAAGGAGCTAAATTTAAGCCAAGTGAAAAAAAATGACTACCTTCGTGGAAAGACCACGATCAACGCATTTTATGAAAACTCGACAAGAACTAGGACATCCTTTGAGATCGCAGCAAAGAGGCTTGGGGCTGATACGATAAATTTCAGCTCGTCAAACTCTAGCGTGACAAAGGGCGAGAGCCTAAATGACACGATGAATAACATGGCTGCTATGAGAACTGATATCATCGTGCTTCGTCACCCAAGCTCTGGGGCGGCGAAATTTGCAGCTGACAGGACAGAAGCTAGCGTCGTAAATGCAGGAGACGGCACAAATGAGCACCCAAGCCAAGCTCTGCTTGATCTTTTCACGCTAAGAGAGCATGGCAAAGTTTTGGATAAAAATTTAAACGTGGCGATCATCGGTGACATCGCTAGAAGCCGCGTGGCAAGGTCTGACATCTGGGCGATGAAGAAATTTGGCATAAATTTAAAGCTCTTTGCGCCAAGGATGATGATGCCAAAAGACGCTGAGGTCTTTGAGTCTCAAATTTGCAAAAATATGGAGGAGGCTTGCGAGGGTAGCGACGTCATCATCATGCTTCGCATCCAGCTAGAGCGTGGCGGTGCGGACGTAGCGTTTCCAAGCTCGAGGGAGTACTCGAAATTCTTTGGACTAAATAAAAATAGGATAAAGCTAGCAAAGCCTGACGCGATCGTGCTGCACCCAGGACCGATAAATAGGGGCGTAGAGTTAAATTCAGACGTGGCTGATGGCACGCACTCAGTCATACTAAATCAAGTTGAAAACGGCGTTGCTATAAGAATGGCGATACTAAATACGCTTGCAAAAAATAGGGGCTAACGATGAAAATATCAATAATTAACGGCACTATCGTAAATAGCAACGAGAAATTTAAGGCAAATATCCTAATAGAAAACGGCAAAATAGCCAAAATCGGAAGTGAGAAATTTGAGGCTGATAAGGTTATAGACGCTACAAATAAGCTCGTCATGCCAGGACTTATCGACATGCACGTGCATTTTCGCGATCCTGGTCAAGAGTATAAAGACGACATCATTTCAGGCTCGCAGGCGGCCGTTGCTGGAGGAGTGACCACCTGCCTTTGCATGGCAAATACAAACCCAGTAAATGACAACGCCTCTATCACAAGGGCGATGATAGAAAAGGCTAAAAGCTGCGGACTGATCGATCTTTTACCAATCGCTGCTATCAGCAAAGGGCTTGGCGGTAACGAGATCGTTGAAATGGGCGATCTTATAGAGGCTGGCGCAGTTGCATTTAGTGATGACGGCCTACCAGTGACTAGCTCAAGCGTGATGAGAGCGGCGCTTGAGTACTCAAGCATGTTTAACAGCTTTTGTATAAGCCACTCAGAGGACTGCTCGCTTTGCAGGCAGGGCGTCATGCACGAGGGCAAGGTCTCAGCCATACTTGGACTTCGCGGCATGGCGAGAGAGAAAGAGGAGATCGCAGTGAGCCGTGATATGCTGCTTGCAAAGCTCACTAAAGCACACATCCACATCGCTCACGTAAGCTCGGAGTACTCGCTAAAGATCATCGAAATGGGTAAAAAAGAGGGCATAAACATCACTTGCGAGGCGACACCGCACCATTTTAGCTTTAGCGACGATGAAATTTTAAAAAATGCCTATGATACAAATTTCAAAATGTCACCGCCACTTCGTGAGATAAGCGACGTAAAAGCAGTGAGAGAGGCGCTAAAAAGCGGACTTATAGACGTTATCGCCACCGATCATGCCCCACACCACACTGACGAAAAGATAGTGGAATTTGACAAGGCGCCATTTGGTATCATCGGACTTCAAACCCTTGTGCCGCTCACTCTTAAGCTCGTAAATGAGGGCGTTATAAGCTTAGAGCGCATGGTGGAGCTAACATCTACAAACGCAGCTAAGATGCTAAATTTAAAAGATAAAGGCAGACTTGCTGAGGGCATGCTAGCTGATATCGCGGTGATAGATCCTGAGATCGAGTACGTTTATGACGAGAAGATAAACCGCTCAAAATCGGTAAATTCTCCACTCTTTGGCAAAAAGCTAAAAGGCGCAGCGACTACTACTATAAAAAGTGGCAAGATCGTTTATGAGTTTGGAAAATAGTCTAAATTTGCTCGTGCTTTCGGGCAAATTTGCTTTAGATGCTTTGAAATATAAAATTTGCTAGAAATTTCTAGCAAATTTTAGTTTTTTAAGAGTTATACTTTTTAACGATACCGCGAACGACTTTTTCTATAAAAAGCGCAGAGGCTACTTCGCAGTGCTCTCTTGTAGAGTGAGGTGAGTAGATGTTTGGTCCTATTGAACATGCACTAAGACCTACTTTTTTCTCCAAAAGCACTCCACACTCAAGGCCTGCATGCACGGCTGTTATCCTAGCTTCTGGCTTATAAATTTTTAGCTCTTCTAAGATATCGTTTGCAAATTTATCATTTATAGGCTTCCAAGCTGGGTTTCTATCTCTTGAAATGACGTTAAAACCGACCGCCTTTGCAAGCTCTGAAATTTCAAATTCCATTCTATTTAGGCCGTCTTTGCTCATTGATCTTGCGAAAAAATTTATACATAGATAAAAAATGTAAATTTTAGTAACCATAGATGGCGCAATAAAGAAGTGATATAAAATATGATAGTGACATTAAATTTGTTAAATTTAGGCTACTAGAACTATCATTTATAGATTTTTGGTAGCCAAGATATATAAGCCCATATATAAATAGGTAGGATGAAATTTGTTTTGATAAAAGCCTAAATTTATAGCCCTTATCAAAATGCTTAAATTTAAAGCCAAAATGGCTAAATTTTAACTCTCTTTTCTCTTGCTTTTTTGATCTTATTTTTAACTACATGAAATTTTGAAGCTGCAGCCGAGCATAGATCCTTGTAGGTAACTAAAATTTTTGACTCTTTTTTAGTGCAAATGGCTGCAAAAACGCTCTCAAGGTCGATTCTCTCTTTTTGTGTTAAATTTTCCATCTATTTTCCTAGCAATTTTCTCATCTTATTGACAACAAATAATATTTCATCGTCATCAAGCTCACATAGCAGTTTGCAAACAGCAGCAGCAGCTTGCGGCCTTGAGTTTCCAAGTCTCCAGTCCTGATATGTCCTCATAGGTACGCCAAGATCTTCTGCCATTTTTGCTTGTGAAATTTTCTTACCGATATTTTTTGCCTCAACTGCATTGTGAAGCAAATTAAATATATCACTTGTTTCAATCATTGAAGAATTATACGTTATTTATCATTAAATATACCTAAAATATTATATAAATAATGTAAAATAGTATATAAATATCAAAATAAAGTATTAAACATACTAAAAATTATTTATAATATACGTTATAACGTATAAAAAGTTTTTAAATTTTTGAATAAAATTAGAAATTTCGGGTTTTTATGTTGAATTTAAATTTCTTATTTTGTTTTAAATTTTATTTCTTTTTACGCAAAGCTTATAATATAGGCATTAGAAAAGTTTAGTTATATAGGCTAAATATATATAAATAAATTTTTTTAACTTATATACTTGACATTGATAAACTAAAGTTGTATAATCCGCTTAGCAATTAAAAAGAAAGAGTGCTAAAAGTGAGTAAAACAAATAAACGCGATTTGATACTAAATTCTATCATTGAAGCCTATTTGCAGGACAATGCGCCTATTGGCTCAAACGAGCTTGGCTCTCGCATGAGCGTGGCGATACCAGCATCTACGATACGTGTTTATTTTAAAAAGCTTTCAGATGAGGGTGAGATCACAAAGCTTCACATCAGTGGCGGCAGGATCCCAACTATTGCTGCGATGAGAAGATATTGGAGTGAAATTTTTGCTGAAAGCGACATAAATTTAGAGATAAATGATCCAAGAAGCTTAAAGATGCTCTGTGATGAATTTGAGCTTTATTGTATGATTTTTGGCACGATCGACAAGGAGTTGCTAGAAATTTTAAATTTAAATGATAGATATCTGGTTTTAAATTTTAGCGGCGATGAGATCGTCATCAAATTTGACGCTAGGATGTATAAATTTTTAAACAACCTTATCGGAGTTAGTTTAGACAAGCTTGAGCTTATCTGTTCTCAAGTTGGCTTAAGCGAACTAAAAAACAAGATAAGAGAGCTTAAAAGGACTAAAATTTACTTTCAAGAAAATGAAATTTTAGCCTTTGATATGTTTAAGGATAGACGCTTTAAGATGGTTTTTGACCCAAGTTTTAGCTTGCAGATGGATGAAGAACTTACATTTTCTCCTATGTTTGATGAAAATTACATGGGGCTTAAATTTAAAGCAAACTACCTTGGTAGCGAGGCGCAGATGATCTGTGCTGGCAGTGTTTATACTGATTATGTGAAATTTATAAATCTAATAAAGGAGGCCGCGTGAGCGAAGAGGTAAAAGAGCAAAATCTACCTGAGGTCGAGCCAGTGCAAGAGGCAGCTAGCGATAGCGTAAATTTAGACGCACTTGGCGATATCTCAAAAGTTGAGAAGCTCGAAAAAGAGCTTGGCGAGATCACTGATAAATATTACAGAGCAAATGCTGAGTTTGAAAATATTAAAAAGCGTTATGAAAAAGAGAAAGCAGACGTTGCAAGCTATGCAAATGAGAAATTTGCAAGGGACTTGCTACCTGTCATCGATGCGCTCGAGATCGCTGCAAATTTTGACCCAGAGGATGATGAATTTGCTAAAAAGATCAAAGAGGGCATTTTGATAACGATAAATCAGTTTAAGAAATGTTTTGAAAAGCATGGCGTGAGCGAGATCGCAACTGATGCCGAGTTTGATCCAAATGTGCATAATGCCGTTTTAAGGGTTGATAGCGAGGAGAAGCAAAGCGGTCAGATCGTGCAAGCTTTACAAAAAGGCTATATGATAAATGGCAGGGTTTTGCGCCCAGCTATGGTTAGTGTGGCAAACTAAAATTAAAAAATAAAAATAAGGAAATTAAAATGTCCAAAGTTAAACAGAAAAAGGATAGTGGTAAAGTTTATACATTGGAAGAATTAAAATGTTTGCGTGATTATATGCTTCAAAATGGTAACTTTCATGATTACGAAACGGCAAATAATTATGCTCCATATCATTATGAAAAAACAGGAAGAGAGCGTTCAGGACACGCATTATATATGTGTGCTTGGAGAATAACTGAGGGAAAATATAACAATATTTTAAAATAAAAATCTAACAATAAAGGAAAAATATGTCAAAAGTTATAGGTATAGACTTAGGTACAACAAACTCTTGTGTGAGCGTTTTTGAGCGCGGCGAGAGCAAGGTTATCCCAAACAAAGAGGGTAAAAACACAACTCCATCTGTTGTTGCTTTTACAGACAAAGGTGAAATTTTAGTAGGTGATGTTGCAAAACGTCAAGCAGTTACAAACCCTGAAAAAACGATATATTCTATCAAACGTATCATGGGTTTGATGAGCAATGAAAAAAATGCTGAAGAGGCAAAAAGCCGCTTGCCATATCACGTCGTAGATAGAAACGGCGCTTGCGCGGTTGAGATCGCTGGCAAGGTCTATACTCCGCAAGAAATTTCAGCAAAAATTCTTATCAAACTAAAAGAAGACGCTGAAGCATATCTTGGCGAGAGCGTGACAGACGCGGTTATCACTGTGCCTGCATACTTTAACGATAGCCAAAGAAAGGCTACAAAAGAAGCTGGAACGATCGCTGGTCTAAACGTGCTTCGTATCATCAACGAGCCAACAGCTGCGGCACTTGCTTATGGTCTTGATAAAAAAGAGGCTGAGAAAATTTTAGTTTATGACCTAGGTGGCGGTACATTTGACGTTACAGTGCTAGAAACTGGCGATAATATCGTTGAAGTTTTGGCAACTGGCGGTAATGCATTTTTAGGTGGCGATGACTTTGATAACAAGATCATCGACTGGCTAGTAAGTGAGTTTAAAAACGAAACTGGTATCGATCTAAAAGGTGATATTATGGCGCTTCAACGCTTAAAAGAAGCAGCTGAAAATGCTAAAAAAGAGCTAAGCTCAGCTCAAGAGACTGAGATAAATTTACCATTTATCACAGCTGATGCGACTGGCCCAAAACACCTTGTCAAAAAGCTAACTCGTGCTAAATTTGAAGGTATGATCGACTCACTTGTGGGCGAGACTATCACTAAGATAAATGAAGTCATCAAAGATGCAGGTCTAAGCAAGAGCGACATCAAAGAGGTCGTAATGGTCGGTGGTTCAACTCGTGTGCCACTTGTTCAAGAAGAGGTTAAAAAAGCATTTGGCAAAGAGCTAAATAAGAGCGTAAATCCAGATGAAGTCGTAGCTATCGGTGCTGCGATCCAAGGTGCGGTTATAAAAGGCGACGTTAAAGATGTGCTACTTCTTGACGTTACTCCACTTAGTCTTGGTATCGAGACACTTGGCGGCGTGATGACAAAGATCATCGAAAAAGGTACAACTATACCAACTAAGAAAAGCCAAGTCTTCTCAACTGCTGAAGATAACCAAAGTGCCGTTACTATCATGGTTTTACAAGGTGAGCGTGAGTTTGCAAGGGATAATAAATCACTTGGTAACTTCAACTTAGAGGGCATCCCAGCAGCTCCAAGAGGTGTACCTCAAATCGAAGTTGAATTTGATATCGACGCAAACGGAATTTTAACCGTTTCAGCAAAAGATAAAGCGACTGGCAAAGCCCAAAACATCACTATCTCAGGATCAAGCGGTCTTAGCGAAGATGAGATAAATAGTATGGTAAAAGACGCTGAGCTTCACAAAGAAGAGGATAAAAAACGCAAAGATGCAGTTGAAGCTAGAAACCAAGCCGATGCACTAGTTCATCAAACTGAAAAGAGCATGAGCGAGCTTGGCGAGAAAGTCCCAGCTGATGATAGAAGCAACATCGAAGCTGCGCTAAATGATCTAAAAGAGGTCTTAAAAGATGAAAACTCTTCAAAAGAGCAGATCGATGCAAAAGTAGAAGCTCTAAGCAAAGCTAGCCACAAACTTGCAGAAGCTATGTATAAAAAAGATGAAAACGCTGGTGCAAACGGCAGCAACAACAAAAAAGACGACGACGTAATAGACGCTGAAGTCGAGTAAAAACTCCTAGAGCAGGGCACTTGCCTTGCTCTTTTAGCTTATAAATTTAAACCTCTAAACACTTTTTAATATACGCTTACTACATCATCTTATAAGATGAAAAGTATAAATTTTTAAAATTTAGCCGCGCCTAAAAATCTAAGACCTTCTTACGATCTCTATCCACCTATCAAGCTCTTGTTGCTCGGCTTTTAGTGTGCTGCTTTCGCCGTGCCCTGGGTAAAGCGCGAAGTCGCCCTTTAGATTTTTGCATTTTTCTAAACTATTTAGCATCTCGTTTTTATCTGAAAATGGAAAGTCCCAGCGTCCGATGCTACCTTTAAATAAAAAATCCCCGCTAAAGATCGCGTCTTCTATCTCTATCATCGAGCAACCTGGTGTGTGTCCTGGGAAATGGTGAAATTTAAAAGAAAAGTCATCCACCACAAAGCTCTCATCGCCTTGAGCTAAAACATCTGGCACAAAGGTATTTTTCATATAGCCAAAAATGTCACTCTCACACATAAAAGCATCAAATTTATTGATATAAACTGGGATTTTTAGCTCATTTTTTAGCTCGCTCACGTCGTAAATATGATCAAAATGTCCATGAGTGCAAAGTATTGCCTTTAAATTTTGTGCATTTTGCAAAACCCACTCTTTTGCGCCGTCGCCTGGATCTATCACCAAACTTGAGCCATTTTTGGTAACGATGTAGCAATTTGTCCCAAAATCGCCAAAATTTTTATGCATTACTCTCATTTTTTACCTTAAATTTATTATTTCTTAAATATTTGCATCTTTTTACTTAAACTTAAAGAAAAATTTTAAATTTAATTAGTATAATTTTTGCAAAAGGAAGCAAATTTAGGCAAAGGGACAATGAAGGGGTATCAAAAAATAGAAGAAACCTTAGTTTTTAGCTTAAAAGATAAAACTAAAGGTAAAAAGCTACTATTAGGCGTAAGCGGCGGTATTGATTCTGCTGTGGTTGCGACACTTTGTGCGAGAGCAAAGCCAGATGAAACTCATGCACTCATCATGCCAACAGCATCATCAAACAGACAAAATATGGATGACGCCTTAAATTTATGCGAAAAATTAAACATAAAATACAAGGTTTTATCCATAGAGGGCATTTTAAATGCCTTTTATGAAACGATAGATGCAAATTTAAGCTATTTAAGAAAAGGGAATTTAGCAGCTAGAGTTAGAATGAGCTTGCTTTATGATTATTCATCTAGTATAAACGCTCTAGTCATCGGAACAAGCAACAAAAGTGAGCTTATGCTTGGCTATGGCACGATATTTGGGGATTTGGCGTGCGCGATAAATCCTATCGGAGAGCTTTATAAGAGTGAAATTTTTGAATTTGCAAAACATCTTGGTGTTGATGAAAATTTTATCAAAAAAGCGCCTTCTGCTGATCTTTGGGATGGGCAAAGTGACGAGGGCGACATAGGTTACAGCTACGCTGTTATCGATGAAATTTTACAAAATTTAGAAAATAACAAGGAGCAAGCCATCAAAAAGTTTGGATCAAAAGCGGTCTTGGATATAGAAAATAGAGTTGTTTCAAACAGGTTTAAACGACAAATGCCGTTGATAGTAAAAATTTAAAAGGATTTGATATGAGAGAAATTCCGTTTTACAAACCGACTATCACTGAGCGCGAAAGTGAGCTTATCGAAGAGGCTTTGCATTCTGAAAATACCACCGATACGGTTGCTAAATTTGAAGAAAAGCTAAAAGAATACTTTGGTGCTAAATTTGTTGTCACTACAAATAATATCGCAGCAGCGCATCATCTGGCTCTAAGCGCTATGGACACAAAGCGCGGTGACAAGGTCATCTGCTCGGTAAATGCCTTCCCTAGCGTGGCTCAGGCTGTTAGACATTTTGATGCTGAGCCTATCTTTGTCGATATCGATGAAGAGGACTTTAACATCAGTCCAGAAGCCCTTGAAAAGGTGCTAAAAGAGCAAAATCACAAAAAACTAAAGTGTGCTTTCATCTCACACATCGCTGGACAAAGCGCTAAGCTTGATGAGATAAAGGCTATCTGCGAAAAATACGGCATCGTCGTTTTAGATGATGCAAACCGAGGCATAGGTCTTACATATAACGGCAAAAAAGTCGGTTCAGACTCGTTTTTATCATGCTTTCAGACAAACTCACGCGTGCAAAATCCTATCTCAACAGTTGGATTTTTCACGACAAATGACGAAGAGGTCTATAAAAAAGCAAAACTACTTCGTAACTACGCCCTTGTAAATGGTATAGATAAATTTGGTAGTTTAAGCTACATCTACGACGTCGTTGATATCGGTTTAAAATATGACATAAACTCGATAAATGCGGCATTTTCTATCGCTCAGCTTGAAAAGACAGACGAGCTTATAAAACGTAGAAAAAAGATCGCTGAAATTTACGATAAAGAGCTTAAAGAGTGTCACAACATTACAACTCCAGTCAAAAAACGCGAGCACATCTACACTCAGTACATCATCAAGATAAATAAAAACCGCGACAGCTTTGCTAGAGAGCTTTTGGAGCGTGGAATTCACACCTCGCTACACTACATACCGATACATTTGCTAAGCTATTATAAAAATAAATATTCGCTTAAAGTAAATGACTTCCCAAATGCTCTAAAAGCATATCAACAAGTCCTGTCGCTGCCTATTTATCATAGTTTGAGCGACGAAGAGGTGCAATACATCTACAACACGGTAAAAGAAATTTCTAAATCTCGTGTTTAAGAAATTTAACATCCTTTTGCACGCCTGGGCGAATGACTACTTTTTTCGCCCAAATTTCTTTCAAATTTTACTAGCATTTTTACTTTTGCCACTAAGTCTTATCTACGCTCTAGTCGTTATTTGCAAGAGATTTAGCGCACAAAAAAAGGACTTTGGTATAAAGATAATAAGCGTTGGAAATTTAACCCTTGGAGGAAGCGGCAAGACCCCACTTTGCGTCGCTATCGCTAAGAATTTCAGTGGCGCTTTTATCATTCTTAGAGGATATAAAAGAAAGAGCAAGGGCATGCAGGTTGTCGCAAGGGATGGCGAAATTTTACTTGATGTGGCGGCAAGCGGCGATGAAGCGATGATATATGCCACAAGCATCAAAAACGCAAATGTGATCGTAAGCGAAGATAGAAAAGTAGCCATAGACTACGCCAAAGAGCATGGCGCAAAGTATATCTTGTTAGACGACGGATTTTCTAAATTTGACATAGCTAAATTTGACATATTAGTGCGTCCAAACCCAGAGCCAAAGCTAAAGCTTTGCCTGCCAAGCGGGGCTTATAGATATCCATTTAGTTTTTATAAATTTGGTGATTTCATCGCACGTGAGGGGCAAACTCACTTTAGAAAGAGTGAAATTTTAAATAAAAGCGAAAAAATGGTGCTAGTTACCGCCATAGCAAACCCAGCGCGCCTTGAGGCATTTTTTAGCGAGTGCGTGGGACAGGTCTTTTTTCCTGATCACTACGACTTTTCAAAAGAAGAGCTAAGCGAAATTTTGCAAAGTTACGGCGCGACCTCGCTTTTGATGACACAAAAGGACTATGTAAAGGCAAAAGATTTTGGCTTGCCAGTATCGCTTATCACGCTTGAAGTTACGCTAAGCGAGGAATTTAAAAAGGTTTTGGCGAAGCAAATTTAAGCCCATTTTGTTATAATGAGCCACTTTTTAAAAGGAAAATTTAGATCAAAATGAGAATTTTAATCACCTCAGTCGCAAAGAAAAAAGAGGCAAAAAAACTAAGCAAAAAGCTCGTGAAAAAGGGATTTGCAGCTTGTGTGAGTAGCTTTAGCGCAAAGAGCATTTATCTTTGGCAAGAGAAGCTTTGTGATGAAAAAGAGCAAATTTTACTCATAAAAACGGACGTGAAATTTAAAAAAGTAGCTAAATTTATAAGAAAGTACCACAGCTACGAAACTCCAGAAATTTTGGCACTTAAGCCAAAAGATGTTTTTAAAAAATATGAAAATTGGATAAAAAAATCAACTAAAAAAGGCAAAAAATGAGACTAACACCAACTAGAAGCGTAAAAGATGAAAAGGTAAAAAATGTAAATTTAAGCACAGCCATGCTTAGCCCAAGCTCCGCTCACGGCGGACTTTACGCGCCAAAGAAGCTACCAAAGATCACAAAGGCAAAGTGGCAAGAGCTCTCAAGCCTAAGCTATGAAAAGCTCGCACTTCACATCATCTCGCTGTTTAAATTTGACGTGCCAGAGGCATTTTTCAAAAAAGCTCTCAAAAGATATGCAAGCTTTGATGATCCAAAGCACCCAGTCATTTTTAAAAAAATAGATAAAAATTTATACGTAAATGAGCTATATCACGGTCCAACTAGGGCATTTAAAGATATGGCGCTTCAGCCTTTTGGCTCGCTGCTTAGCCAGCTAGCAAAGGAAAGGGGCGAAAGGTACCTTATCATGTGCGCAACTAGCGGTGATACGGGCCCTGCGACACTTCAAACCTTTGCAAACGACGAAAATATCAAGGTCGTCTGCCTCTATCCAGATGGTGGCACGAGCGAGGTTCAAAAGCTTCAGATGCAGACCATGCAGGGTGAAAATTTAAAGGTTTTTGGCATAAAAGGCGACTTTGACGACGCTCAAAGGGCGCTAAAAACGCTGCTTGCAAATGATAATTTTAAGGCCGAGCTTAAGAAAAAGCGCCTTAAGCTAAGCGCGGCAAACTCGGTAAATTTTGGCAGAATTCTCTTTCAGATCATCTACCACGCCTACGCCTACGCAAATTTACTAAAACAAAAGGCACTTAAGGCAAACGAGAGCTTTGACATCATCGTGCCAAGCGGAAATTTTGGCAACGCTCTTGGGGCGTATTACGCTAAAAAAATGGGCGCAAAGATCGGCAAGATCAAGATCGCCTCAAACGCAAACAACATCTTGACGCAGTTTTTCACCACTGGCGTTTATGACATAAGAGACAAAAAGCTGGTTAAGACGATAAGCCCAGCCATGGACATTTTGATCAGCTCAAACGTCGAGCGCTTGCTGTTTGATAAATTTGGTAGCGTTAGAACTAATGAGCTTATGCAAAGCTTAGCCAAAAATAAATTTTATAAGCTTAGCAAGCAAGAGCTTGAGGCGCTAAAAGAGGACTTTGAAGCTAGCTGGTGCGATGACAAGGAGTGTGAGGCATACATCGCAAAGCTCGCAAAGGACGGCTACGCGATCGATCCGCATACGGCTACTTGCTTTAAGATGGTGGATTCTGGCCGCATAAATGTCATCACATCGACCGCGCACTGGGTGAAATTTACGCCAAGCATGATCAAAGCGTGCCAGATCACAAATACAAAAGATGAAAAAGATGCGCTAGCAAAGACCGCTAAAATCTTAAATGACAGCGTGCCAAGCTCGATAAACTCGCTATTTAGCGCGAAAATTTTACACAAAAACATCATAAAAGAGGACAAGATCGAAAAGTGCGTCCTAGAATGGATCGAGCGATGATAATCATCCCAGCCCGCCTTGCCTCAACAAGGTTTAGTAATAAAATTTTAAAAGAGATAAACGGCGTGCCGATGTTTGTGGCGACGGCTCTTAGAGTAAGCGGCGTGGACGATGTGGCGGTTGCTGTGGATGAGCCAAGCGTGCTTGATATCGCCAAGGCTCACGGCATAAAAGCGGTGCTAACTAGCAAAGATCATCAAAGTGGCACTGATAGGATAAACGAAGCGGCGCAAATTTTGGGACTAAGCGAGAGCGAGATCATCATAAATGTTCAGGCTGATGAGCCATTTATCGAGCCTGAAAATATCGCCAAATTTAGGGCATTTTGCGAGCAAAATAGGCAAAAAGCCTTTATGTTTTCTTGCTACAAAATGATCGATGATGAGTTTGCGGATGATAAAAATTTAGTCAAAGTGGTGACTGATTTTGAGGGCTATGCGCTTTATTTTTCAAGATCGAGGATACCATTTAACAGAAGCGAGTGCAAAAGCTACAAGGCTCACCTTGGCATCTATGGATACAGTGTAAAAAGCCTAAAAGAGTTTTGCGCGCTCATGTCTTCAAGCCTTGAAAATACTGAGAAGCTCGAGCAGCTGCGTGCCCTAGAAAATGGCAAAAAGATAGCGATGCTAGAGGTTGAAAGTCAAAGTATCGGTATCGATAGCGAAGAGGACTACCAAAGAGCGCTAGCTAAATTTGGCAAATGAGCCTAAATTTGTTTTGCTAAGACGTTTTGCTGTGGTGGAGCAAATTTTAAAATTTTATAAATTTGGGTAATGGTTTGGCTGATATTTTGTATTTGATTTTGTGGTCTTGTTTGTGCGTGAGATGAGTGAAATTTGATTGCATTTTAGTTGAATCCTAAGGCTAAGTTAAATTTGTTGTAAGCTTCGTGGCTTGGGTCGTTTTTAGCAAATTTTATATTTGCTGAGATGTTTTAAAATTTCATAAATTTAAGATAATCGTAGGCTTTACTTAGCTTTGTTTTTGCATTACGGTCTTGTAGCACGCGATTTGGTGCAAAATTTGATTAAAATTTTTAGTTGTCTTGCTGCCTTGGTGCTAAACTAAATTTAGTTTCTACTTCTATTTGTTGGCATATTTTAAAATTTGATAAATTTAAGATGACTACAATTTTTGCTTTTGCGATTTTACTCACGTTATCACACAATATAAATTTGATAGCTCAAATTTGCTTCTTTGTCGCTTTCGTAGTTGGTTGTAAAGTCTGCAAAGCCTAGATAAATTTAGCTGATAAATTTACAAATCCCAGCTAAATTTGCCACTAAAGTCTAAATTTTCTCAAGCTTTGCTATGAAATTTTTAGCATTTATAAAGCCAATCGTTCTAAGTGATTTTTGCTCTTCGCCGTCTTTAAAAAGTAGGAGTGCAGGCGGATCGATGAGCCCAAAATTTCTCAGCATCTCATCATTTTGTGCCCCGCCACTTGTCACGTCGATGCGAATAAGCGTAAAATTTGCCAAAGCATTTTTCACGCCAGCGTCTTTAAAAGTGATATGCTCTATCTCTTTGCAGCTCGCGCACCAGTCGGCATAAAAATCCACAAGTACTGGCTTGCTTGAGCTTTTTATCATCTCATTTAGCTCGTTTAAATTTCTAGCTTGTTTGAAATTTAGCTCGCTCTCGTTTTTGGCTAAATTTAGCCCAGAAAGCGGCGAAAATGCGTCTTTTGAGCCCAAAAATGCGCCAATTATTAGCATGAAAGAGTAGATAAAAGCTAGCATGCAAAGTGCTTTTTTAAATTTAGCCCAGCCGTTATTTGCTGCCTCAAACGCCCCAAGATAAATGGCTGCAAAGACGCCTATGACGCCATAACCAAGTAGCTCAAAAAAGGCTCCAAGCACACGTGCAAGGATCCAAACGGCCATGATGAGCATCAAAAAGCCAAAGAGTTTTTTGACCTCGTCCATCCAGCCGCCAGGTCTTGGCAGGAGTTTGCCAGAGCTTAGCCCTATCACAAGAAGCGGTGCGCCCATGCCAAGCCCCATGACAAAGAGCATGATGCCCCCATAAAGTGCGTCGCCGCTTTGTGCGATGTATAGAAGTGCGCCTGCTAGCGGTGCTGCCACGCAAGGCGAGACGATGAGCGCTGAGGCAAAGCCCATGATGAAAACACCGACGAGGCCTGAGCTGTTTTGTGACTTTTTGCTGATCATATTTTCAAATTTAGAGGGCAGTTTGATGTCGTAAAAGCCAAACATACTAAAGCTTAAGATGACAAAAATGGCCGCAAATGCGCCGAGTACGTAGATGTTTTGGAGTGCCCCTGCGATGCCAAAGCCAAGCAGGCTTGCCCCAACGCCAGCAAGCGCGTAGGCAAGGCTCATGGCGACTACGTAGACTAGCGAGAGCAAGAAGCCTTTTTTGGCATTTAGGCTGCCACCCTTTGAGACGATAATGCTTGATAGGATCGGTATCATCGGGAAGACGCAAGGTGTGAGCGAGAGCAAGAGACCGTAGCCAAAAAATGTCGCAAGCGAGATAAAAAAGTTTTTGCTGCTTAGCTCGTTTGCGATGCTTTGATCTTCTGAAAGCTCGGTAAATTCAGGATTTGTTTCGTCTTTTTGCTCTTTTTCAAAGGTTATGATGCTAAATTTGCCAAATTTCTCAAATATGTCATAAATTTTAGTTTGTGGGCGGTAACAGATGCCATTTTTAGCACAACCTTGATAGCTTAAATTTAGCCTAGTATTGCCGTTTTTAAGATGCTCTTTTACTAAATTTAGCGGGATAAACAGCGAAAAATCTTTTGGGTAAATTTCATATTCGCCTGTGTTTTCACTCTTTGGCATATTTAGCAAAGAATTTATCTTCTCTTCGCCAAGTTTAACCTCAAAACTATCTTTATAAAGATAGATATTTTCACCAAATTTAAACTTGATCTCCGCGCCTTGTTCATCGATACTTGGGCTTAAAACAAATGCCTTACTAACGTCTAAAACCTCGGCAAAAAGCGAGCCTGCAAACAAAATGAGAGAGAAAATAAATTTAAAAAACATGCTAATCCTTGCTAAATTAAAAGAGATGATTTTAG